>DLLA01000174.1:0-1003 GCA_002479035.1 Bacteroidales bacterium UBA7574 | reverse complement strand
CACCACGACAACCTCGTCCAGTTTCTGCGTCTCTTCCTTGAGAATGATATGAACAACGGTGTCCCCGCGCAATGGGACCTCTTGGGTGATGTAGCCCAAGCAACTGACCACCAATGTCTCATTGCCGGAAGCCGTGAGTGCAAAATTCCCGTCAAGGTCTGTTATCGTACCCGTAGTAGAACCTTTCACTTGCACCGCAGCACCGATGACAGGCACTTTTTGCACATCTACAATCGTACCGCTCACTTGTGCAAACGATACAAGTGCCACACTTAAGAATAAAACGATTGTAAGAAGATGTTTCATAGCACTTCAATTTTTGACATATCATCTTATATCAATGGCATATATACCAATATACCTGTTATCAGCACCTTACTGCCGTTTTCTTGTTTTGATTTGTTTGGGTTTGCAATATCCTTATTATTCCATTTCGCCTGCAAAATTACATCTTTTCCATTAGCCGACCAAAAGATGTTGCTACTTTTTTACTTTTGCAAAGTCAAGTTGTAAAAAAGCGACTATGTCTAATCCGCTCCCATCATGAGCAGCATTTCATACGTCAAAGAACACGGTCACTATTAAGGCATGGATGCGTATCTTGTTTACCCTATTCAGCAGGTCTCAATATCCTTTCCGCAATACGGCGGACGGGAATGCCGCAATCCGCACCTTGTCGCTTTGCGCCTTCCGCATATCCCACGGATTGATGCTCGCCGTGCCAAAGTATCCCACACCGCTCGGTGCAGCCCCAATCTGTAAGAACTATCACCTGCAAACACGAAAATTGCACTTTCTTTGCAACTTAATGACAAACAACATAATAAAAATGCACCTATTGCACCTGTTCTGGCATTGATTGGGACAAAACATCCTTTCACTCTACAAAGGCAAAGAATACTATTTTTATCATTTATTTCTATTCTTGCATACGTGTAGTTCCCGCCGACCTCACGCCGACAACTACGGTATTTTCACGGTTGATACACGGTAGATATACGGT
>DLLA01000062.1:12135-14450 GCA_002479035.1 Bacteroidales bacterium UBA7574 | reverse complement strand
TCAACAAAATGGCATTGCCACCGTGTCATAAGTTGTTTCAGTTCTATGTGGCAAACGGCAGGCTGTCGCTGCAACTCTATCAGCGCAGCGCAGACATCTTCCTCGGGGTGCCGTTCAATATCGCATCGTATGCGTTGCTCTTGCAGATGATGGCGCAAGTAACAGGATTGCAGGCAGGTGACTTCGTCCACACCTTGGGCGACGCGCATATCTACCTCAACCACCTCGACCAAGTGCGCCTGCAACTGACACGCGAACCGCGTCCATTGCCCACTATGCACATCAACCCCGACAAGAAGGACCTGTTCGGCTTTGAGTATGAGGACTTTGAGTTGCAGAACTACAACCCACACCCGCATATCGCAGGCGTGGTGGCTGTCTAATCCCTACAGTCTAACCTCTAATCTCTGCTATCTAACCTCTGTAATATATGCTGAATCTCATTGTTGCCATTTCCGAAAACAACGCCATTGGCAAGGCGGGCGATTTGCTGTGTCATTTGCCCGACGACCTTCGTCATTTCAAACAGGTTACCACAGGTTGCACCGTCATTATGGGCGAGCGCACTTTCTTCTCCCTGCCGCGTCACCCGCTCCCTAACCGCCGCAATATCGTGCTGTCCGACCGTGCTGACTTTGCCTTCGAGAACACCGAGGTAGCACACTCTATTGACGAGGTGAAGTCATTGATAACCAACGACGAACAGGCATTCATCATCGGCGGAGGTATGGTCTATCGGCAGTTTCTGCCCATTGTGGACAAACTCTACATCACACATATCCATCACTCATGGGACGATGCCGACACGTTCTTTCCCGCGATAGACCCCGCTGTTTGGCAGTGTATCAGCGAGGAGCATCATTCTGCCGACGACAAGAACCCCTACCCCTATACCTTTGCAGAATATATCAGACGATAAAATCACATTTGCAAAAAGCAATATCTGTACCATGATAAACAACAAACAAAAACCAATATGCGTAAACTTATCCTAATGGCTACTATTGCCCTACTGGCAGCCTCCTGCCACCAGAAAGAGGCGGACAACCTGCCGCCCGTCACCAAGCCGCAAGTCACCATTGAAGGCGGTCGTCTCACACCCGAAGCCCTCTGGGCGATGGGGCGTATCGGCAACGTCATGCCCGACCCCGAAACAGGCAACGTTCTCTACACCGTCAGTTACTACAGCGTCCCCGAGAACCGCTCCACCACGTGGGTGCGCCTCGCCGAAGAGACCGACAACCACCTCCAGACCTACCAAGAGTTCGTAGGCAACAGCCCCGCATGGTGGGGCAACGCGCAAGTGGCGTATCTCCGTGGCGGCAAACTCTACCTCACCGCGGGGATGTCCAACGCCCACGAACTGTGCCTGCAGGGCTTCGACCGCGACATCGAAGGCTTCCTGCTCTCGCCCAAACGCGACAAAATCATCCTCATCGCGCAGGTCAAGACCGTACCCACCACCGCGGACAAGTACCCCGACCTGCCTCTTGCCTCGGGGCGCGTGGTGGACGACCTCATGTACAAGCACTGGGACGAGTGGACGGAAACAGCACCTCACCCCTTCCTGTGCGACCTCCGCAACGATGGCAGACAGTTGATAGTCAGCAATATCGTGGACATTCTCGACGGCACACCCTACGAGAGTCCCATGAAACCCTTTGGCGGTATTGAGCAACTCGCATGGAGTCCCGACGGGCAGCAGATAGCCTACACCTGCCGCAAGAAAGCAGGCCTCGACTATGCCGTCTCCACCAACTCCGACATCTACCTCTACGACCTTGATACCAAACTGCACAAGAACATCACTGCCCCCAACGCAGGCTACGACACCAACCCGTCCTATTCGCCTGACGGTCAGTATATTGCATGGCTCAGTATGGCACGCGACGGCTACGAGAGCGACCAAAACCGCCTGATGGTCAAGAACCTCGAAACAGGTGAAGTGCGTTGGCTCACCGAAGGGCTCGACACCAACGTGGACGCATACTACTGGAAAGACGACAACTCCCTCGTATTCAGCGCAGTATGGCACGCTACAGCCATGCTCTACCTCACCGACCTCCAAGGCAAAATCACCTGCCTCACCTCCGGCCAGTACGACTTCGTACCCTGCGCCAGCATCGGCGACACCTACTATTGCATGCGCCACTCCATGCGCGAAGCCAACGAGGTTTACCGTTTCCAAGCGGGACAAGAACCCATCCAACTGACCACCGAAAACGAGAATATCTACGCCCAAATCGAGATGGGTACTGTCATTCCGCGCTGGCAGAAGACCACCGACGGCAAGCAGATGCTGGTTTGGGTGATGT
>DLLA01000062.1:11870-12080 GCA_002479035.1 Bacteroidales bacterium UBA7574 | reverse complement strand
CCCCGCCGCACTTCGACCCGACCAAGAAGTACCCCACCCTCCTCTACTGCGAGGGCGGTCCCCAATCGCCTGTCAGCCAGTTCTGGTCCTACCGCTGGAACTTCATGATGATGGCTGCCAACGACTACATCATCGTTGCCCCCAACCGCCGCGGACTCCCGGGCTTCGGCATGGCATGGAACGAGGCTATCAGCGGTGACTACGGCGGGC
>DLLA01000062.1:8188-11804 GCA_002479035.1 Bacteroidales bacterium UBA7574 | reverse complement strand
TCTCACGGCCATCGACGAGTTCGTGGCCTCCGAACCCTATGTGGACAAGAACCACCTCGGCTGTGTCGGAGCGTCCTTCGGCGGCTTCAGCGTCTATTGGCTGGCGGGTCACCACGACCACCGTTTCAAAGCGTTCATCGCCCACGACGGTATCTTCAATATGGAGATGCAGTACCTCGAGACCGAGGAGAAATGGTTCGCCAACTGGGACATGGGCGGTGCTTATTGGGACAAGGACAATAAAGTTGCGCAACGCACCTTTGCCAATTCGCCCCACCGTTTTGTGGACAAATGGGACACGCCTATCCTCTGTATCCACGGCGAGAAGGACTACCGCATCCTCGCCAACCAGGGTATGGCAGCCTTTGATGCAGCCAAGATGCGCGGCGTACCTGCCGAACTGCTCATCTTCCCCGACGAGAACCACTGGGTGCTCCAACCGCAGAACGGCATTCTCTGGCAGCGCACTTTCTTCGCATGGCTCGACCGCTGGCTCAAAGAACCCAAGCAATAATCCTATTATTACCCCATTTATACCCCGAAAAGACCCGATTCCCCCTCGGGTCTTTTTCGTGTAAAACAGCAAGGGATACGCAAGGGATGAGCAAGGGATAGACTACGCATACGGTATAGGGATAAATAACAAAGAAGGAAAAAGTTAGTAGGTATAATACACGCCAACAAATGCTGTTTTTGCATGAGGTTTGTTTGTCTCAGTTATGTTTCAGACGGTCTGTCAAGTATGGATATTGCATATCTCAAAAGAAAGCAGTAACTTTGCACTCTGAATATCCACATTATCGGGCACTGGTTAAATGAAGATAAACCAAAGATTTGACCGAGTAAAATTGTTGGGTTTAATAGTAGGATAATAGTAAGGTAAAAAGATTATGTATAAGGCTACGGATAAGATGTGCGACTTGATGGGAGCATCGGGCAATAACGAATGTTTTGAGAATCAAGTACTTCAGTTAATCAATCGTTTTGGTCTGCCTATGGGTGTGGGCGACAAGAGTATTGAAACAGTGTGTGCAGAAAACGGTGTAGACTGCGCCACGCTGCTGGCAGTAGTAAATTTTGCCACCCAAAAGACATACCGCAATACAGACCCTATTGATGTCCCTACCCTGCAACGCTATTTGGGCAATGCACACACGTATTTCATTGACTTTCAATTGCCCCGTATCAGACAGGAACTATTGGAAGCCATTAATTTGGCAGATACCGACACACATATTCCCCTACTGATTATTCGTTTCTTCGACGAGTATGTACAGGAGATTCGCGCACATATCCAGCACGAAAACGAGTTCTCTTTTGAGCACCATGCCACAGACGATGAGCACATCACCACCAAGGCAATAGAACTCAAGAACTTGATTATCAAGTACTACCCGCACCCTAAGCACGAAGATGACAAGTCACGTGAACAGACACGACTGCTCTATGCGGCACTGCACGACATCTATCATTTCGAGAATGAATTGGCATTGCACTGCGCCATTGAGGACGAGATAATGATTCCCGCCATTGCCCGACATGCGCAGAAACACTCTGCTTCAGACGTTACTGCCAAGCAGGACGAGGAATCAGACGGGCTGTCAGCACGCGAGAAAGAGGTTCTTGTGCAGGTGGTAAAAGGGTTGAGTAACAAGGAGATAGCCGATGTTATGTGCCTATCCATCCACACCGTAATGAGCCACCGAAAGAACATTGCCCGCAAATTGAATATCCACTCTACTGCAGGCTTGACCATCTACGCCATTGTGAATGGAATCGTAACATTAGACAGTTTGGAATCCACTATTTGACATTGCCCATGCTACGCCGAGTGCAGAAATACATACGGAACTACGACCTGTTATCCCGAAATGGGCGCGTATTGGTATGCGTGAGCGGCGGAGCAGACAGTATGGCATTGTGGGATGTGCTGCAACGCGGAGGATATGATTGCGTAGTAGCACATTGCAATTTTCACTTACGAGGCGAAGAGAGCGACAGAGATGAACAGGCAGTAAGTCACAGTCCGTTGCTACAGCCACGGGACGATGTACACACACCGCTATTCATCAAGCATTTTGACACCCGCATGTATGCCCAAGGGCAACATATAAGTATAGAGATGGCTGCTCGGGAATTGCGCTACCGATGGTTTGCTGAGTTGGCGCAAGAGCAGAGGTGTGAGGCTATTGCAGTGGCACATCATCAGAACGATCAGGCAGAAACAGTACTGCTCAACCTGCGACGAGGTGCCGGACTGCGCGGATTGTGCGGTATGCGCCCCAAAAGCGGGAATCCGGTGGTAACGGATAGCGTACCTGTCATTCGTCCGCTCCTCTGCACTACACGCGACTATATAGAGCACTATCTGCGTGATATTCGGCATATCAACTGGGTAACGGATTCTACTAATAGTGACACTAATATCCTGCGAAATGCCATTCGGAAGCAATTGTGCTGCCATTCGAAAGCAGAGATAGAACATATTGCCGCTACTGCAGAACGTATGCAAGGGTATGTGGATTGGTTGGAAAAGCGTGATACACGTCAGGCGGAAATGACAAAACTCTACGAAGAGTTACGGTCATACCATTTCCCGCAAACAGACGAAATATACGAGGCATTGCAACGTGGTGAAGGAGGGAAAGTATTCTACTCCCCTACCCATCAGGCAACCATCAAAAAAGGGAAATTATGCGTCACTACGGTATCATAGGATTTCCATTGGAACACTCCTTTTCGGCACGCTACTTCACAGAGAAGTTCATGCACGAGGGAATTGATGCCGATTATCGGCTCTTCCCGATTGCAGACATAGCCAACGTGGAGGAGAAGTTGCGGGTATTGGACGGAATGAATGTTACCCTACCCTACAAGCAAACGATAATGCCGTACCTGAGCGAGATAGATGAAGTTGCACACACCATCGGTGCCGTGAATGTAGTGCGCGGACACAAAGGCTACAACACAGATTGGATTGGTTTTGTCCGAAGCCTGCAGCCGTTGCTATTGCCCGCTGATACCAAGGCTCTGATATTGGGTACAGGAGGCGTAAGCAAAGCAGTGCTGTATGGATTACGCACATTGGGAATACAATACACTATGGTGAGCAGACACCCGCAAACAGAGATGATAGGTTATGCTGACATCACACCACAGGTGCTTGATAGTCATACCATTATTATCAATTGCACACCACTCGGCATGTACCCGGACACAGACACGTGCCCCGCTATTCCATACGAGAGGTTGGGAGCGAAGCATTTGCTATACGATTGTGTGTACAACCCCGAGCAGACGGAGTTTCTGCTACGCGGCAAACAACAAGGGGCACGGACCAAAAACGGACTGGAGATGCTGTATCTACAAGCCGATGCGGCATGGGAAATATGGAATCAATAAACAATAAGATATGAACAAAACAGTGATAACCGGCGCAATACTATTGTTCACAAGTGTATGCGCACTTCAAGCACAAGGGGTGCAAGAGAATGAGTTGGCAATTGTTTACTATATGCCACAAACACAGATAGCGGTAACTATTGACTACGATGTCATAACAGCCAAGCCCGGCATGTTCTATATGTATGCAGAGCGATATTTGGGCTCTAAAGAT
>DLLA01000062.1:0-8117 GCA_002479035.1 Bacteroidales bacterium UBA7574 | reverse complement strand
GGAGGAGGTACAATACGAACTGACCAATATATCCACGACTACGCGCACGCTGCCCGACCATGCCCGTGTATATAAGGTGGTGGCACAACGAGGTGTAGAAACCCAATTGCTGGCCTTGACCGACAATGGTATCCTGTATGGCTACAATGTACCTCCACAAGTAACCACTCCATACCCGTATCGCCCTCTTATGGCACGCGAAACGCTTGTAGCACCATCGGCAATGCCCCTATTGGAGGAGCAGATGATGGCAAACTCGGTGGCAAAGATGGCTGAGGGAGCAGCCAAGCAGATTTACCATTTGCGGGAGACCAGGCTCAACATATTAGCCGGAGATGTAGAGCACGCACCCGCCGACGGACAAGCCATGCAGTTGGTGATGACCGAGTTAGACCAGCGGGAGATGCAACTGACATCACTCTTCGTCGGCAGAAAAACCATTGAGCACAAGATTATGACAATGTATTACACACCCTGCGAAGGTGCTTTGGATACTGTCCTTTGCCGCTTTTCACGCTATGCAGGCATTGTAGCCAATGATGACTTGAGTGGCGAAGCCGTCCTAATGGATGTAACCATTCACAAGCAGGATTTAGCACCCGAGAATATGTCCAAGAAGACACAAGAGCCATCGCAAATTTACTACAATCTACCTGGCAGTGCGGATATCAAAGTGCAGTACAAAGGCGAGGTCAAGGTGGACGAGACCTACCCCATAGCACAATACGGAGTGGCTATTCCGTTAGCACAAAGTCTGTTCACGGGTAAGGAATTACCACATATCTATTTCAATACGCAAACAGGAAATATCCTATCTATTCAGCGATGAAAATACCATGTCACATACAGACAGTCAGTTTGCTGCTATGCATGCTTTGCATAGTTTCTTCTGATATTTGTGCACAGGAATTACGGTGTAATGTCACCGTAAATGCCGACAAGATACAGGGAAGCAACAAAGAAATGTTCAATACCCTGAAGCAGTCCATGGAGGACTTTGTCAACAATAGCAAATGGACCAACATGACCTTTCAGGAGCAAGAGCGGATAGAGTGCAATATGATGCTGGTGGTAACGGCAGTACAAGACAATGTTATCACAGGTGAACTGACCTGCCAAAGTCGCCGACCTGTATATGGAACCGCTTACACCACACCACTGCTGAACTTCAAAGACAATACTTTCTGCTTCACCTACCAAGAGTTCGACAGGCTTGAATACCAGCAGTCTGTATTCACCTCTAACTTGACTGCGATGTTGGCATATTACTGCTATTTGATATTAGGGTATGATATGGATTCATTCTCGCGGTTAGGTGGGACCCCGTTCTTCCAA
Organism: Bacteroidales bacterium UBA7574; assembly: GCA_002479035.1. Classification (GTDB taxonomy): domain Bacteria; phylum Bacteroidota; class Bacteroidia; order Bacteroidales; family Paludibacteraceae; genus Colicola. The sequence continues at coordinate 6,782 of DLLA01000062.1, read as the reverse complement.
ACCTGCGAACAAATTGTGAGTGCGGCCCAAGCGGCATCATTGGAGACAGCCGAAGCGGCAGGATGGAAAGCCTTTGAGAGTAACCGCAACCGCTATGCTTTGATTAACAACCTAATGGACGAGGCTTTCAAGAAGTATCGCGAGTATTTCTATGAATATCACAGATTGGGCTTGGATGAGATGGCGAACAACGTAGCCAACGGACGTGCCAGAATTGCCGGCGGAATAGATGTGCTGAAAGAAGCCAACCGTGCACGCCCTGCCACGTATGTAATCAATGCATTCTTAGATGCGAAATCGGATGAACTGATAAATATCTTTCAAGAGGGAACAGATGCCGAAAAAAAGAAAGTGTATGACATATTGGTGGATATAGACCCTACGCGCCAATCGCAGTATGATAAGATAAACCAAAGGAATTAAACCTTTTATGGTGGTACCAACCGTCTGCAACCATGGCAAATGACACGTCACATAAACCTACCATAGCCGCCTTGAGCACGGGGATATACAAGGACCGTGGCAGCAAGTTCCTCGCCTTTGCCGAACCCATTGCCGATGAGGAGCAGGCAAAGCAACGCATAGCATGGTACAAGAAGAAGTACCACGATGCACGGCATGTGTGCTATGCCTACCGGTTGGGCGACAATCTGTGGCGAACCAAAGATGACGGGGAGCCGCATGGCACAGCGGGTGCACCTATTCTGCGGAGTATAGATGCCAGAGGATTGGACTATGTATTGGTGGTGGTGGTGCGCTACTTCGGCGGGACGCTGCTGGGCACAGGCGGACTGATGGTGGCATACCGTGAGGCAAGTAAGAGTGCGTTGGACAGCGCAGAACTGCGCTTTCCAAGTAATAAGTAATAATTAATAGTTAATCTTTGATATGAAACGAGCCATTTTCCCGGGGAGTTTTGACCCCTTTACCATTGGTCACTACGACATCGTCATGCGCGGACTGACCATATTCGATGAGATAGTAATCGGCATAGGTCGCAACAGTACCAAGAAAGAGACATTCCCTATTCGGGAACGGTTGGATGCCATACAGCGCATCTTTGCCGACGAACCGCGTGTGAGCGTGGAGATATATGATTGTCTGACCGTGGACTTCGCCGCACAACATGATGCACACTGTATCATTCGTGGCGTGCGCTGCGTGGAGGACTTTGAATATGAGCGCAATATGGCAGAGGCGAACAAGCAACTCGGCGGCATAGAGACCGTACTCCTGTACACGCGTCCTGAGTATGCACATATATCGTCCACATTGGTACGCGACCTGTATTCGTACAACAAAGATATTTCTTCCTTCTTGCCTGCAAAAAAGAAGAAGGTCAGTAATAAGTAATGGTTAATAGTTAACATGAAGAGGTTGCTAATTCTTTGTATGTCTGTCGTTTGCGGACTATCCGCATTCGCCGAGACCAAGACTACACGCATAGACAAGAACCTGACCATCTACACCGATGTGATGCGTCAGTTGGATATGAACTACGTGGACACCCTCAACTATGACGACCTCATTGAGGTGAGTATCAATCAGATGCTGCGTCGTGTGGACCCGTACACGGTCTATATACCCGAGCGCGAGGACGAGAGTCTGCGTATGATGACCACCGGCAAGTACGGCGGTATAGGAGCCATGATTATGCAGCGCGATACGGCTGTGTATGTGAGCGAGCCTTATGAGGGCAACCCTGCGCAACAGGCAGGTCTGCGGGCTGGGGACAGGTTCGTTACTGTGGATGGTATGGATTGTACTCGTAAGAATACCCAACAGGTATCAGAGAAACTACGTGGCAAAGCAGGTACTACATTGTCTATTACGGTAGAGCGCAATGGCGAGTTGCTGACACGTGAGGTTACTCGTCGTGACATTCACATGCCTACTGTGGGCTATGCCGCTGTCATGGAAGACTCGATAGGCTATATTGCCTTCACGGAGTTCACCACCAACTCGGCACAGGAGTTCCTGATGGCACTTGACAGCATGGTGCAGCACCAAGGTATCCGTCGGCTGGTGATAGACTTGCGCAGTAACGGCGGAGGCGTGATTGACGAAGCGATACAGATGGTCAGTTATTTCGTACCGCGTGGTACGGAGGTGGTCTCCACACGTGGCAAGGTGGAGCAGAACTGCCGCTCCTATAAGACACAGACACCGCCTATCTACCCCAATATGCCCATTGCCGTATTGGTGGACGAGCAGTCGGCATCGTCTGCCGAGATTGTGGCGGGCGGTCTGCAAGACCTAAAGCGTGCCACCCTGTTGGGACAACGTACTTTCGGCAAAGGGCTGGTGCAGAATATCCGTCCCATCGCGTATGGCGGACACTTGAAGGTAACTACCTCCAAGTATTATCTGCCTTCGGGGCGTTGTATTCAGGCGATAGACTATGCCGAGCGTCAACGGGGTAATGAACTGAAGAAAGATACGGCGGGAGGTATCCTGCCCGATATTGTACTGACAGACTCACAGAAAGTGGACGTATGTTATTCGCTCTATAGGCAGAATATGTTCTTCGACTATGCCACCCGCTATCGCAATACGCATGAGGCGATTGCTCCTGCTACGGAGTTCACCCTTACAGATGAGGATATAGAGGACTTCTGTCGCTTCTTGGACGAGAAAAAGTTTACGTATGAGACGGAGACAGGACGCTATTTCCGTGAGTTGGTGAAGATGGCAGAGAATGAGGACCTTGACTCTACCCTACTCGCTGACTTGCGTGCATGGCAGCCACGCCTAACCGTTGACTACCACGCGGCTATACAGCGCAACCGCCAAGAGGTGGAGGAACTATTGGGTTCGGAGATAGTGAAACGCTACTACTATCAGCGTGGCAACTATGCTTATATGCTCCGCTTCGACCCTGAACTACAGCGTGCCATAGAAGAGGTGAAGAAAGACAATAGCAGCATCATAACAAAGTAACAAACACCTGTAAATCTACATGGGAGGGCTTGGGCTTACGCAAGTCTTTCAATTCTCCATTTGTACTTCGCGTCTTTGTCGCGGGTCTATCGCAGGGCATACTGTCTCTGCTGTCATATTTCTTCACAATCTATCAATGGTGTCATTCCCCCCTTACGTTGTCAGATTGTAATATCGTAAGGGCAATCAACGATAAAGGCTATTCAGTCGTTGGGCGAGACGTATGCCAGCCATGTAGAGTTGCCACTCCATTGGCTCCATCCAACGATAGGCGTAGTGGTAGGCATTGCCGTCCCAAGTGGTCTGATAATCATAGACTTGGTCGGTGAGATGGTAGGTGTAGATGAGCATCTGCTCGTCGGACATCGCCTTGACCTCTTTCAGACGACGGTCGTAGATGTCGTGGAGATAAGCGGCATACTCGGTGTAGGAAAAGCCTTTGTACTCAATGAGTTTGCTGTCCCATACGGCATGGAGGTTGGTGTTCTGCCCGAACCAGCGCATCTTGACGCGGTTGCCGCCGAGGTCATCGATATGCCCGAGGTGCATGGGGCAGAAACGGTCGCCCGAGAGGTGGATGTAGAAGACGAGCGCATCGTGGTTGTGCTTGTCGCGCTGCAAGACGGTGTATATGCTGTCCATGGCGCGGAACTGCTCGCCGCCCACCTTGGGGTAGTCGGTAGTGAGGGCAGCCACAAGGGCAGAGTCCGTCATATCGGGGTTGAGGTCCTGGAAATGCCAGACGAAAGAGGTGGGATAGATGGTGTCGCTCTTGATTTCGTCGGGCCACGTGGAGAGGTAAATCATACCCTGTTTGCCGAGGATGGCATCCACCTGTTTGCGGGCGCGGCAGGTGAGGTTGTCGTAAGCCAGTTGTGCTACGATACGGTGACCTTTGGGCCCCCATGCGAGGGCGGTTGGAGCGGCACTCAACAATGCCGTCAAGAAGACAAATATAGATATAAAACGTTTCATAATCAATTAAATAAACATATAATTATCGTGTAATTAACCATTAATTTTACTGCGTGATGTGGACTTCAATATATGATTGCGGACGCAGGCAACGGCAGGGGAAAGGTCGGTTTCCCTGTCCATAAAATGGAGAAGAGCAAGCATTTCGGCTTGTAAGTCCGTATGCAACTGACATTGCTGCCATGCCAGTTTCATATACAATGCACGGGTGCCTACAGGGACAGAGGGATTGCCAATGCCGTCCAAACAATGGTTGAGAAAGGCGATATCCAATGGGGCCTGCGGCGTATATATCCGCTCGAAAAGCGTCATCAGCAAACGCCGCAAGGTGGTGTCGGCGGTTTGCATGCATAAGGGTTTCAGGGACAGTAATGCTATCCTGTTTTGCACCAATACCGAGTCCGAGAAATGCGTCATTATCCACGCTGCATTGTCTGCAACACGCTTGTTATCCGTTTGCAGCAATGACACCAATACGGGCAGGAGTTCGTCTGCGGCATGGTTGTGGAGCAATGCCTGAATGTCATCCATGTGGATTCGACGATTCAGTCTGCCGTATAGCGCGTTGTCTTGCGGGGCCATGATGGTGGTGTTAGTAGAGGTCAATCCACTCGACGCGGTTGCCGACACATTGTAGGTACTGCTCGAAGGCAGGACGGGAGATGACTACCGTGCCGCGGCAGTCGTTGGGGTGGAAACTGAGGCTGTCTGCCTGCAAGAGGTTCTTGTCCAAGAAGAGAATGACATGGTGCTCGGTGTCATTGATGAGTCCGAAGGGACTGACGCTGCCGGGTTCCAAGCCCAAGTAGCGCATCATACGTTCGGGACTGGCAAACGACAACTTGCCGGGGGCAGGCTGTCCCGCGGCTTGCAAGGAGGCTTTGAGACGCTGCTCAAGGTCGTGGATAGCCAAGTCGTGGTCGCAATGGAAGCAGATGAGGTAGTGCCGGTTGCCCTTGTGGTTGCGCATGAAGATGTTCTTGCAATGCACACTGCCGTCATCGTGCCACCAACGCTTCGCCTCCTCGATGGTCTTGCCCTCGGGGTGGTTGTAGCACGTGTAAGGAATATGGTGCCTGTCCAACCAGGCAAGCACCAATTCCTGACGCGGATATTCAATGGAAACGTCCATATTTACGATTTACGAATTTACGATTTTATTATTTATGTACGATTTTTCCCTTGCGGGCGAATGTACGATTTACTTTATCGAATAGGCAGGCTTCGCAAATGACCAAATTTCCATATATCTCCAAATCAATCGTACATCGTACATTGTCAAATCGTACATCAAAGTACTTCTTTGAGGATTTCGCTGACAGTGGGGTGCGGGAAGACCACTTGCCGGAACTCGTCCACAGTGTAGCCCATGCGCACGGCAAACGACGCGGCTGCTACGAACTCGGAACAGGGGTTGCCAATCATGTGCACGCCGACGATGGTGTGGTTCTTCTTGTCGATAATCATCTTGCACAGCCCGTTCTCGCCCTCGTTCTCAGCCACAAAACGACCGGAATAGGTCATGGGAATCTTGTGCACCTCGTAAGGTACAAAGGGTTCTTCGGTGGACATGGAAGGTGCAAAATCGCCCTCGTGGATTTCGTTCAAGTCCTTTTCGGTCAGGCCCACGCAAGCGATTTCGGGGTTGGTATAGACTACACTCGGGATGGCATTGTAGGCAATACGCTGCACCGGCACCCGCTTGAGCATGCGCCCTACAGCCACTTCGGCCTGGCGTGAAGCCACGTGTGCCAACATGATTTTGCCCGTCACATCGCCTGCGGCATAGACGTTGGGCAGGTTGGTGCGCATCATATCGTCCACCACGATTGCCCCGCGATGGAGAGCCAAATCGGTGAGTGCCTCCAAGCCTTGCAGGTTGGCACGACGCCCGACAGAGATAAGCACGTGTTCGGCTTCATATTCGCCATTGGAGGTGAGTACGAGATTGCCCTGCAGTTCAAGCACTTTGGTGTCAGTGAGGATGTTGATACCCTCTTTGCGATACTTCTCCAAGAGCACCGTTACTACCTCTTGGTCGAGGTTCGGCAGGATAGTCGGCATGGCTTCAATCACCGTGACAGGTACGCCGAGTTCGTGGTAGAGCGTGGCGAACTCCATACCGATGACACCGCCACCCACAATAATCATGGACTTGGGGAGTTCGGTAGATGCCAATGCTGTGGTGGAGTCCCATACTGCGGGGTTGTCTTTCACGCCAGGGATGGGGGGCACAAAGTTGTTGGAGCCCGTGCAGATGAGCAGGTTCTCCGCCTCGTATTGCTCTTCACCACAAGCGATTACGACATTATCGTCGGTGCGGCTGACTACGGATGCCGTACCTGCGATGACGGTGCAATGCTCGTTGTTGAGTTTCTGTTTGATACCCGCCACGAGTTTGCGCACCACCTTGGTCTTGCGTTGCGCCATCTTGGCATAGTCGAATGCCACCCCCTCGGCAGCCACACCGTATTTGGTGGCATGGGTAGCGTTGTAGTACTGCTTTGCGCTGTAGAGCAAGGTCTTGGTCGGGATACAGCCCACATTGAGGCATGTGCCGCCCAAGGCTGCCTGCTCGAACAAAATGACATCTTTGCCTGCGTGTGAGGCGATTTCGGCAGCCGTGTAACCCGCAGGTCCGCCACCGATGATTGCAAGGTAGAATTTCATGTATCAGTATTTATTTAGTTTATATTCAAATAGTTAGTCGTGCAGTTTGTTCCTTTCGTAATACCCGCGCACGTACGTGAAATAGAAGATGACGCCCAATGCGTAGAACGCCGCCCCGCTCCAAAAAGCAGTATGATAGCCGAGGTGCTCGGCAAGGGAACCGCCTGCAAACATGCCCACACCCATACCCAAATCCC
>DLLA01000078.1:13257-13389 GCA_002479035.1 Bacteroidales bacterium UBA7574 | reverse complement strand
CACCACTTGGGTGTTCGAGTTGCCTTCCGCTATCACGAAATAGTCCACAGGCGCGTCTTTCAGGCGGCGCAAATCCACAATCACAATACGGTGTCCCTTACGGTTTTGGATACCCTCTACAATGGTATCTAA
>DLLA01000078.1:9140-13198 GCA_002479035.1 Bacteroidales bacterium UBA7574 | reverse complement strand
AGTTTTTTGGTTGAAACTTCTTTCATCTTGTCTGTCAGTCGGCTGTTGTCAGCCGTTTTTCTCGGTTGTATCAGAGTTCTGCCAATATGGCAAACTCGCGGCAAAGGTACTAAAATTCTCCAACGTATGCAAATCCATTTGCCCCTCTTTATAAATCCCGTACAATCCTGCACAATTCTATCCAACTTCTGCCTGTTTTCCACCCCTTTCTTTCTCCTTTCACCCTCGCGCCAAACAGCAAGGGATAAGCAAGGGATACGCAAGGGATACGCAACCCTTGCGCACCCCATAACCCACCCTTTTGTTTCTCGTTTAGTAATTATTTTTAAACCTTATGCAGCGCATAGAACATGCACGCCACATCTTTTCCTGCCCGGGCACCATAATGTTCAGCCGTCTGTCTTTAATGAACACATCTATTCATCTCGTAACGGGGAACGGAATAAATCCGAGCACATTCATAGCGGGGAAAGGAATAAAAATCAACGTTATTTCAATGGGGGAAGGAATAAATCCACACAAAACATTTGCATAATTCATTTATTCACAGTATCTTTGCAATCAAATCAAGAAAACGTTATGACAAAGCATGTTTTTAGGCGCAAGATTTATGACAAGATGCTCCGTTGGAAGCAGGAGAGCCAAGGGCAATCCGCTCTATTGATTGAGGGGGCACGCCGTGTGGGCAAATCCACTATTGTGCGAGAGTTCGCTCAAAACGAATACTATAGTTACCTGTTGATAGATTTCAACTTTGTGTCGGCAGAGGTATTGGGCTATTTTGAGCATTTGGACAACTTGGATATACTCTTTTTGCGCCTACAGAACTACTACGATGTGCAGTTGATGGAGCGTCAGTCGGTCATTGTCTTTGATGAGGTACAGCGTTGCCCCGCTGCACGGCAAGCCATCAAGTATCTGGTGCAAGACGGGCGTTACGACTACATCGAGACGGGCTCGCTCATCAGTATCCGTCAAAACACGCAGCACATCACCATTCCCAGCGAGGAGCACCGCATTGAATTGCTGCCGCTGGACTATGAGGAGTTTCTGTGGGCGACAGGCAAAGCACACACCATGGACACCCTGCGTGTATTCTTCGACAAGAAGATTGCATTCGGACAAGCCGCACACCGCAAGAATATGCGCGACCTGCGTATCTATATGCTGGTAGGCGGTATGCCGCAGGCAGTATGCGCCTACATCGACACCAACAACATGCAGCAGGTGGACACCGTCAAGCGCGAGATACTCCAACTCTATGCCGGCGACCTGCTCAAGATAGACCCCACGGAGCGGCTCTCACGTTTGTTTTTAGCCATACCGAGCCAACTGAGCAAGAACGGTTCCCGCTACGCCCCTACATCCATAGTGGATGGCATCACCCCCACCAAGATGAGCGAACTCTTGCAGCAGTTGGAGAGCAGCAAGACCATCTATATGGCATACCATGCCGACGACCCCAATGTGGGACTGTCGTTGAATGCCGACTACAAGCGGTTCAAGATATTCTTGTGCGACACGGGGCTCTTCATCACATTGGCGTTTTGGGACAAGGGCTACACAGAAAACGAACTTTATGGCAAACTGCTGGGCGACAAACTGCCGGTCAATCTCGGCTATATATTCGAGAACATGGTGGCGCAGATGTTGCGTGCTTCGGACAACAGGCTGTTCTATTACACCTTTCCCAAGGACGCAAAGCACAACTACGAGATAGATTTCCTCCTCTCACGTGGCAGCAAACTAATGCCCATAGAGGTCAAATCGTCCGACTACAAGACGCATCCGTCCATAGATGCCTTTGCGCAGAAGTTCTCCGCCCGCCTCGGACAATGCTACTTGCTGCACACCAAGGATATTGCCTGCGACCAATCTCTCACCTGCCTGCCTATATACTTGACCCCATTTATATAGTTCGCTAATAGCAGCCCCTTATTTCACCTCCTCAAACAACGCCCTTACCGGCTCCACGAACACCTCTATCAGACGCCTGTCTTTGGTCACTATCTTGCCTGTGCCGTCCATGCGCTGTATCATGGCTATCGGCTTGTGGTAGGTGGTGGTCAGTCCGTCTGGGAACGCCACTTCTACGATATACGTGCCTGTCTGCACATCAGGGATGGCAGAGATATTGCGCACCACGCCGCGCAGCATACCGAAGCGCAGATAGGGATAACTGTTCAGCCGCACATACACCGCTTGCCCTGTCTCTACCTCGCCGAAGTTGGCGGAAGGCACATTCATACGCCCGACCACTTCCATGCTGTCTTGTGCAATGACGCTTGCTATCCGTTCACCCGTGGTTACCCATTGGTTCTTGCTCCAATAGTTGATAAACGTAATCGTACCGTCAATAGGCGACTCCACCACATACAGGTATTTCCACTGCTCCAATGCCGACATCAGTTGCTGGCGATACTGGAGCAACTGCCGCTCATAGTCGGCGATTTCGTTATCGCGCTGCAGGTCCAGTTCTATCAGCCGTTGCTCCAACTGCATCAGTTCCAGTTCGGCAGCCGTCCGCCCCGCATCCATGGTGGCTTTGTTTTTCTCAATCTGCAGCGTGTTGCGTATAGCCGCCTCATAATCCGACAGCGAAATCACACCTTCCGCATATAATACTGAGTCACGTGCTACCGACCGGTATTCATATTCCAAATCGCGCGACAGCAGGCGTTGCTGTTCCGCTATCTTGCGGCAATAATGCCTGTTCTTCTCTATCTGTTGCTGCAATAGTTCCTTCTGTTTGCCGACATGGTCGGTGGTCAGGTAGTGGCGGTAATCGGCACAGAGCAGGCGGAATGTCTCATAAGTCTGCTGGATATTGCCCAAGTTGTATTCCTTTGTCAGCCACGGGCTGCCTGCCAACTCTTCCGTACTCTGTTGATACGACTGCGCCAAATGCCACGTCACGCTGTCAATATCCGCGGCATTTGCCACGTCATTGAGCAAGGCAATGCGGTCGCCCTTATGCACCGTCTGTTTGTCCGAGACGCAGATGGTATCAATGCGCCCGTCGGTACGGATAACCAAGTCGGAAGGCGGGTTGAGTGTGGTAATAACCGCCACGGCATCCACCGTCTGCGGGTATTGGATGCAATAGCAGCCCACCGCCAAGCCGACCAAAATCAGGCACAGGACGGTGATGCCCCAACGGATAATCCACGCAGGCTGCCTGCCGAAGATGTCGGCAGACTCCTCGCTATGCGCTGCGGGCTGAATATGTGGTTCTCTGTCAAGGGGCATCAGGTTCCTAATTCCAGTTGATTTTTGATAAGGCGGTAGTAATAGCCCTGCCGGGCAACCAAGTCGGTGTGTTTCCCGCTCTCCACTATCTGTCCGTGGTCAAGCACCACGATATTGTCGGCATTCCGCACCGTACTCAGACGATGTGCCACAATAACCACCGTCTTGCCGCGGAAGAGCCTGTTGAGGTTGTCCATTATCGTGCGCTCGTTGTTGGCGTCCAACGAATTGGTGGCTTCGTCGAACATCAGATATGGGGCGTTCTTGTATGCCGCACGGGCAATCAGCAGGCGTTGCTTCTGCCCTGTGCTCAGCCCGTGTCCGTCCATGCCGAGTTGCGTGTTATAACCCAAGGGCAAAGCCTGTATCCAGTCGTCGATATTCGCCACGGCGGCTGCCTGCTCCACACGTTGGCGGTCGGGTATCTCGTCGCTTACGGCGATATTATTCTCAATGCTGTCGGAGAAGATAAAGCCCTCCTGCATCACTACGCCGCACTTGCTGCGCCATACGCTGTCGCTCAACTGCCGTAGCGGCACATCGCCCACCAGCACCTCGCCCTCGGCGGGCGGATAGAAACCCAGCAACAGTTTGAGCAAGGTGGTCTTTCCGCTGCCGCTGCTGCCCACGATGGCGGTTATGCGGTTGTGCGGGATAGTCAGACTGATATCGTTCAGCACTTTCTCCGAATGAGGTCCTTCATACTGAAACGACACATTCCGCAGCACAATATCGGCATCATCGGGTATATCGGTGCGCTTGCGCAAAGAGGGCGGTTCTTCGTCCTCTTTTTGGTGTATCTCGCCTAA
>DLLA01000078.1:8022-9083 GCA_002479035.1 Bacteroidales bacterium UBA7574 | reverse complement strand
GATTTTGGCATCCTGCGTATCCTGCACAAAGGTGATAAACTGCGAAATCGGGGCGTTCAGTTGCCCGATTATATACTGCACCGCCGTCATCATACCCAGTGTAATGTCGCCGTTAATCACCGAAGCCGCAGCCAAAAAAGAGATAAGCACATTCTTGGTCTGCTCGATAAACAGCCCGCCCACCTGCTGCGCCTGCCCAAGCGACAAACCGCGGATATTAATCTGGAACAGGCGTGCCTGTATGCGCTCAAACTCCCAGCGTTTCTGCTTCTCGCAGTGGTTCAGTTTGATGTCCTGCATACCCGATATGAGTTGCACAAGGTTGCTTTGGTTGTTGGATGCCTCCTGAAAACGCATATAATCCAGTTTCTTCCGCTGCCGCAGAAAGAGCAGCACCCACGCCACGTAGAGGGCACTGCCAGCCAAGAAGATTGCCAGTATCTTCCAATTATATCCCGCCATAACACAACCATAGACCACAAAGGTAACTACGGCAACCACGATACTCAGCAGTGAACCCGTCAGAAACGATTGTATGCGGCTGTGGTCGCCGATACGCTGCAGGATGTCGCCCAATTTCTTGCTATCGAAGAAAGCAATGGGCAGGCGCATCAATTTGCCGAGGAAATCCGTTATCAGCGATACGCTTACCCGTGTGCTGATATGGAGCATCAGCCAACTGCGAATGAGCGAGTTGGCGGTTTGCCCGACTACCAATGCCACCTGCGCAATCAGCAGTACCACCACAAAATGCAGGTTGTTGGTGCCGATACCCGTATCCACCATCTCCTGCGTGATAAACGGCAGAATAAGGCTCAGCACGCTGCCAAGCGACATTCCCAATAGCAGTTGCACGATATAGCACGTATGCGGCTTCAGGTAGCGGAGTATAAAACTCCAGCCTACATGGGGTGCATTATGTTCGTCCTGCTCGTCATAAAAAGCGGGAGTGGGCTCCAAGAGCAAGGCGATACCGCACGGGGTATTTTCGCCGTTCTCGGAGGACAGCCAACTCTTGCAGAACTTGTCCGCATCATATACCAGCAAGCCCGCCGCAGGGT
>DLLA01000078.1:2010-7990 GCA_002479035.1 Bacteroidales bacterium UBA7574 | reverse complement strand
CCGCCGCAGGGTCGGACACATACACTTTGCCTTTGCGTATCTTATACACCACCACAAAATGCCGCTGGTTCCAATGAACGATACAAGGCAGCGGGGCTTCATCGCATAGTTGGCGGAATGTAAGTTTCACGCTGATAGTGCGGAAGCCGATACTCTCCGCGGCATCGCTGATACCGAGCAAGGACACACCCTCGCGCGTGGTAATGCACCGTTCCCGCATCGTGGCGGCAGAGTAGAACTTACCGTAATACTTGCTTACAATACGCAGGCACGTGGAACCGCAATCCATCGAGTCCAACTGGCGATATGTGGGGAAAGAAGCGATAGGCAAAAGTTTTACAAGGCATGATACAGCCACTCCCAATCTTCGTCGCTCACACCGTGGGCTTTAAGATAATGCTCGAAATCGGACAAGGAGGTGATATTGTCTTTCTCGGTACGGACATAGCGGAAGTAGCCTTTCAGCAACTCGACAAAGTATTCCTCACCGATTCGTTTCGCAAACTGGTGCAAGATGTAGGGTGTCTTGTAGTAGGTCACAGCACTGGTATTGACACCCGTACGGTTAGCCTTGTTTTGGCGTTGCGTGATGATAGAGACCTCCCTCTCTTTCTCGGACACATACTTGTTGTACCACCACGTGTATGCGCTGTCCAATGCCTGCGGATTGCCCCTGTACAAGACCTGCTTCGTCACGTACTCCACCAACGATTCTTGAAATAGCAGATACGCTACCGAATCTCCTTTGGCATTGTCGTAGGGCATATAGCAATGGGTCAGTTCGTGTGTCAGCACCCGTGCATCGCGAAGAGTACCGGAAGAATCAGAGACCACCGAATATATGGAGGAATTATAGTGATAAGCCTTCCCGTATGTGTATCCCTCTTGCCAGTTGTATTCTCCGATATTGATAAACAATGTGCGCCGGATAGTATCTTGGAAGAAGTCTTCCAACCCTTCTATGGCATATCGTACAGCCTTTTCGTATTGTGCCACGGCGGGATTGGAGTGCATCTCCGTAATGGTCCCTGCGTTATGGTCCACCGTGTAAAATTTCTGCACAAACATATCGTAGCGCACCTTGCCCATGTCTTGAGAACAATGGTCGTACATATTCTTCTCCAAGAAATGAAGATTAATGGCACCATCTTTCTGATTGGAAGACAAGTCCAAGCGGTACTCCCGTTCACCCGTCTGCATCATCGGACAGGTGGAGTAGAAATACAGGTCATCGCTATTGGTCCGCACGGTGATGTCATTGCGGTGCATCCCTTTAGTGGAAAAGAAAAAGGAGGAACCCAAAGAACACAATACCGAGGTGGAATAGAAGGCTACAAAATCTGTTTTATAGTAATACTGGAAAGGAGAATCGTCCAAGAAATCATAGCGCAACACGATACGATGTACCGTATCCGAGTGCTTGGGGATGTATAGTTCCGGCCAATCGAAACGATATGTGAGGTCCTCTACACCGTCCACCCATACGCGGAACCCCATATCAGAGTCGTTGCGTGCCTCACTCAAGAGAGCACTTGCCCATCCTGGGTCAGGTAACCAAAGTCGGACACTGTCTTGCCCCGCGTCCTGTTCATGAAATGTGAGTACTTGCTCTATCTTAAACATTCGCCTGTTGGGTGGCACCTTGCCATCGCGCAGGGCGGATATCTCTACGCATACAGAAGACTCTACCGCATATTCGGCAAATGCATTGTTCGCCGCCATACCAAGCAGCACAAGGACTAATAATAACGTCCGTTTCATAGTACAAATAATGATTGGGTTATACGGGTATTACAGATCCCTTTTTTGTCTTTGACAGATATTCAGGAACCAAGGTCTGAATATAATAATACAATTTTAGATAAAAATTCCACTCCATTTTCCTCAACTGGCAAGATTCTATGCCTAAAGAAGATATATTAGAACGGTCTATAGATACTTTTTGCCCGACACAGCCACCCAAGCACAAATTGCGTATCCAACAATCTTGACAGTCTTGCATTTCGTCTATAGGGAATGGCATAAGTTGTTTGCGCTTAGCAGAATCAATGATATTATCCGAATAGATATTGCCAACGACATATTTGTCATTATTCATAAAGTGCGGACACGTGTACACATCTCCACCAGCCATGATAGTGAAATACGAATTTCCTGCAAGGCAAGGGATATTTTGTTTGAACCGATAGTGAAACACCTTTGCAAAATGTGTCAATATGCTATTGTATATCGGCTTTTTATCTCGTATTAAATCTACATAGTAGTTCAGCAAATCCTCTAATTGGGAGTGTATTTGCCGTAGTGTGTTTGTATCATAGTCGGCATAGTGATGAGACTGATTCTCAGATACGTATGCGAACACCACATCAAATGGAATTTCTAATTCCTCAAAGAATTGGAATGTTTCTAATACGTAAGGATTGGTGTTGACCATAGTTGCCCGTAATTCAACATTAATACCCGCTTCTTTCATCTTGCGAACATTCTCTAATACTCGACCGATACTCTTTGTGCCATTGCGATAACGGCGCAAATTAAACTCATTATCAGGACCATCCATACTCAACAGTACAGCAATATTGTTTGTTTTCAGCAAATCTATAATTTCTTTATTCAATATGGTGCCGTTAGTCGTTATGGAATAGGCAAATTTTCTATGGGGATAGCATTGTTGAGCATGCTGGATGGTAAATTTTATAATACCCAAGCGCAACAACGGTTCACCACCAAAGAAAACAATCTTGATAGGCTCTTGCTCATTAGGCTTTTGCTTGACTAAAAACACTATCGTGTGAATGATGTCTTCCTCTGTATAGTTCTTGAAATGAAAGCCGTCGTCCGTATAGGCAAAGCAGTATGGACACCGCAGATTACACTGAGCAGCAATAGGCAGGGCTACACAGTCAAAAGAATAGTTATCTGTATCTACATCAACTCCTATTGAGAGTGGAGCCGTTTTTATTTTATCGCACACAAACTGGTACAACTGCTCATAGTCTTCTGCAGTATAATCTTTTCCCTTTATATGGGTGCCATCAAGTTGAAAACGTTGTAGGAATAGCAGTACTTCGCTATCCTTTTTTAGAGGATAGATTTGTAATGTATCCGTGTGAAAAAACAAGGTAGTAGTACTATCTATATCTACCAAGTGAATGGATTTAGGATTTAGTTCCATAATTGACAATTTTGAATTATGTCGATTAAAATGAAAAGTCTGTCTGAAAATAACAGACTTTTCAAATGTAAGTTACCCCTATTCGGAGCATTATACTTATGGCATTATTTCATCCTTTGGCTTGGGCTCTAATACAATTATTCCATTGGGTTCACATTCTTTGACAAGAACTGTTACACAATCCTTAAGTTCAAAAGTTAGGCAGTCCTTAACTTCCACAGTTTGGCACCAAATAGGGGTATAATCTCCACCTTTGATACCACGTGCTTCTTCAGAGTTCAATAACTCCATCTTAAATTCTTTCTTCATAATTTTATTGAATCTATTTATCTTACCTCCTGTTCGTGCAAATACCACATATCGGCACTTGTCACAGGTCGTCGGCTTCACCTATACTCATGGATCCTTAAGTATATTCTTCTTCGTAGTTAATTGTGTACATTTTTGTTCAACCACTAACTTCCCGTAAAAATTAATGGTCAATTATATGGCAATTAATGTTCCTGCCTTTTTGACATTACATACACGTCATCGCACCTCAAATTCTCCGCCGATGGCATCGTTATCACGAATGATATAGAGCATATACTCGCCCTTCTGCCAACCCGAGACCGAAATGCGAATCATGTCATCAGCCGCTACGTGCTCTATGGTGTTGTGCATCACTACACCCATGGCGTTAACAATCACGACCTGTATCTCCCCCACATTCTCCATGGCGGTTACTACAACCTCATTCTCGGTCTGCTCCGCCTCAAAAGCGAGCAATTTATCATCTGCAGAGAATGGATTTATCCCTGGCTTTACTATAAGTCCGGGAATATCAACAGGCGGTATGGGATATAGCGGTATCAGTTCCCACAACGATTGAGCATAGTTGGCACCTGCTATGCCAACTAACAAAAGAATCAACGAAATCACTTTTTTCTTCATAACTTGTATATTTTTATAGTTAATAACTTGCATATCCAACTCTTTCTTTGTACTTTTGCCGCTACAAAGGTAATTCCTTTTTCTATAACCGCCAAGAAATCGGGCTTACTATGACTTACTACCCCGTATAAATAACGAAACTGATATGTCTAACTCATTGATTATCAATATACGCTTTTTGCATTTTAGAGCAAAAAATGCGATTTCTTACTACCCCCTTCATAGATTTGTATTTGTATGTATAATCGCCTGTTTTTTCAGTCGCTTGTAGTAATCATCAGCAACCTGTTACCCCCGCTATTTTGGAGGCTGAAGGTCTCATTTGGGTGGATTCGGACAGTGCAAGACATGTTTTGGAGCAAATTTCGTATGATTCTTTGCCACAAAACGAGCAAATGTACTGGCAATTATTGCACCAACATACTGCCGTCCGATTGGGTTATCCTGTATCTCCCGACTCCGTAATGAACCAAGTGGTAAACTACTTTGACACGCATAGCAATAAGAAGTACCTTGGTGAAGCCCTCTATGTACAAGGAGTGGAATACTATCTTCTGAATCAATATAACGATGCCATATTATGTCTCAAGCGGGCAGAAGACCATATCGCGGCATTGGATACCGCTGAGCCATACATCGGGATGATTTATTATACGCAGGGAAAAGTTATGGATGAGGGGGAGAATTTGTATTATACTGCCAAAGATTGCTATATCAAAGCATTGCCTTACTTCCAACTATTGCCCGACCAAAGGCGGTTGGCATGTTGCTACCGCTATTGCACGCACATTGGATTATGCCCAAGATAGTACCGCTATTCTTTACTATGACACAGCACTTTCTATTGCTCAAACGGCTCAAGATACCATATTGTATATTGATATTTCGGTGCAAAAAGTGTCATTCGGTCATTACTTCGATTCTTTGGAAGTGTATGAATGGTGCAAGTTATATGTAGATTCCTTACAGAGTGTCAACTACGCCTCTTATGTGGCAGATTATCTTATTGCCCGCCATCAGTTATCCGAAGCAGAGATATACCTTAACCTATTTGCGGCAGACACGGCTACATCTGCGTGGCGTGCCGAAGAATACCACTATCTGCATAGTTTGCTTGATGCCAAAATGGGACATACGGCAGATGCTTACGATGAGTTGCAGCAAGTCTATCTCAATCAGTCTGCGCAGATAGCCGAAGATGCCAAGGTGCGGACATTCGCCATAGCGCGGCACTATGACCTTGAGCGCGAACAGGAGAAATCACTGCGTCTCACGATTCGCCAGCAGAAACTATGGATTGTGACAGGTAGCATCATTGCGGCATTGGTTATCATTATTCTCCTGTCTGCTTTTATCATCAAGATGCACCGCAACGAGGAACAGCAGATGCGCCAAAAACAAGAGATAATGCGCCTTAAGCACGAAGCCGAAAAAGCCCGTCTGCAGCAGGAGCAGTCATTAGCCCGCGCCAAGCACGAAGAAGGACGGACACGCTTGGAGCAGGAGAATGAGCGGCAACGTCTCCGTGCAGAAATGGCACAAGCCAAAACTGCACAACTTCATGCCCAACTCAATACCACAAGCCAATTCCTCCACCGCATATTGGCAGAGCGTATCGAACTCGCGAAGCATGTCAATCAAACCCAAAAGCCGCACGACAAGCCTGTTGCTCCTTTGCTCCAAGCGTACGCCGACCGCTATTCGTTTGCCGACAATGCCAACTGGCAGGCCTTTCTGCAAGAGTTCAATCTGGCGTATGGCGATTTCATTCCCTATATCCACGAGCATTACCCCACACTATCCGAAAGTGATATACAGTACATCATCCTGGCTACACTCGGTTTCGACAACAACGACATCGCTTTTGTCCTT
>DLLA01000078.1:0-1959 GCA_002479035.1 Bacteroidales bacterium UBA7574 | reverse complement strand
CTTGACCGCTCCGCCCGAACTATCTGGAACCGCCGCAACACCATGTGCAAACGCCTCGGTGATGCCCGTCTGTCGTTGGACCAGTGGATAACCCGCCTCCGTGACAACTACGTCATCTACCGCTCCACTCGGGAAGATACCCAAGAAACTACCCGAGAAGAAACCCGAGAAAAAGTTCAAGAGACTACTGAAGCGACCACCCCGACAGACCAAGGTGCCCAAGAAGAAATTAATGGTCAATTATACGGTCATTAACGGAGAATCATTCCCATAACGTTTTAATGGGAGTTTAATGGTCTTTAATGGAGACTTTGCCAATCATTAAATGGACCCCATAAATCGTACATAGCAACAGAATTGTCCGCTACGGACAACAACCGCATATTTCTTTCTGTACTTTTGCACCGCAATTTCGTTATAGAGATTGTAGTGCTTGTTTTTTATGTTTAACGGGGAAGTCGCACTCCCCATATCAACCAATCATCATGCAGAAAGATTTTTATCACCTTCATCGCCGTAACACCGCTATCAAGAGCCAGTTCATTGCCTACATTCAATCAGGATTACCCCGTATGACCGCCTATGCCAAAACGGGCGAAGACTTCTATCTCAGCGAGAAACGTGTCCGTGACATCGTCGCTGGCAGAGCCTGACCTTTTTGTTTACTCTCCTTTGGCAGTTGGCAATGGAGAAAAATTCATGGTTCATTACACGGCTGATTATATGTTTATCTTCCATTACTTGGGTGTATTTACCCTGTAAAAACACACGTTTTTGAAGTACAAAAAACAGAATTGTCTGCTACAGACAACATTTCGTCCGATTTTGTAGTACCTTTGCACCGTCTTTCGAAAGATTAGGTCAAGCCACCGCCTCAGAAAGGTGACATCTGATACTCGCCCACAAGGCGTTCATTTTCAAATTTACAAATCCTTAATTGTTAAACCAGCCCATCAGGGCGTCAGTGTACATCGTACATTTATCCAAATCACCAAATAAATCGTACATCGTACATTGATAAATCGTAAATCATTTTATGTCTAAGTATGTACCTATGGACTTGGTAAAGTCCCTGTCCGGCAAAGTATGCCAGCACTCCGACACCTATTTCGCAATGCGTAACGGTACCCGCTACACAGGCAAAATCTGCAACCCGAGTACCGCCGACCCGACAGCACAGCAAGTCGCACAGCGTAACCGTTTTGCCCAAACACGCGCCGCTATCAAGGCTCTTTCTGCGCAAGACATTGCCGCTTATGCTGCCGCATTCAAGTCCAACCCGGGCAAGTACCGCACTCTCAACGGATACATCTTCGCCAAAGAAATGGCTAAGTTGTCAGCATAATTAAATTAAACTAATTCAACCACGTATCAACTTATAAACCAATAAACTCATCAACAACAATGGCAAAAGTAATCTATATTGATCCCGTCAAATCCGTCTCTGGCAAATTGTCAAAGGCAAGTACCGTAACTTTCATGCGCCGTCAGGCAGCGACTTCCAACGTGGCGATGTTGGCTAACCCCAACTACACCCACATTATGGGCAAGCGCAAGTCCACACCTTCGCAATCCGAGGTGGCATACCGTACTCGTTTCGGTGTTATCTGTGCGGCTACGCATCTTCGTCTCAACGACCCCAACAAGAAGAACGCCGACATGGCAGCCTTCAAGTCGCAAACGCAGTACCGCACACTTCGTCAGTACGTTTGGCACCAATGCGCTGACGAAGTAGCATAACGTAATGTACGATGTGCAAATTTACGATGTACGATTTATTTGGGGATTTGCAGAGATGTACGATTTAGGGAAACGGGTGATGATATTAAATTGAGTAGGCAATGCTATTTAATTAAGCGGGCTATTTAATTAAACGGGCTATGGCGGGCAATGATATTGTCCTGCTAAAAAACAATATGACCATGCGGAGGAAGAGAGGGATTAGAGATTAGAGATTAG
>DLLA01000160.1:288-2633 GCA_002479035.1 Bacteroidales bacterium UBA7574 | reverse complement strand
ATCGTCTATCCAGCCTTCGGCAATGGTGCCGGTACCCAAGCCGAAACCGTGCGGCAGTCCGTTGTACACGTGGAACTCCGTAGGAATACCCAATGACTCCAGCCCCTCCAAGCGTGCCTGCATCGTGCGCCACGAGGCGATACCGTCGCTGCTGCCCACACAGGCATAGGTGGCGACATCGTCGTGCGAATAGTCCGACAAGCCCGTATATTGTATGATAGCCGCCCCCGCTTTGGGCAGATTGTCGCCTCCGAAAGCGGCTGTGCCGTAGCGGCTCACCCATGCCGCCATCCGCCCACCTGCCGAGCCGCCCCACAGCGAATAGCACTCGGTGGAAATACCCAATTCGCCGGCGTGGGCAAAGATAAAACTCACTGCCCGTGCCAAGTCCTCACACGCCAATTGTGCGTCGGGGCGGTAGATGAGTGCAAACGCATTGTAGCCGTGTTTTGAGAGTTCCAAAGCGTGCGGGTAACTGTCGTGCATCGCTCCTACGTAGGCAAACGCTCCACCTGCATTACATACCGCAAACGGCGCATTCTTCCGTCCGCGGAAGTAGAACAACCCTGTGTTGCGCTTCTGCGGGTCGGCTGCTTTCTCGGCATCGGTGTAGATGTCGTAGAAAATGGTCTGTCCTGTGGCAGCCTGTGCATGCAAATAGTTCACTATCTCCACCGTTTTGTCGGGGTCGATATGACTATAGTAGGTCAGACGCAATTCTTCCAACGTGTTACCGCTCCAGTAGCCTCTGTCCACGGGAAATATCAACCGCCCGTAGTTGCCAAACACCGTGTCGGCTATCACATCGCTGATACGGCTTGTGCGTGTGTATGGTGCGTCCTGCACCGTGTGCTCGGGCGGAAAGAAGAACGGCAGGGCGTTATAGACATACTCCACCGTAGGGCGGAACTCGTGCCGTGCGCCATCTTTCTCGTGAAAAGTCATTTTGCTTAATCCGAATATGTCTTGTAGGTTTGCCATTGCCTCTATTTGCACCAATATCTCGCGGTATGCCGAATCGCTGGTGCCGCTTGCCGCCCAAATATAAAACGCATTGCGGTATGGCGACTGACCGACTATTTCGGCTAAATAACGTGCTGTCTCGCGCGGGCGGTTCATTCCCGCAAACCTGCCGAGCGACCAGCAGTCGCCGCTCATCGGCAGGAAATAACGGAAGCAGTCGAGCGTCTCTGCCAAAGCGTACCACGTGGTAACGCCGCCCATTGAGAAACCGCCTATGGCGCGGTGGTTGCGCGAAGCCTCTATACCCGCTCTGTCGGGCGCGACGAGGAAAGTGCGATAACGGCTCTCCACTACAGGTATTAGGTCGTTCACCAACTCGGTGGGCAATGCCTTGCAGTAGGGGTCAGCATCTGCATAGTTGGCAGTGGGTTGCCCGTAGTTGTAACTGGGGGACACCACGATAGTGGGAGCCGCCTCGCCGTTTTCAAAGATATGGTCGAGCACTTTGCGTTGTAGTCCTCCTTCCGCTTCGAAGGTGGTGGCAGCGGTGCCGTAATGCCCGTGCACAAGGTAGAGTACATTGTATCGCTGTCCGTTGTCGGTGTCGTAGCCATAGGGCAGATAGACATACGCCGTGTTGGTGCGCTCGCGCCCCGTTCCCTCCGCATAGTCGAGGGTGGTGTAGTCGATACGCTCCACGCGTCCCCGGTGCGTCGCCTCTTCGGTATATTCGGCAGGGTAGGCACGTGTCTTGCTGATGAGACTTGTATATTCGGGACGGTTGCCCTCCGCAGATGGTTGTCCGGCAGGAGTATCCGGTACAGGGGCGTTGATTTTACATCCGCACAAGACGCCTGCCAAAACGATAAATGGAAATACCTTGTTCATAATGCTCTAACTTCTAACAGCCCGTAGGGCGGTCTAATTATAACTTTCTCCTTGATTCGCCTGCTTCGGTATGGTCGGTCGCCATACCCTAGGAGGAGAATATTTGTTAATTCATCTGATATAGCAGTTGTGTAGCACATATTGTGACACAAGACACGGTTTTATTGTTCCTCGTTTTATAATTTATCCGTCATTGCTGCTATATCCTTAAAAAGATAATCAGAGTGCGTTGTATTGCTCGTCCGCAACGGGTTCAAGCCATTCGTTACCTTTCTTGGTATCGCCTTTTATCGGCTCCGCTGCCACGTGCGTAACTACGTGCTGGAACCAACTGTCGCGCGTAGCACCATGCCAGTGTTTCACCCCTACGGGAATATCCACCACGTCGCCCGGTTTCAGTCGGCGGGCGGGTTTGCCCCATTCCTGATACCACCCCTCGCCTGCCACGCAAATCAATATCTGGCGTGCATCGTGGTGGATATGCCAGTTGTTGC
>DLLA01000160.1:0-172 GCA_002479035.1 Bacteroidales bacterium UBA7574 | reverse complement strand
CCGATAAAATACTGTGCGTAGGCATCATTCGGATTGCCCACCTCGAAGGTCAGACGGCTCTTGGAACCCAATCGCCTTGCCAACCCGGTAGCAGCCGCCACCGTCTCTGCCGGCACCCCTGCCGTCTGCGCAACACGGCTGTGCGATGTATGCTGCGGTTCGGTGCCTTGCA
>DLLA01000028.1:12184-15852 GCA_002479035.1 Bacteroidales bacterium UBA7574 | reverse complement strand
TCGCGACCGATGCCGATGTGGACGGTATGCACATCCGTCTGCTGATGCTGACGTTCTTCCTGCAGTTTTTTCCTGACCTCGTCAAAAAGGGGCATGTGTATATATTGCAGACACCGCTTTTCCGCGTGAAGAACAAGAAAGAGACGCGCTACTGCTACAGCGAGGAAGAGCGTGTGCAGGCGATTGATGACCTGAAACCCAATCCGGAGATTACCCGATTCAAGGGATTAGGTGAGATAAGCCCCGATGAATTCAAGGGTTTTATAGGGTCAGGCATCCGATTGGACCAGGTGACACTGCGCAAAGAGGACGCTGTGGGCGAGTTGCTGAACTTCTATATGGGCAAGAACACCAGCGAGCGGCAGAACTTCATTATCGACAACCTCGTGGTAGAAGAAGACAAGACAGAGGGGGAATAAGTATGTTGCCATTGATACTATTCGTTTGTTTGGGCGTTTTCATCGTGGTGATATTCGAGATACGCGCCCGAAAAGAACAGAAGAAAGATACTTCTGCGCCCGAGAAGACCCCGTCAAAACCGGCAGTATCAGACGGCGAGTGCTGCGGACAACACTTGGTATGTGAGCGCGAGACGCTGCTGCAGACCAATGCCAAGATTGAATACTACGATGATGAGGAGTTGGATTCCTTGGCAGGCATAGCCCCCGAAGACTATACCGAGGAGCAACATCAGATGATACGCGAAGTGTTTGATACACTGCAAGAAAAGGATGTCCCAGGCTGGGTGCGCAGTATGCAACTGCGCAACATTCAGTTGCCTGCCGACATACGCGAGGAGGCGTTGCTCATTGTGGTGGAACGCCGCAGCAAATAGATTCCCACACCTACCAATACGAGGCTCAGCACACCTACCCACCATGTGTCGCCCGTACCGAAGGCGTCCATACTGCTTGTGTCCCAACCTGCCTTGTGCGCTGTGAAATACACGATGACCGCAAGGGCGTTGTTGGTAAAGTGCATCAATATCGGCAGCCACAGACTGCCCGACCACACCAGCGCATAGCCGAAGACGGCACCCAGGAGCATGCGTGGGACAAAGCCGTAGAACTGGCAATGTATCGCAGAGAAGATAATGGCGGTTGCCCATATCGCGATATGGGGTGTGCGTGTGCAGGTACGCGGGGTGAAGAGGTGCTGCAGTACGCCGCGGAAAGTGAGTTCTTCCGCCACGGCAGGCAAGAGTGCCATCAGCAGGAGATTTACTATGAATATCCCGATGGAATCGGTAATGAGAAAGCGTTCCGTGAGTACGGCAGCAGCATCTTCCTGCTGTTGCATCCACGCCTCAATGCCCGAGAAGCACGCGGGGAGCGTTATCTGTTGGTTGAGGTAACTGAGGAGGTTGATACCCAGTGAGGCAACCAATATAAGAAAAACCGCAATTATCGCCGTTTTCATCGATATAAATTGGTCTAAGTACAGCCATCTCATAGGCTGTGTACTCCACAAGTATGCCATCAGGAACGGGGGGAGGAGGAACGTGGCTGTGGTTTGGAGGAATTGGAACCATTTCAGCGATTCCACCGAGGTCTTGTCGGGCATCATCATCCACAGGGCAAACGCCACCATAGTGAACAGAGCCATACAAACAAGCCATTGTATGGACTTCAATAGGACCGATGAATCCGTGTATTTCCCGCGTAAACTCATAACTTTCTTATACAAAAAATGAAGGCTTTGCACCTTCATTTTTCTTTGTGTCCGTATTATTGTCGGGATGACAAGATTTGAACTTGCGACCTCCGGTCCCCCAGACCGTTGCGCTACCGGACTGCGCCACATCCCGATAGGAGTAGTATTCAATGTACCGAGACATTAAACTTTCTCCCCTTATTACCCACGCGATGCTTTCTTCCGAAAGCGGCTGCAAAGGTACGGCTATTTTTCGACTTTACCAAATAAAACAACAAAATCTTGTACTTTTATTTTGAGAAACAAGATTTTTGGTGTAACTTTGTAGGCGATAAAATGTGAGAATATCAACCTAATTAATAAATAAAAGCGCATGAAAAAATCTATGCTTTTTGCAGCAGCCCTGTTCTTTGGCTTGGCTGCTAATGCACAGGTACTCAAGGTAGTATCTATGCAGCAACTCACCTCCCCGTCCGACGTGGATGTGAAAGTGGCAGGCGTCAGCCCCGCAGGGGATTACGTGCTGCTGACTACGGGCTCCAACAAGGGCTTGCAACGTTACGATGTGGCTGCCAAAACGACTACCGTACTATCGGAAGCCGAAGGCGCAGGCTACAACGTGCAAATCAGTACGGATGGGCAGGAAGTGGTGTATCGCGAGACCACCATCGGGCGCGACCAACTACGCCGCAACAACATCGTCCGCAAAAACTTCACCAAGCAACGCCGCAACGTCATCGCTCGCGGACAACGTGACATGGAGAAGATGGCGACTACCGATGCCAAAGCCACCGTTACCATCAGCGACCGCCTTATGGTGCTCCGCCAAAACGGTACGGCTAAGACCCTCGCCCCCAATGGTACGGACAAGAGTTACATCTGGGCTTCCATCTCTCCCGACGGCACCAAACTCTGCTACTACGTATGTGGCGAAGGCTGCTACGTCAGCAACATCGACGGCACTCAACCTCAGTTCATCGCTCATGCCCTCCGTGCCGCTAAGTGGTACGACAACAACACGTTAGTCGGTATGGCAGATGAGGACAACGGCGAGTTCATCACCGCCTCGGCTATCGTGGCTTATACCTTGGACGGACGCCACCAAGTGCTGACCGACAACACCATGATTGCCATGTACCCGAGTGTGGCAAAGAACCTGATTGTCTTCGGCACCGAGGACGGTAGTACCTATATGTTGAACGTTAAATGAGTACGACCATGAAAAAGTATATCCTATTGATTACCACGGCCTTGATGGCAGTATCTATGCCCGCAGCCGATCTCACGGGCAAGCGTATCTATATCAACCCCGGACACGGCTCTTTCGGTCCCAATGACCGTCCTATGGCTACTATCCCCTATCCCAACTTGTCATCTACCGGCATGCCGGATACGTGCGGCTTCTATGAGACAAACACAAACTTGTGGAAGTGTCTCTACCTCGGCAAGAAACTCGAGGCTGCAGGTGCCACTGTCCTCTATTCCCGCACGGAATGTGGTCCTTGGCCCTACGAGAAAGTAAACGGTCAGTATCCGGATTACACATACGAGAACTATAAGGCTTTACCCGATTATACCAAGTACAACCGCAATCTGAGTGAGATATGTGAAGAGGTAGATGCCAACAACATTGATTATTTTATCTCTGTTCACTCCAATGCGGCTACTGATGGTTCAACAAGCAATTACCCGTTAGTTATTTATCGTGGCTATGATGACATCACCAAGACCTCGGAGATAGTTGAGGGGGTAGAATGTAACACATACGTAGCAAGTAGCCGCGAGAAAGCAGAGGCTATTTGGCAATACCGTTTTGGCATTATGGCAAGTGGCATTGATCCTGCTTCGTACTACTCAATGACCAATAAGAACGTGCGAGGGGATATTGACTTCTACAAAAGCAGTAGCAACCGTACGGATAAGACACATCAAGGCATAACCTACAGAGGTCATCTCGGTGTCCTGAGACATGGTGCTCCCGGCTTCTTGGTAGAGGGCTATTTCCATACCTATCA
>DLLA01000028.1:11829-12086 GCA_002479035.1 Bacteroidales bacterium UBA7574 | reverse complement strand
GTGGTATCGTGGACTACTATGGTGCCGACAAAGAGACAACGGGTTACATCATGGGTACCGTCAAGGACTTGCATCGCAAGATGAGCAACACGCTGTTCAACTATGCACCCAAGACCAATGACCAATGGATTCCCTGCAACGGTGCAGAAGTCACATTGCTCAAAGGCGGCGTAGAGGTTGCCAAATACAACGTGGACACGCTGCATAACGGTATCTTCGTGTTCGAGAACCTCACCCCGGGTGATGACTACACCTTG
>DLLA01000028.1:0-11782 GCA_002479035.1 Bacteroidales bacterium UBA7574 | reverse complement strand
GACCAGAAAGTAAAGTTCTCGGTGAAAGCCAACGAGACTACCTATCAGATGATATACCTGTCCGACACATCGTACGTGCCGCCTACGGTAACCTACTACAACTATCCCGAGCCCGAGCAGCCTGCTTACTTGCAGTTGGCTGGCACCTACGAGATGAAGCAGTCCTTTGTCGGCAAGAAGTTGGCAGATGTATTGGCTGACAAGACCATCCGCCGTGTGCTCTACCGCAATGGCAATATGTACGTCTTGGCTGTGGACGCTGCCAAAGAGCCTACACTCATTGAGGTGGATGCCGAGAAGCAAACCGTACTCAACACCCTGCCCACCGACTTCTGTTCGGTAGTCTCTGCCGACGGTTATAAACTGAGCGACATCACCTTCACCGCCGACGGCTATTTGGTGGGTTGCAACTACGAGCACACTGCCTATGATGAATCTCAAGCCAAAGACTACGGAGAAGGTTCATATAATTATTGGAATCTTTACAAATGGGAATCCGATGCCACAGGCTGGAAAGGTGCATTATGGTTTACTGATAGAACCGCTGTCACATCCGGTAACTTCTACAATGCTATGATGGGTTCTACTCTGACTTATTCAGGCACACTCACAGACGGACTCTTAATTGCTCCTGCTATCACGACAGGCAGCAGCAAAGAGACACGTATTGCCATTTACTCTATTGCTGATGGTGCAAAGGCTGGAGGATTATACAATAAGGTAGCCGGCAAATTCAAGTCATCAGAATATGGTGCTACTCAATTCGTTGTTTCTCCGCGTGATGACAAGAGTATCATTATCACTTCAACAAAGAAAGCCCCCATTGAGTGCGCTTTGGTAATGACAACGAACACAGAAATCACCCCTGTGGGTACATTTGCTGCACACACTACGGGTGCCAATTACTTCAAGTACGCTCATCGTGATATGATGGTTACTCCTGCAGAGGACGCAGACGGCAAGAATGTGGGTGTGGCATTGTATGATATCACCGATGGTCTTGACAAGGCAGCCCTCATCAAGACCACCAACACCACTTTGGATGCCGCAGACGCTACCTATACTATGGCAGCGGGTGTAGTAAAGGACGCTGACATGACACTCTATTTAGTATGCGACAGCACGATTAGCAAGTTTACCACCGTGGGTGTGGATCAACCTGCCGTTGCTTCTATTATGGCGTACAACCTCAATGTGGTAGAGAGCGGAGATAATTATGTATTCTCCTTTAATGCCAACTCTGATGCAGTAAGTGCCAATCTTATCTTCTATGCAGCAGACAATACCGAAGTAGGTGCTGTAGAGTTGGCAAATGTGGTGAAAGGTGCAGACTCATTTACTATTGCCAAGAGCGAACTCCCGGGTGAGACAGGTGCTACCATGACATGGGCAGTGGAGTTGCAAGGGCAATCCATCAGCAATATCGGCAAACTCTACGAGGATAAGTCGCTGATTGCGAGTGGCACTTCGCGTCTCTTCAATGCGGTAAATAATAACCCAGAGTCAGATAAGTTCGGATACGTATATGTGTTCCATCGCGGTGGCTCCACTCAAGCAACGATAGCAGTCAGAGAAACAAGTGGTGTATTTGAATATGACAATAATTACACCAAACTCAATGCTGCCAGATATAGCGGTGATGTCAAGACCTTTGGCAACCCCGGACGTGTTAGTCTTGATGACAATGGCTATCTGTACATAGCAGATTGGTCGGATGGCAATTCGGGTATATTTGTTGCTAATACCGCAGATTTGAGTAAGCCGTTCACGCAGTTCTTCCAAGGTACACGTAATGGCAGCGGTGTATTCACCAATAATGGTGCGGCAGTAGGTTCCAGTACCCCGGGCTGCCATATCTTTGGTCATGGTGCAGACACGAAACTGCTTGTTTACAACGAGGACGCTTCCGGTACGTTGCCTAAGAATGGTGCGGTCGTTTACAATATCGGTCAGGCAGATGGCTCTATTCTTCATGCGTGGGGTGAGGCTCCATCGGCTGTGTACACATTGACCGGACAAGGCAACACCGAAGGCAATGTTTGGGGCACCTCGCATGGCTTCTTTGTCAGCCAAAGTCGCACGGAAGGCAATAACAACGGTTCCGCTACATCGTTGAAGTTCTATGATTTCAATGGCGAGGCACAATTCTCGTCCGCAAGCGATGACTACAAAGAAATTATCACCGGCTCCAACGGTAGTGGTTACGCCGTATCGGCAGACGAGAGTATGCTCGTGTTGCAAGGCGGTAGCAACCAGTTCTATGTCTTCGATATCGCATGGGAAGGCGACAAGCCTGTCCTCACACTCCGCTATGAGTACAAGCATGGCATATCCGTCTTCCGTCAGATGAACTTCGACTATGCAGGCAACCTCGTCTGCACAGGCGACAATGGTATGTACGTTTTCTCGCTGCCAAAGACCGACAACACCACCATCATCCCTGCCCGCAAAGCACTGACGGTATCCAAGAGTGGCACAGGCACCCACGTAGATGAGGTGACTACTCCTGCCCAGTTGGATATGAACGCACCGATGTATGATGTTATGGGGCGTCAAGTAGATAAGACATACAAGGGTATTGTTATCCAAAACGGTAACAAGTACTTGCTCAGATAAGCAGAGATACATTGTAACAACAATGGAGACCGTCTGACGCAAAAGGTCAGGCGGTCTCTTTTTATGCCAGTGTATAATCTTAAGAATGTCGCTGTTCGTTGCCGTGTCGTTGCCGTCTCGTTGCCGTAATTAACAGCACGACAACCGCGCAGAGTCACAACTGATTCCCGTTGCCAGGAGGGAGGTGATATAAATGTTTATTAGTTCGATATACAATGTCTATTAGTCCGGTAGGACTTCGCACCGTCAGACAGCCTTCAGATTGATATTATCGGATACTATTCGACAACTTTTCCAACTCTTCTTCGAATGTTTTCTTGTACAATTCATACTCGAAGTCTGTACGCAATTTTTCGTCATCAGCGATAGCCGCTTGTGCTTGTTTGACAATGGCATCAAACAAGTCCTCATTTCCTATCTCAACGGCAACATAAGAGGTATATACTACTTTGCCTGTCTGCGGATCTGCTTTTTTCGTCATTTTATCGCACACGACATAACTGCCTGATATTTTCTGGCTGGCAACGATGCGTGCAAGGTCTTTGGTACGTGCGGCATAGTCTGCCATCTCGTCTTTGTCATAGGAAGTGGTGAAGGTCTCCTGCACACGATTGATAAGCCCACTGATGTTTGTGGCTAATTCACGGCGAGCCGCAGCCACAGCCTTATCTTTGGCGTTCTGCATGTTGGGAGATATAGCCGAAGCACTGGCCCGAATGCCTGTTTGGTCTGTTTTGAACTCAGCGCAACGTACAGTGACTTCCACTTCGTCTTCCGCATAAGTTGCTACTTGTTTTGTAGATTTACAGCCGACTGCTATCACAGCGACTGCAATGAAGAATAATACTTTTTTCATACTAATTAATTGTTGGTTAAACTGAACTATTTTTTGATAATAGGTATTTTACGGGGCAATTCCCGTTTTACACGCTTCATGGCTTCACGTGTGCATTGTACCAATGTCTGTTCCATGGTGTTTTGCTGATTGCACAAGACACGGAGTTGTGAGAGATGGTAAGAGGATAGTTGCTGATTGGTGTGGTAGTCATAAAAGTTGATTTGAACCGACACCAGACATTCGTTAAGGTCGTATATCTCACCTTTAACCGTTCCTCCTATTTCCAACACTGTTCGCAACTCTATAAAAACATCGGCATCATCAGGGTCCGCAACCATATTGAAATGATTGTTGCCAAGCATTGCTTCAATTTGCTTTTTCAGGGCAGGCAAATCATCGGTACTGACATGGATATACGCCTTAATTTGCTGCTCCTGAACCGATAATGTCAAATCTGTTTGCGGAAGCGTTTGCACAGACACATTTTTCGCCAGGATTCCTGTAATTTCTCTTTCTGCCACTTGGGATAATTGGAAACGGCAGATCTGCACAGTCTCTTTCCCTGTTATTTTTGACAAGAGGAAATGTGCAATCCCGTTTGCATCCGTCTTGGCTTCAGACGTTATTTCGCCTGTTCCTACCGCAAAAGTCACCCTTACAGGCATATTGGCTACAGGCGTGCCCTGCCGAAGTACTTGCACACGGATATCCTGTGAAAGGGGAGCAAACGGAGCCACATCCAGTTGGGAAGGCGTAACGGTTAATGACAATCCATCGTAGATACTGATACTTCGCTGGTAGAGCATTGTCGGGATATGCAGATTGGGGTCTTTCATGTCCCGAAGTGGCAGAAAAAGCCATGGTTCCACCACATCCAACCCACGACTATACATAGAGTAGGCACGTTGCAGTTCTCCCCTCTTCAAGGCTTCATCGCCCTGCCGCAAATAGTCGTATCCTATAGACGCTATTTCATCAGATTTGGCATGTACAGCAGCATTGTAAGCAGCCTTATTAAGTTTGTAGCACACATAATAGACCTCTGTTTTCTTATCAGCATATTGCCCTACGAGTTCTTGTCCTGTCAGAAAATTAAGGACTTCCATTTGCGTTTTTTGAGCAAGTGTTTCCTTGATTTGATTGTTGGTTTCAACCATTGACAGGAATGTCTCGTTTTGTACCTTTACCATGATTTGGCGGGCAATGTCAATCAGAGCATTTTCAGAGGCTTTCTCTATGTAATTTCCACTGTTCATCGAAGCCATACCTAATCCATAGTATTCCGTGGCAGAGGATTCATGGGACGAGATCCATTTCGGAGTTGCTGCGAAAACGGATAAAAAAGGTATTGTCAGAATGATTGCTGTTAGAATACGTTTCATTAGAGACCGGTGTTTAATAGTGGGTTAGTAGATAGTAACCATGATATTGTTTCCATCAACCCGAGTGGCACAACTGATATCGACTTCTTCTTTGAGGTAACTTTCTATCAAGAAAGCGAATTGAGCAGCATCCATACGCAGTCCGTCGGCATCTTTAGGAGGAATCATGACATAATCGAAAATCATGCTATCGTCCATAACACCTTGCAAATGGTACTTACCCATATAGGCGTTCTTACGAACCCAATTGCGAACCGTGTTGCTCAGCGAATAGTTGTTGAGCCCCACCGGATCGTTCATAGTGGTAGCAGAAGTACCATCAATAGCGAATTGCAGTACCACGCGCGTACCATTAGAGGGCGTGAAGTTTTTGACGATGTCATTCAAAAACGGTTGTATATTATCTTGGACAGCATACGCACAAAGAGCATCTATTGCCGTTGTTTGGAAACGCCGGACAGGTGTTACCGTCTTAGAAGCCAATACATTTCCGGAAGAAGTCTCATACGCCTTCAGAATAAGCGTTACACGGGAACCGGATGCCTGTATATCCTTTTGCATATCAACCGTTACATAGACATCTGCTCCCGAAGTCAGAAGCAACTGTTTGTCATTTGAATCGGCTGCTCCCGCATTTTGTTCGTAAGCCGCACGCCGATTGACAGCATCAATTTTGGCTTGCAAATCAACCGTTGTGATGTCCCGAGACTCAAAACCATCTTGCACCTTTGCTACCGCGATGCGCCTATCATAATCGTTTTGAAGGATTGCAGAAAAGTTCTCCCCAGCACGTCTATAGGGAACCACAATGATAGTAGGCAACACGATATTCTCCGCCATTTTGACATCTTCGGTTTCGAGGTTGTTGAAGCCCTTATCGGCAGTGATTCCATACACTTTATTGGCCTTGAGGTCGGTAAGCAGTTTTTGCATACGAACTCGGACCTTGTAGGTAGCACGAAACGTATTATCCGTCTTCTTTATTTTGCTGACCGGCTCTATATTGACTACATAGAACGTGTAGCGAGCCTGCTGATTGAAGAACGATCCGGTATATGCCAAGTTTTCCTTTTCTATCAGAGGTTTCCCTTCATTAATGCCCTCTACGCCTACGTAAAACAGCGCATGAAACAATGATTTGGCAGCATTTTCTTCCACGTTTTTCCGTACATCGCTCACGCCGGCACTCTCGAAAACGCTCTCTGTATCTGAACTATTCAACAGGGTTGCGATGTCCAAAAAATCCTCAGCCCTCACCCATGAGGTGAGGACCAAAGCAAAGAATAATAGTATTCGGAAACGTTTCATCATTGGAAGAGACCTTTGAAGAATGCACCCGTCTTCTCTGCGGCTTCATTTGCCTCTTTGGTCAAGACTTTGATAGGGTGTGCATTTCCCTTGTCATCTGCTTTGATTTTAAGATAATTCTCCATAGCAGCAGCCAGTTCTTTCTGTCCTTTGGTGACTTTGCATTTAGAGAGGGTGCCAGACACGACCTCAACAACAGACAATTCACCAACCACATTGTACGTCACCTGTCCGGCCACAACTTTCGGCACACTAACCTCGAGTTTCATTTTTTCCTGAATACCGGACTCTGACCCCAATGTAATGTAGCAATCTACCATTTTATCCTTGTTGATGGTATAGTCCGAATCTACAATGGTGCCATCCAACTTGAAGTTCTTTTTCACAAAGACTTTCATTGCCGGTTCAATATACTTATAGATGTCAGCAACTGCAGCCTTTGGAGTAGAACCTGATGCCAATTCTGCGAGACCAGCCCCGTGTGTGTAAGTCTTAGAATCCACCACAGTACCGTCTGCACAGTTAATCAATTTGAGTGTGTACACGAGTTTGGCAGTGTAGTAAGGATCGGTACTGCCATCGCCAGGGTGGTATTCCGTCGTTACACTTGAGACTTGTCCTTCGATAAGATAGTTTGCACCTAATTGACGCATTTCACCTACACGTGCTGTTTCATCAGCCATGGCAGCTTCAGAAGAACGGCGTTGGCTCTCTTTATTCAAAGCATACTGTGCATCCACATCTTGCACTTGGATATGTCCAAATTTCATAAGTCCGGACAATACATGATTCCGTACCTCATCTTCAATATCCTCATAGATAGAATCAATTGAGGACGAAGCATAGAAGTAGTCTACAAAGATGACAGGTTTGTCAGCAGCCATGACGCCAATAGTGAGCATCATTGCAAAGATGGAAAAAATAACTTTTTTCATTACGATAATTTTAATTGATTAATAATATGTTATACATCACATGCGTGATTTCGCTTCAGAGTGCCCCATTTCTGCGGCTTGTTTGAAATACTTGTGTGCCATCAATGCATTTGCACTTACATTGCCACAACCTTTTTCATAGATGATACCCAACATATACACAGACTCTTTTGTGTTGGAAGCCTTGAATGCCTTAATGGCAGTTAATCCATCGTTAGCATTATAGGCGGTCATACCAGACTCATAATCGGGGTCTTTTGCTTGTACGGTCTGTGACTTGTGGGCTGTAGTGCCGGATGATACCGTAGCGGAGCCCCCTTGCTTTTCTTCGTGAGATATGGTTTGCATTTTCTCTTTTTGAGCCCTTGTCTGCGTAGTTGTATTTCCTGTTGTCTGCGGGGATACCGCTTTTTCCTCTGCGGGTCGGCGGGTACTTACTACCTGTTCCCCTTGCGCAGGTGTAGTTGATGCCGTCTCTTGATTTGGACGGAAAATAAAAAATAGCACAATAGTCGCGACCACAACTGTGATAACAGGGTAAAACCATTTGGGTAATTCTTTGTGAGACACATCTGCCTTTATAGGACGACGATTGCCATTAATAGCCCCCACCCCTTTCTGTTCATCGGCCGGAGCGGCATGCGTCTCTTGCTGAGCACGCTGTACTTGCTCTAATGCAGCAGCCGTTTGCGGGTCTATATTGGGAGGTGTCGGTGCACTTCCGCCCATAATGATGAAGTTGTTTGTGACCGTTTGGTTGGTATTGTTGACAGTCTGTGAGTTGTCAACATGGTGTGTGGATTTGTCTTCACTATGATGCTGTGATATATCCACGTTACCATGTGCCATTACTGCTTCAGGGGTAGTAACCTGTCGCTTGCCAACAGATGCATGAGGTTGCGCATCGGCTATCGGCGTATTCTGTGACATCATCATGGCATACTCAGTATCAGTCAGGTCATAATCGCAGTTTGCACAATGACGTTCACCGATAGTCATGGGAGCACCACATTCGGGGCATTTATACTCTAACATATTTATTTCTTATTTTTATACCTATTCTTCAGTTACAGATTGTACGCACACATAATGTGTGTGCTCTTCGATACTACCTTCGACAACTACTTTTTTGTCGTCAAACTGTGTGAAATAGTCATCACTCGCAGGATATACTCCTTCACGATAGAGGATGTATTCTTTGCCTGTAGGCAGTGTAAAACAAGCATAATCGCCTTCAGATTTACTGCCGATGCATAGATGGCGGATATGTACTATGCCTATCAGATTTGCCATGTCAATTTTGCTTTGCGCCACATTCCGGGCAATGTTTGCTATCTGTCTGTATATGTGCACCGCATTGATTGCAGTACTTCATTGATGGGGCTGGTGCGGCAGGAGCCGGAGATGTCATCTGCGTCTGTGGAGTACGTGCACCAGCCATCGTCTGCAACAGGCTCATCATCTGGTCGTTCTGCGCCTGTTGCTGTTGGTACAGACGTTCCGACCATTCACGCTCTGTCTCGTTTTTTGTACGTGCCATCTCTAATTCGTGTTGGTTGGCGGCATTCTCCATTGCCATAAACTGTTCAAACTGTCGTTGGCGGCGTTGCGCCTTGGCATCTTCTTCGCGCTGTTGCTGCTCAAAGGCGAAGTCTGCTTCTTTGCGGCGGCGTTCCAAGTCGGCATCTTGTTCGATGCGTTTGTAGTCTATCTCACGCATCAAGCCTGTCCTGCGAATCTCAGCCATAGCAGCCTCTTCCTCCTCTTTCGTACGCGCTTCGCGGAGACGTCGCTCACTTTCCAAGAGCAGTTTGAACTTATCCAACTCATCCTGGCGCAACAGGTCGTCCTTGTTTATCTTATCCAACTCCCGCTGCAACTCTACGCTTGTACGCGCCTCGTGCAACTGCTGTGCGTTCTGCACTTCCGCCAAACGATTCTTGAAATCGTTGGTGCGACGCAGGTAGTCCATCTCCTGCTCACTCAAGTACATTTCGCTACTTAATTGGCGGAAACGCTCCAAGTCTTTACTTTCTGCCGATATTTCAACAATACGGGCAATGGTGAGACCAAAATACTTGTTTACAGCATCTGTATTGAGTTCTTCTTTCAGTTTCCTGCGCAAGTCGTCAGGCACTGTATTTCCCTCCCACTCTGCGTCTTCCATACAACTTTGCAGATACGCACGGACTGTGTCGCTTAGCTCATCCACAATCTGAGTGGTTGTCAATTCGGTGCGGTCTATTAGCCAATGTTGTATAAAATGTTCTTTGTCCGCGATTTGGAAATATGCATTCACCCCCACTTGTACTGTCAGATACTTGGTCTTCAACGACATAGGTCGGAATGTCTTGTAGTCGTCCAATGTGGTCTGCTTGGCACCGATAAGCAATGGGAATGCCTTGTCCACCAATATGATAATGGTGAATGATGAACCTTCCTGTATGTGTTTTAGCAGAGACTTCTCTTCTGCTTCGGTCAGTTCCTTTTTGCCAAACAGACCTCTGACAATGTTCCATGCACGCTTTAACGGGGCATCGTCCTTATCGGATTTTGCCTGTTTGAAGTCGTAGGTACCGCCATTCAATGTCAAAACAGTTTTTCCGTTCACGCGCACATAAGCAGTTGTGCCTTCCGAGATAATGACACCACGTACATCTTTGAACTGCGTCAGGTCTTGCGACTTGATTACACGTGCCACCTGCCCCTGCTGTATATCCCAATATATACGGCGATTGGCAGTTTGAGCCAAATCTCCTATTTGCTGTTCTTTGAGGTGGTCACTCTCCTCCTCCGGCTTTACGGCAGTTGTCGCAGCAGGCAAGTCTTGTGCTACTTTTGTACCACAATATATGCAAAATTTGGCTCCTTCTTTCAGAGGCTTTCCACATGTAGGGCAATCCATAGGTTGATGTATTTTGTAGCTATTATTATTTAGTCATTGTCACATATCTCACTTCTCCGTTTTCCATAGCAGATACATTCACCTCATTTACTATCCCGCATGTGCAGGGTGTATGCTTGGAGTACGTAAATGCCAATTCTTTGTGCCCGTCAGCAAACGTGCATCGCTCGATGATTGACGGCTCACGAGCAGAAACCCCATATTGTTCGTATAGTTGTTTGGTGATTACTGCTGATATGTCCAAGATATTTTTATCTACTGCTTGGCGCACTCGTGATAACAGACTTTGGGGTGCGTCCGCTGATTTGTCATATAACGTCTCATGACGTACAATACCCACTTTTTCTCCTTTTGCCAATACGGCATGTTTATCTGTTTCACTATTCCGTTCGTATCCGCCTATATGTACAACAGGATCACCATACAGATTAAATTCTATCACGGTCAAAGAGTCGGTAGGCATACCTCCCCGACTATGCAAGAAGGTCTGTACTCGGGCAGCAAAAAACGCAGCACCGGTAGTACTTCCGCTCAACATATTTCGGTTAAAAGCCAGTCCTAAGATGTCTGATGCTCCGATATCTTTCGGTATTCCGCCACCATACGCCACACGGGAAGACCCCACATAAGCCAACGTATTGCTATTTAATGCAGTATGTAGCATACTCAGTTGTTTCGGATAGCCGATAAAACGGCCGCCATAGCATGCTTGCGTAAAAAATATATTAGGACAGCGTGATGCTGCAATATGAGCAGGTGTTACACCAGCAGGGAAATCAATGCCCGGATTTTCACCATAAAATGCTGCGCTCCTAAGTGCGTTGCTACCATGCATATTGAAGAAATAGTAATTGGCATCCTTGTCAAAGACTGCTATATTAGAATAGCCTGTTTGCTCGTCTGCACGGACCTCCGGCGTTAAAAATACGCGTCCATCCGCTATTATGCCACGAGGCAGATTGGCAGACACGGACGGATATAAGCCACATTGTGCCAAATCTTCTGTAATGGCCATAGTCATTTGATACCACGCAGGGTCACTTTGTGTATAAGCCCTGTCCACAGGTACGGCAGCACCGTTTTTCAATATGCGAGACAAATAACGGACAATATCGTCAGCGGTGCCATCATCTGCTACCGGCAAACGGCCAATGTAGAACATCGCATCATAGGAGAACAACTCCAACGTCAGCAACTTCTCCTCCATTTCTTTCCCATACGGATAGGCATACAGCAAGTCGGTGTCCACATCCTTATCTGCATTTCCGAAAACATTAGGTACACATGCCATCGGCACATCCTTATCACCACCGATGATAAACAAGTAGTCTGATTCCGGTAACCGGCTTTTGACTTCGGCATCGTGCGCATCTTTTAATATGTCAGCGTATTCATACCATGCATTATTCTGATTCAAACTCACGTGTTTATGTCCGCCAAGCAAACTGCGGGTCTTGTATGTGTAATCTCCGGCATCCAATAATGTATATTGCACGCCCAAATTGCGCATACCGGATATGTAACCGTTTAGAAGACCACATAAGTCGCCTGTTTCTACCCCCAACCGCTTCGACAACGTACGCAGATTGGTCAGAATAAATCCACGTATCACTATCTTACATTCTGTATGAGCAGCATCTGCAGTACACATGTTACCCGCCATCTGAGCACGTAGCATATCCGCATTCGCGCGCTCTGTAGTACATTCTGATGTTATGGAGGTTTCCTCAAACATCACCTTTGTACCACATTGAGGGCAAAAATGTGCGTCATGGTCTAACTTGGTACCACATTCAGG
>DLLA01000067.1 GCA_002479035.1 Bacteroidales bacterium UBA7574 | reverse complement strand
GCTCGCCCGCGATAATCATATAACGGTCGTTGCTGTCCTTGCGCAGAGTGATGGGCGAGATGACACCATGTTCGCGTATGGATTGCGCCAGTTCCTCGAGTGCCTCCTCGTCGAAAGTGTGACGCGGCTGGTCGGGGTTGGCATAAATCTTCGACAATGGTATCTCGTTGATAGACGAAGAGCCGCTTGTGGTGACATGGGTAGTATCAATCAGCGCGTCCAAGCCACGCCCGAGTCCTAAGGTCTTTTTCATTCGGCAGTCCTCCTAATCAGTTCTTTAGCCAGTTTGATATAACTCTTTGCGCCCTTGCTGTTCTTGTCGTATTCGATGACCGACATACCATGGCTGGGTGCCTCGCTGAGGCGCACGTTGCGGGCGATGACGGTGTCGAACACAAGGTCTCCGAAGTGACGGCGCACCTCGTCGTGCACCTGCATTGAGAGACGCAGACGACCATCGTACATCGTGAGCAGGAAGCCCTCGATACGCAATGCGGGATTAAGGTTCGACTTGATTATTTTGATAGTATTCAGCAGTTTGGCAATACCTTCGAGGGCAAAGAACTCGCACTGCACGGGGATAATCACGCTGTCGCTTGCCGTGAGGGCATTGATGGTGATGAGTCCGAGTGACGGCGAACAGTCAATGAGAATATAGTCGTAGTCGGGGCGCAGAGGGGATAGTATGCGCTTGAGGATATTCTCTTTGTCGTCGATGTTGAGCATCTCTATCTCGGCACCCACGAGGTCGATGTGCGAGGGTATGAGGTGCAGGTTCTCCACCGAGGTCGGCATAATGGCTGTTTTGGGGTCAATGCCCGTGACAAGGCACTCGTAGATGGTCTTGTCCAAGTCGCGAATCTCTATGCCCAAGCCCGATGAGGCATTTGCCTGCGGGTCGGCATCCACCAACAGCACACGCTTGCCTTCGCCCGCCAATGCGGCTGCCAAGTTGATGGCAGTGGTGGTCTTGCCTACTCCACCCTTTTGGTTTGCTAACGATATTATCTTTCCCATTTCAATTGATTATTAACTAATTGTATAACTTGCTGTGCAGATATATCCGTACAAGCGAAGTTGTGATATTTGCATTTCTTGGTGCCGTGCACGGTACACGGGCGGCAACTCAGATTGGTCTGCAGCATACACTCCGCGGGCTGTTTCCATGCGGCAAAGCCCATAGCGGGGTGCGTACCGCACCAGATACTGACGGTATGCGCGCCCACCAATGCCCCGAGGTGCTTGTTGGCGGAATCCATGCCCACCAATACATCCAAACGGCGCATGAGTTCCAGTTCCTGCTCTATGGGCAACTGCCCTGCCACACTCACCACATTAGGGAAGATGCTCGCCCATTGGCGCAACATCTCGCACTCTATCCGTCCCGCACCAAACAGATATACACGTGTATCCGCCTGATGGCTGTAGTGGGCAATGACCTCTTTGGTGACGCGGTACGGCAGCATATTGGAGCGGCTTTTGGCAAAAGGTGCAATGCCTATCCATGTGCCGTTTTTCTCTCCGAAACGCTCTATCACAGTCTGTTGTGCAGGTTCGTTGACAGGTATGGCTTTGAAACTGTCGTCGCTCTCCAAGCCTGCCAAACGGAATGTGTCGGCATACCGTTGAAACTCCGTCTTCAAGGGTGCGCAATGCTTGTAGCCGCGCATAATGAGGTGCCGTTTTTCCTTGCGTCCGTAGTCAATGACATACACGGGCACCCTACTCCAGCGGAACAGCGTACGCAACACATACGAGCGCAACGTGTCCTGCAAATCCACCACGGCATCAATGTGACAGGCGCGCAACTCATGGAACAACTGCACAATCGATTTGACACCGTTTTGCAGTTCCGCCTCATGAAACCGCACATTGGGCAGCCCGTAGAACAGCGGTGCCAAGCGGTTCTTCGACACTATCACAAACGTATCCTCGGGGTAGCGACGGCTCAACGATGTCACGACGGGAACACTCATTGCCACATTGCCCACAGAACTGAAACGGATTACCAAATACGTCATATCACCAAGGGTTCGGTTATTTCACTTTCACCTGCCACATATAGGCGAAGTTCAGGCTCAAATCCAGGGGGTTGGCACTGCTGAAATAGTCGCCCAAATGCGTGTTGAACACTCCGCCCATGCTGTAATTGAACCGCGCCTCCAACTGAAACAGCCCTACCCGTTCATGGCGGTAGTAAAAACCCAATCCGCCCGCTATGCCCCAGTCAAAACGCTGTTGTATGGGGTCGTATTGATGCGTATCTGTTGTGGATTGCGTACCCGACTGACGGTCCATAAAGCAGTACCCCACTTGCGGTCCGAGGTTGACAAATCCCCGCCAATGCTCCTTGCCAAAGTACAGATGCATGAGCAATGGCACCTCGATGTAATGCAGTTGGCGGTGGTAGTCCACGCCCGCAGTGGAGTCTGTGGCAGCAATACCCTCATGCCAACCGCGTTGCATATAGTTGAGTTCCACCTGAATGGCACACACCTTGTGTCCAGCATAGCGGAACACCAATCCGCCATTCGGGGTGAGCGGTGCCGTCAGCGGGTCAATCCCCTCCACCGTGGGGGAGAAGTTCACCATAGATGCCAACACACCTGCCTGCGCCCCCACATATATCTCCGGCGTGCGCAACCGCGGTTGTGCCACAAGCGCCATGCCCGACAAGAGCAGCACCCATATCGCTATGTGCCGACGTCCTGTCATTTGCGAATGATGTGGATATTCTCGTTCTCATACCCGCCCTGCCCGCCGAGGTGCTTGTAGCAGATATTCGACTGCGTGCCGTAGAACACCTCCTCGGTGATGACAGTCGGCATATCGGCATGCTCGTCCGCCCGCAAGGTCTGCACGATGTGCAAGAGGTGGCGCGTCAGGTCGTAGCCCAACAAATCAAACCGCGGGTGGTGCGACACCAGTTCATAGTCGAAATACTGGCGGAACGTATCCTCATAGTAGTCCGACACATTGGGGCTAAGCGAGAATACGGACGTGTATATCTGCGGGAACGGGATATTCTGCCGCTGCCATGAGTAGCGCGAGAACAGGGTAATCGGATATGCCTGTGCCGCCAACGACAAGTGCGGCAGCAACGCCTGCAAGTTGCCGTAACGCTCTGTATTGAAGACAAATATATTCTCCACATTGGGGCGCAACACGCCGTCCAGCGAGTCCTGCAATATCGCCCGAATGGAGGTGGTAGTGGTCGGCACATGATATTCCGCCAATGCGCGGTGCAATGCTGCTACGCCTGCGGGCACGGACTCACCCTCTCTGGTCTCGATGAGTATGCAATTCACACTATCGCCACGCTGCGCAAGGTAGCGCGCCAAGGTGTCCGCCTCGGTCTGTTCCGACGGGTTGAACTGCAAGATATACGGGTTGTGCGCAATCCCCTCGATGTGCGAGATAAACGGCACCAACAGGAGTGTGCTGTCGCGCTGTGCGAACTCAGCCGCCGTTGCCACTTGGGCGTTGTACACAGGTCCGATGATAGCGTCCATACGTTGCATCTGTGGTTGCTCCAGCACCTCGCTGACCTTGTGCGCCGTTTTGCCCACGTCGTAGGTATAGACCTCAATGGGTTGTCCCGATGCCTGTACCTCGTTCACCGCAATCAGCACGCCCGCATAGAAATCGTAGAACCGCTCCATATCCTTCTCGCGCTTCACGGCATGGGTGTGGAACGGCAACATCACCGCAATACGAATGGCGGTGCTGTCCATCACAAGGCTATCCATTGCCACGGTATCACCATCACTTATATATAAGGTGTCGTCTATCGGCGGTTCCATGTCGCCCAACAAAGCCGACTCCTCCTCCACTTTTGTTGGTGGTTGGTTAGAGGTTGGTTGTAGGTTAGCGAGTTTCTGCTCCTCTACAGTCTGAGGTGCGGGCTGCTCCTCTACGGGGGCTGTCACCACTACGGGTTTGCTCGGTTGGGGCATAGGCAGTGTGATGACAGGCAGGTCCTTGGCAGGCACCAATATCTCCTCTCCATAGCGCAAGCCGCGCTTCTGCAACTCGGGGTTGGCACGCAGTATCTCCTCCTGCGACACACCGAAATTGACGCTGATACGGTACAGTCCCACGCTCTTCTCCACCGTGTAGCGGTAGTAGATGTTGCCCTGTATGGTGTCCAAGGGGCAGTCGGAATGTGTCTGTGCCATCATTGCCACGGAGGCGACCAACGCACAGATTGTCAGACAGATATATCTCAGTTGTTGCTTCATTCTCATTTTGTATAGCGGCGTTTACGTATCAGCATCACTACCCCACCCGTGATGGCGAGCAGCACCAACGGCACCACAATGCTCACCACCTGCGCCATTACCCGTTGGTTGCGGGCACGTTGGTCGTTGAGCAGGCGCAGCGTCACCTCTTTCTGGCGGAGGGACATCCAACCCGTGTCGTCAGTCAGGTACAGTACGGCATTGACCAAGAAGTCGCAGTTGCCGAACTGTGTGCGCGTGTAGCGGTCGTAGCCAAGCGGCACCGGTCGTCCCTGCTGCCACTCGTTGCGAATCACGCTGCCCGCTGCCACCACCACCTGCTTGGTCGGTTCGCTGGTCTTGCGCAGCGGTACCGTGACCGTCAAGTCTTCGGGCGGCATCTGATGGGCATACAGCGACGGGAACACGCCTTCAAGGCTTGCCGCCACAGGAATAAACGAGTAGCGATACTCCTCTTCGTTGCCCGTGGCGAGGCTCAAATCCACCTCGGCGGGAGTGCCTGTCAGTTTGCTTGCCGACGAGGTCGCCAACAGTATCTCTTTGCGCAGTCCGTCATTCTCCCCCACAAGGTCAAGGCACGATGCCATCGTCGCCGCAACCTGCATCACACCGCGCGTGACGGGCGATGCCTGCGAGGTGAGCAACAGCGGTGCATACGTCCACGGCATGGGTTGCCAATTGGGCTGATTGGGGTCCTCCGA
Organism: Bacteroidales bacterium UBA7574; assembly: GCA_002479035.1. Lineage (GTDB taxonomy): Bacteria > Bacteroidota > Bacteroidia > Bacteroidales > Paludibacteraceae > Colicola. Next base: position 3,189 of record DLLA01000067.1, on the reverse strand, counting down.
TACGTCCACCGGCACGGGCAGGCACTGCAAGTCCTGCACCAGAGCAGGATTAACCCGCACGCCGTAGCGAAACAGCATATCGGTGAGGTTGAGGTCCAGCGGAATGACAGGTGTCGTCCCCTGCTCCGATAGGTTGTCGGTGGAGAACCGCACCCCGTTGAGCACCCACAGGATTCGTCCGCCCTGCATGAGGTACTGGTCGAGGATATACTTGTCCTCGTCCGAGAACGGCTTTTGCGGGTCGGCGATGATGACCGCCTTGTAGCCGTCCAGCACGCCCGTCTCCTTGCCAAGCGTGCCGCGGTCTATCTGGTAGTAGTGCGCCAACGCCTGACTGATGTCCCACACGTTCTCTTCGGGCAACTCGCCGTGCCCTTCGAGGAACACCACCTTCTCCACCTTGGTCTGCATGAGACTGCGGATACACTCCACAAACGCAAACTCGAGGTTCTCAATGCTCAGGTTGAGGTTCTCCTCGCCGCTCAGACCGCGGTTGTTGCGCAGCAACTCCACCACGGCGGATTTGCCCCGGTACTGCACCACGGCATACGGATAGACGGTGGTCTGCGCCGTCTGCCCTTTGCGGGTGCGCTCGTGAATGACGGTCGGCTTCAGCCCTTGCGGGATATGCTCCGTCTCGTAGCGCACGGTGACAGGCGCAGCGGCATACACACTCAGTTCCTCCACCATCTCTTCGGCAGCATGTTTGAGCCGTGTGAACCCTGCATTGAGGTCGCCGTCCAACAGCAACGTCACCTGCATAGGGGCGTCCAACTGCCCGAGCAGCGTCTTGGTCGGAGCCGACAGACTATAGCGGTGGTCGTCCGTCATATCCCACCGCCACACGCAGTGCTGCACCAGCACATTGGCCAGCACCAGCACGCACAGCGAGGGTATGAGGACACGCCACTTCATTTACTTCGTGTATTTGGCTTTCAGTTGCTCAAGCACCTCATGGTTGATGACCACAGGGTATTTCTCACGCAGCGATGCCACCCACTGTTTCTCCAAGTAGTCCTGGTAGTCAGTAGTTACCTTGCCGCGCTCGTCGGTGTACTCCTGCGGGGCTTTCAGCACTTTGCCCACCACCATCACCACTGGGAACTCCTCCGTCGGGGTGTATTCGGCAGTCTTCGACTTGAAGCCGTACACGTCCACCGCAGCATTCTTACCTTCGGTCCACAGACCACGCTCCACTTTGACATAAGTTATGCTGTCCACGTTCACACGGCGGTTGAGGTAACTCATGATAGAATCGGGGGTCGCACTCTTGATGATTTGCTTGGCACTGTTGGCTGCCACCTTGTTCTTGGCATAGATGACAAAACCTTTGTAGCGCGGCGCGTCCCATGTGTACTCTTTGCGGTGCTGCTTGAAGTATTTCTCCAGCCCCTCTTTGTCCTGATTGGCTTTGTCCCACACCTCGCGCAACGACACATCGAACAGCAGAATACCATCGTGGTACTCCTGCACGAGGTGACGCAGGTCGGCATATTTCTCCTCCAAATGAACATCTGCATACGCACGCACGTCGGCATCGCTCATCGTGGCGGGCAGATTGTACTCGGCGCGTGTCTTACGCAGGAAACTCTTGTCTGCCTCTTGCAGACGCTCGTCGCGCTGCACGTTCTTGAGCAGTTGCGGGCGCAGGCTGTCCAACGGTTGGATACCACGCTCGTCATACTTCTTGATGATGTGCCAACCGAAACGGGTAAGGAACGGTTCGCAGACAGTGCCCTTCTCCATAGCGAAGGCAATACTGTCAAACGGCTGCACCATCATGCCGCGTCCGAACCAGCCGAGGTCGCCACCGCGCATTGCCGAACCGCGGTCTTCAGAGTTCTGACTTGCCACTTCGGCGAAGTCCGCACCGCTCATCACCACCTTGTACAGACTGTCTATCTGCATCTTGGCACCGGCAGCCTTGTCGGCATTGCCACGCGGAGTCATCTTCATGATATGCGCTGCATGCACCTCCTCGTAAGGACGCTCCTCCTCCACTTTGGCGATATGGAAACCGTAGGGCGTGCGGAACACCTCGGTCACACCACCCACGGGCGTGTTGTAAACAGCATTCTCGAACACATACACATAGCGGAACGGCTGTATCCATCCCACTTCGCCCTTAGTCTCTTTCGCCTGCGGGTCGTCCGACACCTCCATAGCCACGGTGCCGAAATCCTCCGGCACCTGCACGGTCTTGGTGCGTTTGCCCTTGCCTACTTTCTTGGGCACACCCACCGTCACACGTTCACGGGCGATATTGATACGCTCCAGTGCGTCTGCCACGGTTGCCGAGTCGGCATCTTGGTGGCACTCGATGGCGATATGCGCTGCACGGCGCGGGTTAGCCATACGCAGGTAACTCATCAGCACAAGGCTGTCGATGGCATCGTTGTCCTGCATATACTTGGGTATGGCTTGCGCACGATAGCCGCGCAACTCCTTGCGGAACGCCTCTGTGGTGTCCACGCCCTGCGCTTCCGCCTCAGCCACTTTGAGTTTGAAGTTCACGAACAAGTCCAGGTACTCGTCCACCGACTTCTGGTCGAGGCTGCTCTCTTGGTTGTTCTTCTCGTAGATGTACTCAAACTCCGATGCCATCACGGGTTGCCCGTTCACGGTCATCAACACTTGGTCTTCCTGTCCGAACGCCGACACCCCAAGGCTCAGCGCCAACACGGTTAGAAATGTTTGCTTCATATTACACTATTGTTTTTATATTCCACTATATTGCCTTAACACTAATACCTTCCTTCATCTTCATCGCTACTCTCCCCCTCTCTATCCCCTACTTCTCTACTCCCTACCCTCTAATCTCTTCCCCTACTCACCCCCATATTTAGCCCGCAAAGTTACGCATTTATTTTGAGATACACAAGCGGGCAAAGTTTTTGCCATTCTCCGTCAATGCCCGGTAAACTGCCAGTCCAAAACGGTTAAACATAAATTCGTTAGCGGGTATGGTTCTCCGTTAATTGCCGTTAATGGACCGTTAATGCATCGTGGGCAATGGCTCCATTAATGCCCATTAAACCGCCATTAAATCTCATAGCATGGCACAACACCTAATACATAGTCACAACAATCAACAACAACTAATTAAAACATTAATTCCCACAAATTAGCCGTTAATTTCCCCTACATAGCACACCTACATAATCAACGACTGACAACAACCCGCCAACA
>DLLA01000066.1:20496-30105 GCA_002479035.1 Bacteroidales bacterium UBA7574 | reverse complement strand
GCACAAACTCTATCTTCTCAAGTGTGCGATAGCCGCTCCGGGGCGACGGAACAGGACCGATGGGTTCGCCGTCGGAATTCAGTGGCACAACCGTATATTCATAGATAGTAGCCTCTTCCGCCGTCTTGTCCGTGTATGTCATCATATCAGGTCCCACGGTCTGGACAGCCTCAAAGGCATCCGTCGAACCCATTATGCGCCGCTGTATTTGGTAGCCTGCAACGGCGTTCTGGTCGATGAGGCTCCACATGATTGTGATGCCGCTCTTCACGCCCTTCGACACCGTGAAGTCGAAGTCGGGATACTTGATGATGGTCGTTAACCCCTCGCCGTATTGGGGGACGATATTCAGCACGTTCTCGCCCCAGATATTCAGTTCGTTTTTGCCCAAGGTGAAACTGCTGCGCTTGTTACCCGCCTCATCCGGCAGTTCAAAGACCTTTGTGCCGTTGCAGAAGACCTCCGCCGTCTCGCAATCGCGACCATCCCTAAACCAATCGAGGTCAACATATACCGGTGTTCCTGCCGCAAGATTCACCTCGCGGGGACTGCGCGTGTCGAGGTGCGGAATCGTGCCCGAGACCGCGCCCTCCGTCCATGGCAACAGGGTTACATCCGCCTGCTCAATTCTCACACATTCAATCGAGAAGGTGAGGTCATCAAAGGTTCCCGCGCCGAGGTCTGTGCCCGCATCCCACTCAAGACGGTTCAGCGGCTTCGTTCCATACAGCGAAAAGTCCTCCGTACCTATTTCCTTATCATAAGGCTCCCCCACCGAGCGGCGAAGCGTCTTGACATCGACGGGTTTGCCCCCTTTCTTGACAAACAGTTTGAATCGTGGGAAACCATCACGTCCCAAAACGTCGCGCGCCGTCTCGTACTTGAGGAGGAAATCCACCTTGCCATTCCAGGGCGTCTGCGGCTGAATACCTACAATGGAAAGTGAATCCGATTGGATGTAGCCGTTGAACGGGCTGCTTGCGACAAACTCTTTGCCTGTAGAATCTTTTGCTATCACTTGGTAGAAATAGATGACTAAAGGTTCAACATTCGTATCCACGAATATCGTATCGGCGACATTGTCGGCAATGGTTGCATACGAATTATTGACATTATTGATACCGCGAGTAATCTTATACGTTGCTGCGGTCGGCTCTTTCGGCCACGTGAGTATCACTGCGGGTGTGCCGTTGGTATCGGTACCCGGTTTCGCGGTACAAGGACGAGTGTCGAGGCTGATTTCCCCAACGGCTTCGTCCACTACGAGACGCGGTTCGCCGCCCTCGGTCTCGGACTTTGCCCAACCTTGTATCCAGATGGTTACATTGTCGTGGTAGTAGTTCTTCAAATCCTGATATGCGCTCCAAGTGATGGTTCCCGCATCGACAGAAGAGGTCAGAGCGAAATTGTCCGCAGTAATCTTTTTCGACGTTGTCGTATTGGGCGGTGTCAGTGTGAGCGACTTTACATCAAGCGGTGTTCCGTCCCTCCGTGCGTAGGGCTTTCCGCCTTCTGCAGGGGCTTCGGGCACTGTGCCCGGCTCCGGGGCGGGAATCTCAATGACCTTGAAGGTGAAGTACAGCGGCTCCTCTCCCTCTGCCTCGCGCGAGGAGGTGTAGGTGTACTTGACACTGATGGAGGTGTATCCATTCAGGGGGTGGGAAGTGGTTGCTTCTGTGATTGCCAGTTTGTCGAGGGTCTTGTAGGCTGTCACGGTATCTGACCATTCGCTGAAGTAGCCGTCGCGTGTCGGATTTGTAAGGTCTTGCGGGTTCTCCGGCTCGATATAACTGTAGCATCGAATACGGTACTGATAGGTCTTGCCGGACTCGACATCGTCCTCGATTTCCCAGTGGCTGACGAATGCTCCATCAACCAGTCGTCCGCGTGTTGTCCGCATCCACCATTCGCTCCAAGTGTCCGTACCGGTGGTCTTCACTCGGCACTCGATGCTGTAGGTGAAGTTTGTAGGCACCGTCTTGCCGTCAATCACCTCGGGGAAACCGTCGGCAGGCCACTGCACGCCATCCCACGCAAGTTTTACCTTCGAACCGTCAAGTTCCGCTTTCAAGTTCTGCGGCGTCGGATAGGCGGTGTGTTCGATAGTCGTCCACGTACCACCCGGTGCCGCGTAAGCACTCATGCCGCACCAAAAGGCGGCAAGTAGCAATAATAACTGTAATTTCTTGGTCATAACATGTATGTTTACTGTATTGTATTCCATATTGTCGGTGTGATTATATTTGTACTCATAGCGGTGACGAAACGGGGTCGTTTTTTCGATACCCTATTTGCCACTACGTAAGAACGCACAAAGGTACATCATTTTTTGAATATGTGCAAATCAGAAAATCCATATTCTAAAACTTTGTGATATAAATAGCCCTTTTCCGACACAAAGAAGGGATTTATTACCCACATTTGGTGATTAAATTTTCTTGAGATGACTTAACGACGCGAGACGAGGCGTCCCCCACATAAAATTACCGCGGACGAGGCGTCCGCGTCCCCAGCGGAGAATTGATGCCAACCCATGGGTAAACGCCCACAGTCCCCGCAACAAAATACGGAAAAGGTACGATATCATCTCAAATATCCTTCGGTTATCTTACGGTTATCTTTCGGTTATCTTACGGTTATCTTTCGGTTATCCTTCGGTTATGTATCGGTAATGGTACGAAGAGAACACGACGAAGTCCACCCTGATGAGAGACAGAGAGAAAGGAGAGAATAGATAGAAAGGGGTTAGAGATTAGAGAAAAGGGAGATAGAGATTAGGGAACAGAGAAATAGAGATTAGGGAGAAAGGGGTTAGAGATTAGAGAAAAGGGAGATAGAGATTAGAGGGGAAGAGGATAGAGATTAGAGGGAAGAGGTTAGAGAGAGAGGTGGAGGCGGAAGCGGAGTGCCCAGTAGGGGGCGGTGGGGTCGGAGAGGTGCGTGAGACGCCAGATGCTGTAGAGTTCGCCGATGCGGAGGATATTGCCGATGCCGACGCCGAGTTCAACATACGGTATGCGGAGACTACTGAGTGTAGGAGTGCCGTTTGGCAACGTCGGGAAAGGAGTGACAGAAGTGTGAGTGCGGCGAAGACCGCCATACGCCACTTTGATTTCCGCCAATTCGCGCAGACGCAGATAACGAATGCCCGGAATGAGGTTGAACAATACTCCTTGACCATTCCAGTCGGCCTGCAAGGTGACGTAACGGTCGGCGGCGTACTGATAGTTGTTCATCAACGTAAACCGTTCTGCATCAAATGTATAGGTATTGTTGCCCGCCATGATTTGCAGGAGCGGATAAGGCACCCGTCCGAGGATGATGCCCGCCTGCACGGCGTAGTTGAGTTCACCGCCCAGCCCAAGATTGACGCGCTGGCGCAGGAGGAGATTGATGTTGCCATAGAGGCGATAGGACGACATATCGGGCATTTGGTAACTGCCCACTTCGCCCCCGAGGAAGAGTACGGGAAGGTGGTTGTAGAGGTGCCGACGATGGAAATAGAGGTCTATCTTGCGCTCGTGGAAACTGAGACGCGCCGAACCGCCGAGGGTGGCGTAGAAGAATGAGGGTTGTGCCGTGTAGGAGGTTGTGGGCTGTCCGTAGCCCATGCGCCCTGCCTTGAGGTAGAAGCGGGATTCCAAGTAGTCATTCCAATCGTCCTCAAAGAGGATACGCCCTTCGCGCCGGCGGACGGCGGTGTTGTAGTAGAAATCGGGATTGAAAACCGCACCTTGCAACCAGTTGGTAACCAATGACATCTGCGGCGACCATACGGAGTTTTCGCGCAAGCGTTGCGTGAACTCGTTGACATCGGAATAGACGTATTCGTCGGCGTATCGGAGATGGATTTGGTGCCGGCGCGCGGAGGGGAGGTTGATATGCACCTGCCCCGCGCCTTTCCATGCGCGGTCGCGGAGTCCGTACGCCACGTAGGCTTCGAGGGAGACATTGCGCCAGAGGTCTTGGGTGGTGCGCAGGGGTATGCCCACGCGGAGTCCTTCCTGCGGGCTGTACTTGAGCGTTTCGGTGAGTCGTCCGACCTCGACAGGCGTGTTGGTGGGGAAATAGCCTGTTTGGATGACATAGGCGCAGAACTTGGCAAAGCGGAAAAGCGGGGTACTGTCGAGGGTGTCGAGGGCAGCGGTGAAGGCAGTGTCCGCGGGGGGGATGGGTGCCCTGTCGGCAAGGGGGGTGATGGTGTCGGAACGAGGTGTTATCTCCTTTGTTATCAGGAGTGTAGGGAAGGTGCGGGTGGTGTCTGCCTTGACGGCAAAGTCGAGAATGAGGGAGGTGCGTTCGCGGGTAAGGCGACAGGCGGTGTCGAAGGTCTGGTGAATGGTGAATTCGCGCAAGTAGTTGATACTCACCTGCGAGGGAACGGTGGCATCAATGCGGCGCAGGGCATAGGTGGCGGAGTCGATTTCCATCTCGCCGTTGAGGGTGGCGTAGAAGGCGTTTTTGGTCTTGAAATGCACAATATAGTGCTTCTCGCCGCAGGTGGTGAGGCTGTCGGCAAGATAGTAGTGGTAGTAGGTGGTGCCTGAAGACGCGAGCGGGCTGAGCAGCGATGCGGAGAAGACGGAGATGCTGTTGCGGTAGAAATTGCAGGCGGGTTGGAGTTGGTCGAGGAGCGTGTGGTAGTCGGTGAGGGTGAGCATGGCAGCCTGTTCGGAGACCTGCCCCGTGTGTCGGGTGCACCTGTAGAGGGGCAGGAGGAAGGAGGAGTCCGCCTGCAAGAGCATGCCGCTTTGCAGACTGCCCCATAGTGCACGGCGGAGGTGTCGGGACTGAATATCAGAGACATAGAGCGAGGTCTGCATATCGGCATCGGCGGTGTTGACAGGAAGGTCGTTGACCTGCCTGTGCCGGCGCACCTGCTCCATGAGGGGCAATGCAGGGTTCTCGCCAGGAAAGACAAAGACCTCGCCGAGGTTGCCCACCTTCTCCCGCAGGGCGACTTCAATGCCCGCCTGCTGCCCCGCCTCGATGTGAAAACGCTCGGTGTAGTATCCCACCGCGGAGACGACCATGGTGCGCTTCCTATCCAACTGCGCGCGCAAAAGGAAGAGTCCCTCGGCGTTGGTAGTGGTACCGACTTGCGTACCTTGGAGGTAGATATTCACGTTTGGAAGAGGTTGCCCTGTGGCGTGGTCATACACCTCGCCGATGATGATGGTCTCGGGGAGCGATGCCGCGAAGGTGAGCCCTACGTGCAGACTTAACAGTATGAGAATCAGCCGCTTCATCGGTTCTCGGGGTGGTAGCGGAGTACTGCTTCGCGCAGGTCTTGAATGTTGATGTGGGTGTAGATTTCGGTGGTTACGATGGACTCGTGCCCGAGGAGTTGCTGAATAATCCGCAGGTCTGCGCCGTTCTGCAAGAGGTGGGTGGCAAACGAGTGGCGGAGGGTGTGTGGGGAGATGGTCTTGGTGATACCCGCCTCGCGCGCGAGCCTTTTGATGATGGTGAAAATCATCGCGCGTGTCAGTTGCCGCCCGTAGCGGTTGAGGAAGGCGATGTCCGTGAAGTCGGGCTTGACGTCCAACTGCGCACGGTCCTGCAACCAGTACCCGAACCACTTGTCCGCCTCGGGGGATATGGGTACCAACCGCTCTTTGCTGCCCTTGCCCACGATGCGCATGTAGCCGTCGCGGCGGTAGATATGACTGAGACGCAGGTTGACTAACTCGCTGACCCGCAGTCCGCTGCCGTAGAGCATCTCGACGATTGCGCGGTTGCGATGCCCTTCTGGTTTGGATAGGTCGATATGGGTTATCATGTCATTAATCTCCTCCACGGTCAGCACATCGGGGAGGTGCAACTCCAATTTGGGCATTTCAAGCAGTTCGGAGGGGTCCTGCTCGATGTAGTGGTGGTAGAGCAGAAAGCGGTAGTACGAGTGTATGCCCGACAGGAGTCGCGCCTGTGTGCGGGTGTTGGGGATGTCCTTGAAGGTGTCGAAGACAAACGCCTGCAGGTCGTCGAAAGTAGCATGGTCCGCGTCCGTGCCGTGGGAAACCATGTAGTCCTGCAACTTCTTCAAGTCGCGCTCATACGCCTCCACGGAGTTGGTGCTCAGTCCGCGTTCGAGGCGCAGATAGGTATGGTATTCGGTGTCCTTCATCGGTAGGATACACGCCCGAGGTATGTGCCGTGGTAGCGTGCGGAGTCTGCTGTAAACAATTGGAAATCAAGGCTTATGCTGTCCGCCCATTGCGTGATCGTCATCTGTCCGCGGGTGAAGAGAAGGGTGTCGGTGACGCTGCCCTCGCGCATCTGCGCCACGTAGGCACCCGTGACGGCTCTGCCGAAACGCATACCGGGGAGGATGGTGTAGGGAGCGGCTGTGGTGTCGATGTCGTAGATGCCCGACTGCAAGACGGAGTCCGTTGCGGGCAGAAAGATGTCGGCGAGGTAGAGATTGGTGCCCGTGCCCGATATGCGATAGGTGGAATCAAACTGCAATCCGCCGGATATGAGGTCGATAGAGAACACATTCTGCGGAATCGTACTATAGTGCGCCCCATAAAAGCGGAAATCGCCTGCGGTGAACATGCTATCTATCTGTGAAACAGACGGTTGATACCGATTGTGCGTTGTGCAACATACCAACCCAAGGGGCAACAGAAAGAACAGGAATTTGAGATGATGCATTGCGGTATATATTTAAGGAGTGGTCTGTATTCGTCGGGCAGGCAGCCAGGCGGCTACAAAACCGAGTGTCAGCACTACGATTGCAACAAACAGAATATCAGCGACTTGCACCGATACAGGGTAGGCAGAAACCACATATTCCGTACCCGAACCCAACTTGAGGAGCCCGAAATGCTCCTGTATGAGGCAGACCAAGAGCCCCAAGATGAGCCCTCCGACTGCTCCAAGTGCCGAGATGAGCCAGCCTTCGCAGGTGAAGATGCGGCGTATCTGCCGGTCGGAGGCTCCAAGGTGGGAGAGTATGCGTATATCCTGCTGTTTATCAATGATTAGCATGGATAGCGAACCTATTACATTGAAAGTGGCAATCAACAAGATGAAGGCGAGCAAGAGGGTGGTGAGCAACTTCTCGATGCGCAGGATACGGAAAAAGTCCGCCTGCTGTTCGTAGCGGTCAAGTACCTGATAATCATCGCCTAAGAGCGCACGAATGTCGCGCTTTGCCTGGCGCGGGGATGTGCCCGGGGCGAGTTGCACCATGAGGGAGGTGACCTCATCGGGCGCATAGTCCAACAGGCGGCGTGTGAGGTCGATAGAGACGAGCATGAGGGCGTCGTCGTACTGGGTCTGCTGAACGGCGAAAGTGCCTGATATAAAGCATGTTTCGCGATTGAAACTCTCATCGGGACGGAGCATATTGACCTTGCCCGTCCGTTTGGGCGCATAGACGTGGATAGCCTGCACAAAGTGCGAGCCGATGCCCAGTTGCCATGCCAACCCCTGCCCGAGGACCGCGCGCTCGAAGGCTCCGTCGAAGACCTGGTAGTGTCCGTCGGTGATGATGCTGTCGATGTGGGTCAGTTGGGGGAAAGCAGCATCCACGCCACGCAGACGGACAGGTGCCTGCTTCTCATCGAAATAGACGAGTGCCGTCTCCTCGACGGTTTGGCTAACCAATTGGATACAAGGCAGTTGGCGTAACAGCAGAAATGCCTCGCCCGTGTCGAGGAACGACTTGCCGGTGGTTGCCGTGATGCGCAAATCAGGGTCGAACTGCGAGAACAGATGCTCGACCATCGTCCCAAAGCCGTTCATCACGCTCATGACACATACCATAGCCGCCGTGACCACCCCTACTGCCGCCGCGCTGATGCCGGAGACAATGTTGATGGCATTGTGCCCTTTCTTGGAGAAGAGGTAGCGCCACGCGATGATATGTTCGACCTTGCGGGACCTGATAGCGCGGGGGAATGAGAGGGGTTAATGGCCTTTGAGAAGTTGGTCGATACGCTCCATGCGGTCGATGGTCTCGTCGAGGTGGAAATGGAGTTCGGGGATGATGCGCAACTGGTGTCGTTCCAAGTTGCCCATCTCGCCGCGAATCTTGCCCGTATCCTCCTGAATCTGCGCCATGGTGGGGGCTTCCCTGTCCTGCGGGAAGATGCTGAGATAGACGTGGGCGATGCTCAAATCGGGCGAGATACGCACTTCGCTGACCGAGATGAGGGTGCCCCGCAGGGCGCGTGCATAGCGGAGAAAGATGTCACTGAGGTCTTTTTGTATGAGGCGTTCAATCTTTTCTAATCGTGTAGATTCCATTGTGATAGTCGGTTTGTAGTCAGATAATTATCCGTTTGTTGCTGCCATACATCGCCAGAAAATACGGCAAACAAGGGAAAGGAGTCGGCACTCTTTTCCCTGTGGCTTGTTTCAGGGCGTTGGCGCCCCTCATAGGCAAAACCTATCTAACGTAATCAATACTTGTGGCGTCCTTCGTCGGCTACGGTCAGTTTCTTGCGACCTTTAGCGCGGCGGGCAGCAAGTACGCGGCGACCATTAGCGGTAGCCATTCTCTGCAGGAAGCCGTGTTTGTTACGTCTTTTGCGTTGCGATGGTTGAAAGGTTCTTTTCATTGTTCTATTGCTTTGTGCCCCATCATCGTGGGCGAGTTCATAATTTCAGTCAAAGCCCTACGGCTGTATCTTGCGCTACAACCGAAAAAGCGTGCAAAAGTACTGCTTTTTTCTGATACCACCAAATCTTTTTTGCAAAAAAGGTGCAAATATGGGTTGAATGAGGGGTTTGGAGACATGGTAGGGGCGTTAAGATTTTACAACAATTGGTGCTTCAGGACTCGGTATGGCCGCGGAAAGATTGGTTGAATCACATACTAATCACATACTAATGCTACAACATTAACAATACTTTAACAGAAGGGCATCACGATGGGATCGGACGGGAATTGGCAACTTATTAAGAAAAATTTAGAGAGGACAGGCAACAACTGACAACAACAATATGATACAAGGAACATATAATTACCCAACAATTAACCATTAATTCCGCGAGGGAGGACAGTCCAGAAAACACACAAACTAACAACAATATGATACAAAAAGAGGCTGTTCCTGCTCGCAAGACAGCCTTCTGGTTGGATGTTTGTGAAGAAAAGATGGAGAGACCGGTGGTCGTAAGAAAGAGTATTACTCCACCTGCAGGACCAAGCCCTTGAGGTATTCGCCTTCGGGGTGGTAGATATTGATAGGATGGTCTTGGGGCTGATGCAACTGGTGCAGGATACGGACACGACGCCCCACCTGTGCCGCAGCAGAAAAGACAGCAAGCCTAAACATCTCTTTATCAACGGCTTGCGAGCATGAGAACGTAAATAACAGACCACCAGAACGAATGCACTCGAAAGCCTTGGCATTGAGACGACGGTAGCCACGGAGGGCATTGGGAATGGCATCCCGATGCTTGGCAAAAGCCGGCGGGTCGAGAATAATGAGGTCGTATTTGTCCTGAATATCAGCCATATAGGCGAAAGCCTCCTGTGCAAACGCCTCGTGAGGTGCGCCCTCGGGGAAATTGCGGGCGACATTGCAGCGCACCAAGTCGATAGCCTTCTCGCTCACGTCCACGGAATGCACCAGCCGTGCGCCTCCGCGGAGG
>DLLA01000066.1:0-20449 GCA_002479035.1 Bacteroidales bacterium UBA7574 | reverse complement strand
CCGGTGTAGCAGAACATATTGAGGACATCCTTGCCGCGTGCATACCTCTCGAGCAGGGCACGATTCTCGCGTTGGTCGATGAAAAAGCCCGTTTTTTGCCCGCGCAGCCAGTCGATACGGAAGGAAAGTCCATTCTCCATTGCCCAGAACCCGTCCCGCATATCGGGGGTGTCGCCCCCAATGAGATAGCCGACGCGCTCCCCGTCGATGCGGGCTTTGAAGGGCAGAGTGTCGTCGGATTTGTAGTACACATTACGGACATTAACCACCTCATCTACAATGGCTTGCGCTATTTCCTGACGATGAAGGTGCATGCCGACGGAGTGCGCCTGCACCACCGCTGTGTCCGCATAGATGTCCACCACCAATCCGGGCAGGAAATCGCCCTCGCCATGGACGAGACGATAAGTGTTGTTGGCGGGAGTGATGAGCCCGACAGCCTGGCGCATTTGATAGGCTGCCTTAATGCGCTCACGCCAAAAATCACGGGGCAGTTCGCCCGTGCCAAACGCCAAAATCCGCACGGCAATAGAGCCGATTTGATAGTGCCCGACGCCCAATATATGGTCGTGACTATCAACCACTTGCACCAGTTCGCCCTCTTGCGGAGCGTCGTAGGGGTAGTCGCGGTCGAGACGAATAGTGCGAATGGCCCCCGAGAAGACCCACGGGTGGAAACGGAGTAGCGACTCCTCTTTATGCGGTTTGAGTTGGATGGTCGTCATGATTGTTCTGATTCATTCGTTGTGCCAACACCTCCTGCTGGTGCCGTTGTTGTGCCTCAAGTTCTGCCCGCCGGAGAGCCTCAACGACCTCGGGCGGAAGCGGTTCGGTGCGCATCAACTGCTTGTAGATGAGCAAGGTAGCCCATGCGTCGGTGGCGGCATAGCGCGCCTGTTCGGGGGTGAGGTGGTTGTTCTCCCAATTGGTGAGTTGCTGCGACTTGCTGATTCTCTGCCCAAAGATGATGGCAAAAATCTTTTGCAGCCCCAGTTCCATGATACCGTATTTGCGTGCAATAGACTGAATATCAACACAGTTAGCCGGTACAAAGACACGTCTCCTGCGTAGTCCGTTGAGGTCGTCGCGGAAAGCAAGCCCCACCTTGCATATATCGGGATTGGCGAAAATCTCGCCCAATGCGCGGGGCATACCGATGTGGGTGAGGCGGAAAAGGAAACAACGCTCCTCGGTGGCGACCTGCGCCAGGGCGGTAGGATAGTGGGTGCCGCGAGTGAAGGACGGACGCGCCTCAGTATCAACGCCTAAGAGGTTTTGGAGACTGAGATACCCGATGGCTTCACCCACCTTGGTCGGGGAGTCGACCACCATCACGTCGCCATCGAACTGCACCAACGGGAGGGTCTGGAGATACTCCTTGTCGATATGCTGCGCAAACGTGTTAGGAAGCAGGTTACTCATTGATTGTCAGGGATAAAGCGTGCAAAGGGCGAAGAACATTGAGCAGTTTCTGCCCCCAATGCAGTTCAAAACCATCAAGGCAGGCGGCAAGGGAATCGTTCATGACACGCTCGTCCGCCGTCTGAAAATTGCCTGCTAAGTCTTTGATTTCCTGGTATATATCAGCAATATCCTCGGAGATATAGGCGGTAATGGGCTCATCCGAGTAGCGCATATCCTCCATATAGACCTCGAGGTAGGCGTCGTCGGAACCAAGAAGGTCGGCCACGGATTGGCGCAAGGCATCGTAGTCCTGCTCGCTGACAAACTGCTCGGGATAACCATCTAGAACCGCTTCCGGCTTGTGCAAAAGGCGGGTTTTGAGGTAAAGAAGGGGGAAAAGGCACAAAATCTTGTGGATAAACTCGTCGCGCTCCACCTCTCGGATATGCTCGAGAAAGAGGCAGGTCTGCGCCGCAACGGTTACAAATTCGATGGTTTCCTCCCTATATATATAAGGTGTGCTGTCTGTTGCCATTGTTTCAAATTTGGTTGCAAAGTTACTACAAATCGTGCAATTTTGCAAATCCGGGTTCCAGGAATTGCGGATAACACACCTACATATTGGCGAACAAACATATAATTAGCCATATAATCGATCATTCATTAACCCCAAAATGACACATCAAAGTGGCAATTTGCGAATGGTGCTACCAAAAACACGCAAGGAATTAGGTTATTCCGTTTATTTTTCCTAACTTTGCAGACAAATTGGGGAGTAGGCGGTCGGGGAATCCGAGGCGGGGAATTGGGGATATGGAAGGAAGAAATCAAGGTATTAGTTTAATATATAAATTGTTAGGTTATGACAATGTTGAAGAGTCCGCTACAGGTGGCACGAGCTTCGTATCAGCCGAAGATGCCTGCTGCTTTGCGCGGTCATGTGCGCCTCTCCGAAGGCGAAAAGACACAGTCTGTGGCTGACCAAGCCGAGATTGAGAAACTGTTCCCCAACACCTACGGTATGCCCGTGATTGAGTTCACCCAAGGCAAGGCAGGCGACATCGAGAACCTGCCTATGAATGTGGGTGTCATCCTGTCGGGCGGGCAAGCCCCCGGCGGACACAACGTGATTTGCGGTATGTTCGATGCCCTCAAACGCCTCAATCCTGAGAGCAAACTCTACGGTTTCTTGGGCGGTCCGAGCGGTCTGATAGAGGGCAAATACACACTTCTTACCAAAGAGGTGATTGACGAGTACCGCAACACGGGCGGCTTCGACATCATCGGTTCGGGGCGTACCAAGTTGGAAGAGACGTGGCAGTTCGACAACGGTATCGAAGTCTGCAACAAGTTGGGTATCAAGGCTATCGTCATCATTGGCGGCGACGACTCCAACACCAACGCCTGCGTCCTCGCCGAGTACTACCTGCAGAAGAAATGCGGTATTCAGGTCATCGGCTGCCCCAAGACTATTGATGGCGACCTCAAGAACAAGATGATTGAGACCTCTTTCGGTTTCGACACCGCATGCAAGGTCTATTCCGAGTTGATTGGCAACATACAGCGCGACGCCAACTCCGCCAAGAAATACTGGCACTTCATCCGTCTTATGGGACGCTCCGCCAGCCATATCGCCCTTGAGTGCGCACTCCAGAGCCAACCGAATATCTGCCTCATCTCCGAGGAAGTGGAAGCCAAGAACATGACCCTCAACGACGTCGTAGAGCAGATTGTGGAGGTCATCGTGGACCGTGCGAATGCAGGTCTCAACTTCGGCAGTATCCTTATCCCCGAGGGCTTGATTGAGTTTATTCCCGCTATGCGCGTGCTTATTCAGGAACTCAACGACATGCTCGCACAGAATGAGGACTTCGCTTCTCTCGAAGGCGATGATGCCAAGCGTGAGTACGTCAAGTCCATGCTGTCGCCAGCGTCGTGCGAACTCTACCGCTCGCTGCCGAAAGGTATCGCGCGTCAGTTGACCCTCGACCGCGACCCTCACGGCAACGTGCTCGTCAGCCAAATCGAGACGGAGAAACTGCTCATCGAGATGGTAGGCAAACGCCTTGCACAACTCAAAGCCGCTGGCGTGTACAAAGGCAAGTTCTCCGCCCTCAACCACTTCTTCGGCTACGAGGGTCGTTGCGCTATCCCAAGCAACTTTGATGCCGACTACTGCTACAGCCTCGGCGTGACGGCTGCGCACCTCATCGCTGCCGGCAAGACGGGCTATATGTCCATCGTCCGCAACTTGACGAAACCTGCTGCCGAGTGGGTGGCAGGCGGTGTGCCTATCACCATGATGATGAACATGGAACGCCGCAACGGCAAGATGAAGCCTGTTATCCAAAAGGCTCTCGTGGACCTCAACGGCAAGCCGTTCAAGTACTTTGCCGCACACCGTGCCGAGTGGGCTGACCCCAACCTCAGTTACATCTACCCGGGTCCTATCCAGTACTACGGTCCGTCCGAAGTATGCGACCAACCTACCCGCACGCTCATGCTTGAGCACAAGGAATGAGCCGCGCCGGATTGTTGATTATCAACCTGTTATTGTTTGGTTCGAGTATCTGCCTCGCGCAATACTCGGACCAACAATTGTATCGTGCCTACCTCCATCGCGATATGCATATCTGGGAGGCATACCTTGCCGATACCGACTTCGCCCAAGCCCCTCTTGACGAGCAACTGCGCTACCTCAACTACCAATACGGCTATGTGGCGTATGCCATCAGCATCAACCACGACAACGCCCGCCAACTCTTGGACGACTACGAGGCAAACCTCGAGACGCTCCGCCCCCAACTGCCCCAAGCCACCTACTTGGCATACAAGGCAGGGGCAAGCAGTTACGAGTTATCGCTAAACCATTGGTTGTTTGGCAAGTACGGGAAACAAATCTACTCGGAGGTGAACCGCGCTCTGTCTGCCGACCCCGCTAACCCGCTCGCCCAAACCATGAAAGGCAATGTGGAGTTTTATGGTCCGATGGGCAGCAAACATGAAGCCCTCAAACACTACGAGAAAGCCGACAGCCTCTATCGCGCACAAGGCGTATCGCCATGGCTGTGGAACGTGCGCGCCGTGCAACTCACTCTGGTTCAGTGCATTGACAAGACGCAAAGCCGTGAGGCTGCCATCGTCAAGTGCCGCCAAATCCTTGCCGAAGAACCGGATTTTTATATTCTCAGAGAGATGTATATGAAAGAGTAGGAAAGGTTACAAGTCCCGTCATACGCACTATTTTCTTGCAAGTAAAAAATCACATTTTTAACTTTTAACCTTCTTTCTAAAGCACGGATATTTTCGCGGGTCTATCGCGAGTCTATCGCGGGTCTCTGATGTAAATTTAATAAAGGGATTGGAGTATCTCTGTTTTCGTGACTTCGTCTCCAACTAGTTCCGTCGGGCAGAATGGCACTTCCGACGGGCTGTTTTCGGGCTTGAAGGTGAAGTACGTGCAGGTACATTCCACCAATAGTTCGCCCTCACTGCTGCGTATCTCGCCTGCCACGATGGCGATGTTGTGGTGCTGCTCTTTCAGCCGCGCACGCATCTCGATGTAGGGTTGCAGGGTGGAGACGGGATGGCGGTAGCGGGTTTCCATCTTGGCGGTTACGCCCGATAATTGCAACTTGTGGAAGACCACCCAGCCGCATATCTCGTCCAGCAGAACAGCCTGAATACCACCATGCAGGGTGTTTTTCCACGACTGATAGTTCTCGCTCGGGTGCCACAGGGACACCACGTCGTTGCCCTCCTCATAGAAGTGCATGTGCAGACCTATCGGGTTGTCGGGGCAGCAGCCGAAGCAGTCGTAGCCCTCAATTCCCTGCCAGGGATTCTTAATTAAACGCATAATCTATCAAACATTAATTACACAAATCATTCCCCCCTACAACTCTTCCGCAGAACCTCTGTACAAAGAACGTGCCAACAAACGGTAGATGCACTATAAAGTTGCATTTTGGAAGCACCATATAGGGACTTTCACAAATAGCGGGACAAAAGATGCCTTTTTTCGATGTATGGGCGGTTATTCGAGAAAAAAGTGTTATCTTTGTGCCCGCAATGGGGAAAGATTGGGCAGACGAACAACCAACAACTTCAGAAACAGAAATGAACCATCATTATTTTCACTATCTAAACAGTGTGATACATCAGCAATGGAACCAACCCGCTCTCACCGACTATGGCGAGAACCGCGAATATACTTGGGGCGGGATGGCGCAAGCCATACTCCGTCTGCATGCCCTTTTCCGGCTGCTCGGAATACGCAAAGGCGACAAGATTGCCATTGCCTCCCGCAACTGTTCCAACTGGGTCATCGCATACCTCGCCATTGCCACCTACGAGGGTGTCGTAGTCAGTATCTTGCAGGACTTCAAGGCGGCGGACATCAGCAAACTCCTCACCCATTCCGATGCGCGCATGCTCTTCGTCGGACCCTATGTCTGGCGCGAACTCCAACACGAGCCCCTCGCACAACTCGATGCCATCATATCCATGGAGGACTTCTCCATTCTGCGCCACGCAGACACCCTTGCCGACATCTCGCGCAAAGCGTGGGACGCTGCCTGCCCCACCTCCGTCCGACCCGAAGACATTCACTTCACCGCCGACCCCGATGCCTTGGCACTGCTCAACTACACCTCCGGCAGTACCGGCTCGCCCAAAGGCGTCATGCTCAGCGGACGCTCACTCAGCAACAACGTAGAAATCGGACTCACCCTGCTGCCTGTTGAGCCCAACCAACGCTTAGTCTCCATGCTCCCGCTCGCACACATGTTCGGACAAATATGCGAGTTCCTTTATCCCTTATGCGCAGGCACGCATATCTATTTCCTCACCAAGAGCCCTACCCCGAGTGTCCTCCTCAAAGCCCTGCAGGATGTGCAGCCCTATATGGTCGTTACCGTCCCGCTGGTCATCGAGAAGATTCACAAGAAGAATATCAACCCGCTTATATCCAAACCCGCCATCAAGTTCTGTTGGCGCACACCCCTTCTCGGAGACATCATACGACGCAAAGTCAAGAATGCCCTCAAGAAGGCGTTTGGCGGCAACATACGTTACTTCCTCTGTGGTGGAGCAGCCATCAATCCTATCGTAGAGAAGTGCCTTATCGACATACACTTCCCCATATCCGTCGGCTATGGCATGACCGAGTGCGGACCGCTCATTGGAGGTTCCCACCCCAAGAACTTCGTAGCCCAGTCGGGAGGACGACCCGTAGCCAATATGGAGGTGAAGATAGCAGACATCAACTCGCAGGGCGTGGGTGAAATCCTTGTCCGCGGCGAAAACGTCATGATGGGCTACTACAAAAACGAAGAAGCCACACGCGCCGCCTTCACCGAAGACGGGTGGATGCACACCGGCGACCTCGGATACATGGACAAGAAGCACAACATCTTCATCAAAGGACGCAACAAGACTATGATTCTCGGCGCATCGGGCCAGAACATCTATCCGGAGGAGATAGAGGACAAACTCAACAATCAGGAGGGTGTCGGCGAGTCTATTATTGTGGAGCGCGAGGGCAAACTCGTAGGATTGGTCTTCCCCGACGAGCAGACCACCCGCAAATTCTCATTGGAAGAGATAGAGCGTCTGATGAAAGAGAACCTGAAGAAACTGAACGCCCTCATCCCATCCTACTCCCAAGTCAGTGACATCGAAATCAAGAAAGAGCCCTTCGAGAAAACCCCCAAGCGCAGCATCAAACGCTTCCTGTATAAATGAGAAATTAAGAATGAAGAATTAAGAGTTGCAACTAATGTGGTTGTTAATTCTTGGTTTCTAATTGATTTATTTTCCGAATAATGTCGGGCAACTGCTTGAAGCCCACACTCGACCGCCGCCAGTTCATCGCGTCAATGGCAGGCGAACCTTGGTACATACCTGCCTTGCGCACGCTGCCTGCCACGCCTGTCTGCGCACCGAACACACAATTATCTGCAATCGCAATATGCCCTGCCACGCCCACCTGTCCGGCAAGGATACAATGGCTGCCCACTTTGGTGGAGCCGGCAATCCCCACCTGCGCACAGAGGAACGTCGATTCACCCACTTCCACATTGTGAGCCACCTGCACGAGGTTGTCAATCTTCACGTTACGATGTATGCGTGTGCTGCCCATCATTGCCCTGTCCACGGTCGTGTTGGCACCTATCTCCACGTCGTCCTCAATCACCACATTGCCTATCTGCGGCAGTTTCTGGTTCACCCCTTGTGCGTCGGGCTCAAAGCCGAAACCGTCGGCACCTACCACCACGCCCGCATGCAGGATACAGCCCTTGCCTACCACGCAATTGTAATACACTTTCACCCCCGCATACAGAATCGTTCCATCTCCAATACGCACATTATCACCTATATAGGTATTCGGATATATCTGCACGCCCTTACCTATCCGCACATTCTTGCCGATATAGGCAAATGCCCCGATATATGCGTCTTCGGGCACCTCCACGCCCTCGCTGATATAGCACGGCTGCTCTATCCCTTTGCGCGGCGGGTTCATGGCTTTTGCCACCAATTGCAGCAACTGCCCCATCGCACTGCGGGCATTCTCCACGGCAATCACTGCTGCCCCGCTTTGCGGTTCCTTGCCGCCCAGCAGCCCCGCCGTTACCAATACCACAGATGCCTGTGTATCAGCCAAGTAATGCATATATTTCTCCTCGCACAGGAAACACAGTTTGCCCTCCGTCGCCTGCTCAATAGGGGCTACGTCGCTCACCGTCTTGTTGCCGTTACCGTATAGTTTCCCGCCTAAAAGTGCGGCTATTTGTTGTGCTGAAAATTCCATATAAAGGTTGTTTTTGTTATAGGTTGGTTAGATGTTGGTTATATCTTGTAATAAAAGAGGTACAGTTTCCTTGGTTTGTAGGTGAGCGTCTGCAGATTAAGCATATCCGACGCCTCGGCAATGTCGCGCGTGGTGCCATCTTTGAATAGAATATCTATCGAGTCATCCTTCTCCGAATAGGTGTTCGAGGTCGACACATGCTCCACAAAGAAGTCCTCCGCGTCCTGCCCGCTCACTCCGAAATGTGCGGCATACTGCTCACGCAAATCCTGCTTTTCCTCCTCACTCAAGGGCTTGTCCAGCAGCCGTCCTTTGAACAACCGTCTGTTCGTAAAGCACTGACTCAGAATACTTAACACCTTGTCATCGCTGCTCATCCACACCTTGATGGCACTCATTATGTCCGAGTCGTCCAGCAACGCGTATTGCTCCAACGGGTAGTCGCTCGCCGCAAACTCCTCTGCTGTAACATGGTTGTACAGGAAATAGTGCAACGCAGGCGAACAGAACAACTCCTTGCCCTCTGTCGCCAACCGTTTGGCACGCTCTAATATCTTGATTAGCAACTGCTCAGCAGCCACCGATGTCTTGTGCAGATACACCTGCCAGTACATCAGCCGCCGTGCCACGAGGAACTTCTCCACCGAATAGATGCCCTTTGCCTCCACCACCAGTTTGTCGTCCACCACATTCATCATCTTCAGTATGCGCGCACTCGCCACACTCCCCTCCGTCACCCCGCAGAAGAACGAATCACGGCAGAGATAGTCCAACCTGTCCACGTCCAACTGGCTGCTAATCAACTGATGCAGGAAGTGCTTCGGGTACTCGTCTTTGAATATCGCTATTGCCATATCCAACTGCCCGCCCAAGTCGCGGTTAATCCGCTCCATCATCCGCAGGCTCACCTCCTCATGCGTGATGCCGTCCACCAGCGTATGCTCCATCACGTGCGAGAACGGACCGTGTCCGATGTCGTGGAGCAGTATCGCCGCCATGGCTGCAATGCCCTCATTATGAGATATATCCACGCCTTTCTGGCGCAACGACGTGATGGCTTCTTCCATCAGATGCATTGCCCCCAACGAGTGCAAGAAACGACTGTGCATCGCTCCCGGATACACAAAAAAACTCAACCCTAACTGCCTTATCCTGTTCAACCGTTGCACATAAGGGTGTTGCAACACATTGAGCAGCACGTCATTAGGCACCGACAAAAAACCAAACACAGGGTCATTCACTATCTTCCGCATACAAAACAAGAATTATCGACTACAAAGATACAACAAATAAGTCGAGTGTACAAACATAAATGAAAATGTCACCCTTCTACGGCGGCAACAAGACCTTGCCTTTCGACAGACGGTGCAAAGATACGACAGACGAACGATGTATACCAAATTAGGGCAAGGCAAGAAATGGAAAGTTTTTTACGACTTCCTGTTCAGCGTTGCAACAACCAGTCTGTGGCGCTAACGCAATGAATACAGTAGCCGTCTTTTTCTATGGTCTGTGGCTTGCCGTCCATCATCACGAGGGTCAAGGTGTCGCACTGGGTCAATCGTGCGCCCTTTATCAGACCGCCTATCTCGCGGTTGTACTGTTTGGTCGCGGGCTCGCGGAAATCGTATGTTACTTGCACCAACTCTTCTATCCTGCTCATCTTGACGCGCACAAAGTCCACTTCAAAGTCTTTCGGTTTTCGATAATAAAACAGACTCTCTATCTCGCTGTCCATGCGCCGCATCAGTTCTATGGCAACCACATTCTCCAGTCGCCAACCCAAGTTGGGTGTTTGCAGCATGTCTTCGTGGTTGGTGATGAACGCAGGGTCCACGGCATAGCATTTTCGCGCTGTTTGCCTGTCCTTGCTCTTGAAGGTATATAAGGGCAGCAACCTCACCAAATACGCTTCTTGCAGGTAGTGTAGGTACTGCTTTGCCGTATGCAGTGATCCTAATTCGTATTGCTTCTGCAACTGTTGGAACGATATTTCCTGACAGAATTTGTCCAATACACCGTTTGCCATATCTGTCAATGTCCGCTGATACTTTACATTATACCGTTTGCATATATCCTTGTTTATCACGGCATTGAGGAGTGACAGCGTGTAGGTGTGCGGGTTTTTAAGGTGCAGGAGTTCGGGAAAACCGCCCTGTTGCATGTACTCCTCCAAGGCACGGTAGCGCAGGGCATTGGCTTTCGTGCTGTCAGTCTCGGTATCTACACCGCGCACCTTGCAATACTCCCCAAAGGAAAACGGATACAACTCTATCTGATTGTACCGCCCTGTGAGGTGGGTTGCCAATTCGCCCGACAGCAGGTTGGCGTTGCTCCCTGTCAGTATGAGGTGCACACCTTGCCGCAAAAGACGGTTGGCAAACAGCGACCACTTGGGCACGTTCTGTATCTCGTCAAAAAAAATATGGGTCACGTCACCATATACCTTATATACCGCGTCCAGCACGTCATTCAGTTGCTCGGCTTGCAGGCTTGATAGTTGCTCGTCATCGAAATTGACATAGCCGAAACAGATGCCTTTTTCTTTAAGCACTTTTATGCACAAGGTGGACTTGCCGCTACGCCGGACACCTATCACCACCTGTGCCAACGGACTATCCAAATCGAAGAGTTTCTCTTCTTCCCGAGGGCAAAACGTATTGGTATCTGTTGCAGCCAACTCTTGTTTTTGGTCTTGTAGTATTTTTGTTATTTCCATAATATGAAATCTATCAACCTTTTAACAGGTTGTTATTCGACCGCAAAGGTAGCCATTTTATCCGACACACACAACGCCCACTGCAAGAAATGGAAAATTTCTGCCACGTTGCACTGCAAGAAATGGAAAGTTTTTATACCCATATACTGCAAGAAATGGAAAAATCCGATATAAACAAATGGTCGTAAATAATAAAGGCGCATCGTAAAAGTGAATGCGTTATAGGCATTTCACTATAATGGGACACTATGACTTTCGAAAGACGGTGCAAAGATAATACACGAAATGCCGTTTTGCAAGGACGGCTGTCCATAAAAAATATATAGTATGGACAACTGTCCATATTCTAAACGTAGCACGCTGATTTGTAATGTGCTATGAATCTAGTCTAAATTATGTACATTTCGGACAACTGATAGTTGTTTATTCCGGACACATATTGCGGGCTACTAAATCATAAAAAGCCGCAATCAGTTGCTTCTTGTATGGATTATCGACATGTACAAACAACGAGGTATAGAGCATATAATCCTCTGTGTTAAGGGAGGCATCTACTTTCGTTATTTTGCCATTGCTATATTGGCTATACCATCGTTCGAATAGCAATTTGCGCTGAAATTCCCTACCATCGGTACTATCACATACCATCAGCATTGCATTTGTGTTGCGCTCAAAGAATTTTGTCAGGATAGACACAATCGTATGACCTATCCGAATATCCATGCCTCGCTTTTTATTCCCCTCTTTATCAACAGGCTCAATATTAAACTCATACACTGTAACGGGCAACGGGAACTGGTCTGAATAATCTAAGAAATAGACACGATAGACCACCCCCGCATCAGTCCGAAAAGAATAATCAGTATCATTCTCCCGTACAAAATCATACGGGTGTAGCGAACTTAATACCTCGTTCATTTGCAATTTTTCTAATGTCTCCGTTTGACTGAATGCATGAACGAATGGCGCGCTTGTCCTCAATCATTTTTCTGAAGACATTCTGCTCTTGACGACTATAACTATTTGCTTTCATGTCAGTAGTTTGCCGATACTCTCGGCAAGGAGTTCTATTATTTGTTACAAATGGTAGTTTCGGTATCTACAACAAAAAACATACCATTATTATGTAGAATACATATATCTACGGAGTGCAAAGATACAACAAATGAATGATATATGCAAAATTAGAATGTTTTTCTCAAGGCAACCGGCGTTAAAATACAATTGTTCGTGTAATGGAGTGTTATTTGCTTCGTGTAGTGTGCCGGAGAGATAGTGTTCGGCGGCGGATGTCATCCTCGTATTTATGGCTTTGCCGGAAAGCACGCCAAAGGCTGTTGGGCGAGACAATCCAACCCACAACAGGCGTGAGTGCGTCCGCCAACATCGGCAGGCTATGCCAACGGCACGGCCATTGTTCGCCATTGCGTTCCCGTGCTTTGATTTCTACAACCAGACGAACATAGTCGTCCTGCACAAAGAAGTCGTTGGTGGTGCGCAATACAGCATCCCGCTGATTGAGCAGGTCTGCCAACAGGTGCTCCTGCTGCTCCAAAAGCGTGTGTATCTGCTGCGTGGACTGTCGCCACCGGAGCAATGTCGGGTCAGAAGGAGACTGGCTCATAAGTCGGACTGACAAGACAGCGATTGCACTTGACAAGGTGCCACGCGATGAATGGTGAGAAGAAACGTGAGAGTGTGGTCCTGCGTATCATCCACGCCTGTGCCTAACAGGTCTGCCAGAGATACACTGAAATAGTCGGCAAGACTATCCAGTTCGGGAAGCGTCAGCGGGCGTTCTCCCCGTTCGATACGTGACCACCCACATTCACTACACCCGATAACCTCAGATAGCGCGGTTTGTTTGATTCCGCGGGCGATACGCAGTTGTTTGATGGCGCGAATAGCGCACTCATTGAAGTTTGATTTCATATTGTTTGTCATTATGATTTCGGCTGCAAAATTACAGCATTTTTCGAGGTTGGTATAATCAAAAACGCAGTAAAAATAATCGCTACGCGCCAATCATTTGCACGTAGCGATTACGAACCATGTGTAAGTCTTATCAATGCAGATACTGGCTTACACCCACAGCATAACCTCTATACCTATTGGAGAGAGTGAGTTTGGCTACAAAGGACATACTTTGTCAACACTTTGCAATTGTTTCTGATACCACACTGCCATCGGTCATGTGCTTTTGCAGAATATAGAGACCGCAAGGCAGGTCGGAAAGTTTTCCGTCATTACCATAGATGATTTGGAGCAATTGTCCGCTGGCATTATATAATACAATATGGTCAATGGTGGTATTATCTGTATCCATTAGATTATTGCTACCGATGGTACATATATCTGCAGCATTTGCTTCCCACGTTGGCTCTGTTGTATTGTCAGATGTTTCTGCATTTTTGGCTAAAGAATGTCTCGAAGACTTATCTCCCGGTATTTTAGCGTCATCGCAGGGATTGGCTATAGTTAGTAATACATGGCTTCCCTGTTTAGCATGAAATCCGGGTTTCAACACAATCTGCTGACCGGCTTTGATTGTTAAATGCCCTTCGCGTTGTACTATGACATTATTGCTTCTTGTGCAGACATTAACATTCGTACTTGAATAGTAGGTACGGACAGCATCGTTAGAAATAGTTACTGCTGTATCTATAGAAACAATTCCTTGACGTTTTGAGCAATCGGGGTGCAACGTTACAAATGATTGTCCACTATCATATCCGTTGAAATCAAGGTCATAATAATTATTCATACTCCCACCCCATCCAAAGTTTACAGAATACATAACTTCTCCTCCTGAATATGGATAGATTTGATATCCGTCCACTACAAATGTATGTGCACTAAGGCCATCCCATGCTTGAACGATAACAGGGCGTTTAGCGTCAATTTCAGCGCGTAAAAGACTATCAGAATTTACATCATCTGCATCATAGAGTTTAGACGTATAAAGCAGATTTTCTTGTATATTTCTGGCAATACGCGTTTTCCCCACTGCAGAACCCAAACAATCTGTATAGTAAGTTAACAATCCATTAGCAGCATCTCTAATCAATCCTGCAACAGCGTCAACATTATATATCGGAATGTTGTTTGCCAAGGTATCAACCATTGCATCCCAATCGAACCAACTACGAATAGTCCCATATCCTACCCCCATAATAACTTTCTCGGCTACATCTACGTAATCCGGCCATCGCCAATAGCGCATTACTTGTGCTACTGCAATTGCTCCGCATCCTGCTGTTGGTTTATTACACGAGGTAGAGCACATAGAAAATAATGTTGGCATGTACTTATTGTACACTTTGGCGCAATCTGCATCATCGCCATTTCTGTTACCTGATTGGTCCCAACTAGTAGTTCCTAAAAAGCACTTGGTTTGAAATATACCTGATGATGGAGAAATCTGCGGGGATACATTCTTGGCACCATATAACCGTGTCGAGTCTATTGCATTCATGTGTTTCTCTAAAATCAGCAATAATGCAGGTGGTAAATCTTCGGAATAAGAGAAACTGCCATAATTGGAGTGCCCTATTATTGAAGTATATTGCCTTTCATTAGATAAAATGACCCAACCCATTGAATCCGCCCGATTTGCCACGTACATATAACTTATGCCATGTCTCTCAATGGCTTCCAATGAGGAGATATCCACAGGAACGGAAACTGCATTTTGTATGCCCAACTCCTGTTGCATAGAATTTGATTGTGCAAAGAATAGACACGCTTTATCGTACAATTCATCTATGGAATACTCTTGTGCTACTAAAGTGAGGCTTAAGAACAAAAAGATTATGATATATGTATATCTTTTCATAATAATGATTTGGAGTAAGTAGAATGACAATACTTTTCTATTTCACCATTTTCAATTATGGTATTTAAGGCTTGAATAACATCTTCGATGGTTATTTGCTCTTTAGACCGACCATGAAAATGCAAAGTGGATTTCCCCGTTAATTTTACCAATGCCTTTTCTCCGATACAGAAACGCTTACGGTAAGGTGTCGTAGCATCATAAATGTGTACTGTATCAGGATCCACAGAATAGAATTCTCTCCATTCCACATCTAAGAACTGGGCATATTGCTCAATGCACGCATACGGATAACAGAGATAATAACCATCTTTGAGTGCCACAAATCGGCTATCGGCTGAAATAAGTTCATCTATAGTATAATCCTCTCCGATGAGATAACTTGTATTTGCGTTACTAACTCCTTCTCCAAAGATCGGAGTTTTAGGGGTTAATTTTGGACATAATGATATTTTGTATTTCGTCCCATATATGTAGTGGTGTCCAATAACACCACTTGTGTTGACAAGAACCTTGTTCAAAAAACTATCATCTTGCAGTTGGAAAAAATATATAGTTCCTCCTGATGGATTATTGGCTATTAAATCCTCGTGTTTGCAACTTGTACAAAGTACTACGCAAAGCATAATAAACAAAACAAATCGTTTCATATCTTTATTTCTTTAGTTGTTCTACTTGCTGTTGCAAGTTTTGGATAGTCTGCTCTTGTTGGATAAGATAAAGCGTCAGTTCTTCTATCTTTTGAAGAAGTTGGATTTGCAATTCATTGACGCTTACACCATTTTTCTCCATTTGTTCCGCAGATTGAATTTCGGGCAAGTGCTTGTGCTCTTGGATAAACTGCTGCACTTCACTTAAAGAGCGTAGGTTGTAATCATCTGCAAACACAAAGTCTGCTGAACCAGAATTGACAATTATCTCATTAGCACGGATGGTGCCATTTACATCCAACATATAACTTGGTGACGTGGTACCAATACCCACTTTTGTCGTGGCAATGATTTGAGAAGCACGCATCGTGCCACTCACATCCAAGCGATAAGCAGGATTAGACGTGCCAATGCCTACATAACCATTATTTCTGAGGATGGTTAGGCGCGGTGTAAAGTTCGTCTGTAGTGTAAGATTGCTGTTATTTGCACTAAAGGCACCAGAATTATTAAATATCGGTTTGTCGAATACATAGCGACTGAGATTAGTATTAAAGTTCATAGTAGATTTGGTGGTAGGACCAACATATACATAGCCACTATCCGTGCGAATCATCAGTTGTCCTGCCGTACCTGTACCACGGATGGCACCTGCGATATGCAGTTTCTCTTTTGGGGCATCCACTCCTATTCCCACTTTACCCGAACTTGCGGTCATAATCACATTGGCATTCGGGGTATAGCGATTGATATAGACATTGTGATTGCCATAACCATTGGGATTGCCACCTAAAATAAGGTATCCTTCGTTGCTACCGCGTATCATACCTCCTCGCGGAGAACCGAAACAAGTGTACTGGTTGTAGTCATCGCCAAGAACTGCCGTTACTTTTGTTCCCATATACTCTTGGTATCCTGATGTATAGAACGCACCCGATACAACTTCTACATCACCATTGAAATAAATAGTTTCCGAAGACGGATATTCATCTATTACGGCGAAACGAATAGTGATGGCAGGGTCTTTGGGAACAAAGGCATAGTCTTGCGTAAAACCTTGAATAACCAAAGTAAGATTAGAGGCATCGCTTATAGTATCCACATAGATACCCTTCTTGAAAGCGGTATTTTCATCCGTTATAAGGTCAATGTTTTCGTTTACTAACAATAACACATGATTGCTACCTGTGCGCTTGAAGTGTGTGCTATTGATACGTGTCACTTTGATGCGTTTGTCGTTTGGCAGTGTGATTTGCCAAAAATGGTCTGTGCCATCAAAATCGGCAGATGATACTTTCAGTTCGCCACTCATGCGGTCTTCTGCATATACGACTTGTGATACATTGGTAGCAAACAATGAATGGCTGCTTAATATGGCGAGACACGCCATAGAGAATAAAAATTTCTTCATAAATATGTAATAATGATATGGTTGATATTACTTGGTGGTGAAATATCCCTCTACGGCAGTGCCTGCGGATTGAATACGAATGGTGTAGGAGCCGTTGGCGGGTACCGAGAAGGCCGTCACGCCGAAGAAGTCTTGGTCGGCAACGGTGGTGCCGGTGGCTTGGTCGCGCACCGTGACGTGTGCGAGCGCGTCCGTGTCTGCGCCTGCGGTGATAGTGGTGCCATCTTGTGTAGCACGGAATTGACGCGGATCTGGAGGACAACCTCCTTTGTTGTCCTTGCTGTCGTCCATCGGACCAAAGACGATAACTTCGGTCAAAATGATTTCTGTTTCCCGAATGCTCCACTGAGCCGAGACGTAGCCAATGCCCAACAGGCAAATGGCGAAGAGCAGTACTTTTTTCTTCATTTCTTTGATGTTATAAGTTTACACTATTTCGGACACACATTACGTCCGAATTCCGGGTGCAAAGGTACTGCTTTCCGCTATATACACCAAGAAAAGTATGTGGACAAATAAAAAATGCAATTCGTTGTTTATCAGCGAATTGCATTTTTACCATGTGGACAATTTCACTTTTAGAGCCTTGTTGCGGTACCAAGAACCGCCAAATCAAGCAGAAATTGATAGAGGCTTGTGGCATTATCAAGTCCCAATTTCTTGGCTACCCGTTGCTTGACCGTGCGGATGCTACTTGGCGAATAACACAGATAATCCGCCAACTGACTGAGGGTGGCTTTGTCATAAAGCAAGGTGTAAACACATAGTGTGATTTCCTTCTCGGACAATTGCATCTGCTGCAGCCTGTTGCAAAAGCAGAGTAAGGCGGGGCTCACTGCATTTCGGAGTATCTCATAATCCAGCCAACTCCTTTCGGGGTGCGGGTATAGCGATTGCAGGTATGCAATATGCTCTTTGACTTCGGCACTACGGTCTGTGCTGATGGTTTCGCTCAGTTCTTGAATGGTATTGTGGCAGTACTGTAGTGACTGCGCCTGCTGCCGTAGGAGGGTATCCTTTTCCTGCAACTGTATATCTTTCTGTTTTAGCCCCAGTTTTCGGTACCGATGTGAGAGATACACAATGCCTGATAGTATGATACAACATGTCAACGCGATTGCGAGCCATATCTTCCATGGTCGGAACGGGTGTGGTGTGGCGATGTAGGCTTGCAATTTCACTACGGCTTGAGCATATCCTTCGCATTGAGTGGTGAGCATATTGCTGTAGTCCTGACGTCGGTACGAGTACACTGCTGTGAGTTCTGCGTTGTTTGCGTGCTTTGCTTTATTGATGAGTGTATAGTATGCGTTTTTGCAAAAGTTAGGTGTTTGCGAGTGGGACACAATGTATTCGGCATAAGGATATGCCAAGACAATTTTATCCATGCTCTCATAAATCTGTACAATCTTCAGATAATTATAACACCTATATTCATTGTCAATAGGAAAGTCTGCAACTTGCAGATAATAAGTTAATGCGGAGTCATATTGTTGCTGTTCGTAGAAACAGAAGCCCCGTGTTTCCAACGTGTATGCCTCATACATGCTATCTAACCGGAACAATCGTGCTTCTTGCCACAGGCTGTCGGCAATATGAAATTTGCCGATGTTACTATAATTTTCACATAAGGAAAGGAGACTATAGGCATAGTACCATTCGCTGCCGCCTTCTTGGAATGCCTTTATGGCACGTTTGTTGAAAATGAGAGCCAATGTGTCCTCACATTGTTGGCTGCAGATATATGCCATGCAGGCGTTTATTCGTCCGCGGCGGATGGGGTCATCGGGGTGCAGACGGTCGCAGGCAATGTAACACTCGGCAGCATCGGGGATGGCATTGCCGGCACTCAGGTTGCGCCCCATATAGTAGTATGCCGCAGCGAGGGTGTTGCGGTGGAGGTGGCGGAACAAGGGTCTGTCGAGCGTGCGGATAGCAGCATGGAGTGCTGCCGTGTCGGAATATAGTTGGTGCTCCGCATCCATACTGTCTGCGATGGCGATGGTGCGCTCTGCTTCCCGAACTTGCATCGTGGAGGACGTGCAAGCCGTCATTGCCATCTGCCCCACAAGCAATAGCCACAGCAGTAAATATGTTGCCCTAATTCTCATTTTGCCTACAAAGTTACACTAAATTTACAATGTATGCAATATCGGGCACTAATTGCCGTTGCCTCCCCCATTAAAAGCAGAGTAACATATAATTACCCGCGAATTTGCCATTAATTCCCTGATGACGATCTCCGCCAATCGCCGTTAATTGACCGTTAATGCATTATCGGACATGGCTCCATTAAATACCATTAAAGACCCATTGTTAAAAACAGAAGTAACATATAATTCCCCGCGAATTTGCCATTAATTCCCCGATGACGATATGCTCCGTTGCATTATCGGACACAGTTCTCCGCCAATTGCCATTAATGGACCGTTAATGCATTACGGACATGGCTCCATTAATTACCACTAAAGAACCATTAAAACACTGATAAACATATAATTATCCAAGAATGGACCATAAATAGCATTATCGGGTGATAGTCCTCCGCTAATTGCCATTAATAGACCGTTAATACATTATCTGACATGGCTCCATTAAATGCCATCAAAGACCCATTAAAACACTGATAAACATATAATTATCCATAAATGGACCATAAATTGCATTATCAGGTGATGGTTCTCCGCCAATCGCCGTTAATGGACCGTTAATACATTATCTGACATGGTGCCATTAAATGCCATTATAGACCATTAAAACACTGATAAACATATAATTATCCATAAATGGACCATGAATAGCATTATCGGGGCACGGAGTCCAAAGAACCACTTAGCCAACAACTGACAACAACTAATAAGAACCACGTGTATAGGGCTATTGTTGAATTTCACGCAGGAGAAAGTCTTGGAGTGTCTTTTTGTCGGGGAGTGAAAGCATATAGGTGGAGACAAACAGATTATTATCCATACCTGCAAGGGCATACTCGACCATTTTTTCTCCTTTGCGTGTGCAGAGCAAGATGCCAATAGGCGGATTGTCACCTGCGTTCATTTCGTTCTCTTTGAAATAGGAGACATAGGCATTGAGTTGGCTAAGGTCTGCATGGCGGAACTCGTCGTCCTTAAGTTCGATGATAACATTACAATGCAAGATGCGGTTATAGAAGACAAGGTCTGCAAAGTAGTATTCGTCATCAATAATCATCCGTTTTTGCCTTGCCTCGAAACAGAAACCTTTACCCATTTCGAGCAGAAACTCTTGCAGATGTGAAATGAGTGCGTTTTCCAAATCGTTCTCGGTGAAGGCTTCGGGTCGAAGTTCAAGGAACTCAAAAGCGAAAGGGTCTTTGATGGAGAGTGTGGGTTGGCGGTTTATTTGTGTGCGTTGCAACAAGGTTTGAGGATTTTTACTGATGCCTGCGCGGAAATAGAGGTTTGTGGATATTTGTCGGCGGAGTTCTTTGACGCTCCAACAACACCTCATACATTCCGTTTCGTAAAAGAAACGTGCCGTAGGGTCATCTATTGTCATAATTTCGACGAGGTGTGAGAAAGACAATTGGGAGATGAGTTTGTCGGCAGAGGTGGTAAAAAGAGGCTGTCTAACAATGCAA
>DLLA01000131.1 GCA_002479035.1 Bacteroidales bacterium UBA7574 | reverse complement strand
CCCTCCGCCGTAGCAAGTATGTCGGGATTTATCACCAGATGCAGCGGTATGTCGTCGTACACGCTCTCCCGTATTGCGATATTGTGCGCCGCCCCATAGCCGAGGTTCTTACCGTTGAAGATATACACAATCTGTTTCTTCGCCCCCTCGTTGTCCTCATAGTCCGTATCTTCTCCGCTGTCATACCCTATACGCAGCACATCTTCTTCCATGGGCAACGCCTTTGTCTCCGCAGGCGAGTTGTCCACCCAGTACACCCGATGGGTATAGTGCGACTGCAGTAGCACCTTGGTCAGTGCTGCCACTTCCTGCCAGTTGGGGTGATATAGGACAATGGAGACGTTGAGCATTCTAATCGTCGTGCAAAATTTCTTTCAGTTTATCCTGATAGAGGCGGATAATAATCTCCTCGTCATAGCGTTGGTGCACCAACTCCCGACCGTTATACCCGAATTGTGCACGTTGTTCGTCAGACAGCGACAGCATGTGCATCATGCAGGCTATCAGACTGCTTGTGTTGCGGGGTTCGCACAGAAAACCATTCTCCCCGTTCACCACTATCTCACGGCAACCGGGCACATTCGATGCAATGATGGGACGTTCCATAGCGGCAGCCTCCAGCAATACCCGTGATATTCCCTCGCGATAAGAGGGCAGCACAATGCAGTTGGCATTATTTATGTATGGCAACACATTATTGGTCTCGCCCACATACTTGACGGCCCCCGATTGTTCCCAAGCCTCCATCTGTTCCTGTCCTACAGAGGCGGGGTTGTTTGCCCCCAACTGCCCCAATATCTTGAATTGCACTTTCGGGTGCTGTTTCTTGACCACCCGCGCGGCTTCCACATATTCGCCAACCCCCTTGTCCCACAGCACACGCCCCACAAACAAGAACACAAACGGGCTCGAAGACACCGTTCCTGATGACTTGTACTTGGTAAGGTTTACCCCCTCCCCGCTTATCAGCCGCGTCTTGAACGATGATACAATGTTTTGTTCTGCGAACAGAGTCTTGTCTTCCAAGTTCAAGAACCACACTTCCTTTGCGCTCTTCAAGGAATAGCGATACAGCATCTTTGCCACACGGTTTATCCAGCCTTTCTTGAGAAACGTGTACCCTAATCCCGTAATGACGGATATTTGCGGGATATGCGCCCTCCGTGCTGCCCAACCGCCATAGATAACGGGCTTGATGGTGTAGTGGAAAATCAAATCGAACTTCTCCTGCCTGTACAGCCTGCGCAGGATTTGGGCGGTATGTATATCCCGCAGCGGGTTCATACCCTTGCAGTCTATATCAATGGGGATGAGACGTATCTTGTTCTGCTTATAGACGGTGATGTCGCTGTCCTGAGGCGCGATTACCACCACCTCATAACCCTGTGCCGATAAGGCTGCCATAACGCCCATACGGAAATTACACATGGTTTGCGAACTGTTACCTACAAAGGCTATCTTGTGTGCCATACGCTACGGATGAATAGATAAGAGTAGTTGATTGATTTCCCGCGCAGTTTTGTCCCAACTGTACATGGAAAGACGTTGTGTTTGTCTCTCAATAAGCGCGGTATGGTCCGGTTGGCGGATAAATTGTACGATGGTATCGGCTATATCTTCCGCAGAATACGGGTCGAAATAGATGGCAGCATCGCCCGCCACTTCAGGCAGCGAGGCTTGATTGCTCAGCAACAGCGGGATACGGTAGTAATACGCTTCCAATACGGGTATGCCGAACCCCTCACTCAGCGAGGGGAAGACAAGAGCCTTGGCATGACGGAAATAATTCGTCAAGTCCGCATCCTCCACCCAACCTGTCAGTTGTATCACCTCACGCCCTGCATTCACGCGGGCTATGGCTTGCAGTTGCTCCGCGCGGAACATCGCCGTGTTGCCCACAATCACCACTCCGAAGTGCGATGGCAGTTGGTCTTTGCAGCGTCCTATCGCCTCTACCAAACGCCCCAGGTTCTTATGCCCGCGCGAACTGCCTACATACAAAAGATAATCCCGGAAGTGCACGCCTTTCGGAGCGGCATCATCAGACGAAGATGTGCCCGACAAATGCTCCCAACCCTCATAGACAACCTGTATCTTGTCGGCATATTGCTCACCGTGACAACGCAGGATTTCCTGTTTGGTGTATTCCGAAATGGCTATCACGCGCTTGGCTTTGCGCAACCCGACACCCACAACAAAGTGCAGATACCATCGCTTGAGGCTGCTCATGCGCCCCAACTGCTCAGGGAATTGCTCATAGATGAGGTCATGCACCGTATAGACGGCAGGTATATTGAGGACTACGGGGAATTGGTTGCTCGGAATGAAAGCAATATCAAAGGGGGCATGTGTACACAGGTAACGGGCAAACTGAATATCCCGTTTCGGTCCGATAGGGGCGATAGGCACTTGTTCTACCGTAATACCCTTATGTTCAAAGACATCTATATACTCCGCAGGGCATTCTTTCGGGCGGACCAGCAGCGTACATTGGTATGCCGACACGTCCAAGCGGGCAACTACATTCAATATGTATTGCGAAAGCCCGTCCTTATGGCGTGATATAGGAGTTCCGTCTATCAGTAATCGATTCATATAAACTTCCTTATGCTCATCTTCATGAGGAGCAATATCGTAGAGTCAAACAGTTGAAAATGATACTTGCACACCAATCGGGCTCGGCTAAGGAAACTCTTGCCGGGCAGGCTGAGAAACACCTCTATCAACTCCCTGTCTGCAGGGCGCAATTGGGCAGCAAACTGCTCATAGAAGGCTCTGACGCCCTCGTAATGGTCTCTGCTGACAAGGGGTACATGCCGGTTGTGCCACAGCAATGCCACCTTCTTCCTCATACTGCCGGGGGCATTGCCTGTCACATTGTGACTGTGCTGACGGTAATACATCAACGGCACATGCAGGTAATGCACCTCTCCCATAGTAATGCCCGATAGCAGCAGCACATGGTCGTGCATGGCATAGTGCGCCAACGGGACACACAGCAGTTGCCGCATCGCCCCATTGAAGATAGCCGCAGCACCTTGTATGCCGGTGTTCAGAAACAATGCCTGTTGCAAAGTGGTCGGGTAAGTCAAGGTGTTCTTGTCCGACAAGATACCCCGCTCGGCACTCCACAAGTAGGCATTGGAATACACCACCTGAGGTTGCGTATTGTCCTGCGATTCAATGGCATGCACCATCGTTTCCACTTTGCTTTCCAGCCAAATATCATCTTGGTCGCACCACATGCAATAGGGAGCGGTAGTGTACGACAACAGGTGCAGGAAATTGCGCGCCACTCCTATGTGTGTGCATGCGTCATCTATCAGACGGATACGGTTATCCTCTTGGGCCAAGGTCTGTATGATACGGACAGTGCTATCGATGGACCCGTCATCGTGTATCAGCAGATGCCAGTCGGTATAACTCTGGCGCATGATAGAGCGTATCTGCTCTTCCACAAACGCTTCGCCGTTGTATGTTGCCATGAGTATATCAACCATTTTTGCGATGCAGATTGGCAAACAAGTTGTACTTGCTGATGATATAGGGTATCAGGGCTGCTATCAGGTACTGGATATTCTGCGACAGTACCGTGAAGAATGTATCGCCGATAAACTGCATCACTATCGTCCCTGCCAAGATAGCATACAGCACCAGCGAGAACAGACTGCCGTCCTCTGCGGTCTTGAACAGGTATCCGAATATCAGTCCAAGCAAGATGGAGAAGCCTATCACACCTGCCCGACCGAAATCCTTGTAGTACGGGTATAGTGCCGTAAAAGTATTGGACCCGAACACGAAATCGCCTATCTCCACACGCTTGAACTCAAGGATAGGGTCAACAGGCTGCGTCTTTCCACCATCCAACTTCGACTTGACGGCATAGTACAAGCGGAATGTGTTCTCACCCGTGTGTTCGGAGGAGCAGGGCTTCACGTTGGTATCCAGATTGGCTATGCTGCTGGTCATATAGAGTGCCGCAAACCGTTCCGGTGTCGTGTACGAACCGCGTATGGTCTGTATGCCTACAAACGCCATTATCAGCAATACCCCGCCCACTGCCAAATGCCATAGTTTTACTATCTTGCGCTCACTCAGTATAATGGCGGACGCCAAAAACAGTATCATGAAGTTCATCTTGCCCATCGAGATAAAGGCATAGAACAGGTTGACAAGAAACAGCAATACCACTCGCCCGATATTGGCTTTGCCGACCACGTGCAGTTCCATGATATAACTCACCATCCAGAATATCACAAAGAACCCCGTGGTACGTATCCCCGCCGCATTCTCCCGCACATTGGCATCGCGCAACGCACTGAACGGGTTGCCGCCGCTATGCAACACCACAGACACTACCGCCAATGCCATAACAGGCAGGGTGAACAAGGTCAGATAATAGTATATGTCCCGGGCAGAGACACTGGACTCAACCCCTTGGAAAACAGGCTTCACATACAGCGACTGCACAGACCACGCAGTCAGGCAGAAGCAAGTCAGCCACAGCATGATATTCTCCTTGGTTTCGGTATGCAACGGGTGCAGACCTTTGTCTATCCACGCATAAGCCACCACACACGCCAGCCATACCCCCGTCAGCAGAACGGTAGGCGCATACCAGCGGTGCCGCGAGAAGACCACGCTCAATACAAACAATATGGCACACACTATGATTATCTGCTGCATAGCCTCATGTAGTTCCAACACATACCCGCAGCCACTGTAGCCTCGGTGATGAGCAATGCCCATGCTGCACCCTCCGCACCCCACTTGGGAGCAAAGGCAAATATCGTTATCAGCGACACGCATGCCGCCGCCAAATATACGTTGCGGAAACGTGTCTTATCCCGTTCTCCCCCCATCGCCAACAGCCCCAACTGCCCTGTCACACCACCAAGAGCGACAAAGAGAGGCACTATCGCCAATATGCGGAACAGCACCTGCGTAGCACCGTAATCCTTGCCTAACAGGCTCATTATCTGTTCCGAAAAGAAGAACAAGGCAATACCTGCCAACAACATCAGGCAGGACAATATGACCACTATCCCTTTCACTGTCCTGCGTGCTCTGTTCCTGTCCGTTTGCGCTATCCGGCTGATACGCGGATAATAGGCTTGCACCGCGGGAAGTAAGACTATATAGCAGCATACGCGCATCACTTTCTCCGCCGCAGTATAGCAACCCACCTCCTGCGAGGACGCGAAGTATCCCAGAAACACCACAAACAGCGTGGCATACAAACTGCTCGTCGCGTTCGACAGGAAGACAGGCAAACTGTCTCTGATAGCATTACGCATACGCACCATATTGGTTCGGCACAGACTAATCAAGCGCATACGCCATGTTACCACCACCATGATTACCCCCGACAGCACGTATGTGCCTGCCTGTATCCCCGCAGCACATAGCACATCCCCTTCGCTCTTCACCAACAAGAATGTCAAAGGCAGTATGCACAGCCGGCAAGCACAGTTCACAATGCTCACAATACGTATCCTGTTCAGTCCTTGAAACAGCCACTGCATCGTGAATACATGCCCCGCTACCATCGGGAACATCACCCATGTCACCACCCTGTATATGGCAAAACGCGGAATACACAGCACCGCTCCTACCACCAACACCGCCCCCAGCAGCAAACACAACTTGGCACCCATCGTATCTGCCGTTATCCGACTAACCTCCTGCTTGTCTGCTGCCAATGCCACCTGCTTGGTGGCGGTCAGGTTGAATCCGAAGTCCACTACCAACATCATAAACTGACACAATGCTAACGCAAAACCAATCTTTCCGAACTCCTCTGCCCCCAATACCACCATCAGATATGGCCACACCAACAATGGGACCAAATAGTTCAGCCCTTGCAGCCCCACCAACCACATTGTATCACGCAGAGCAGGATTCTTTGCAAAACGAACACAATACGTATGCATAAAGCCCGCAAAGTTACGCTTTTTTCCGCACACTCGCAACTCATCACTTTCAATTCATTATCACATTGCGTTTTGGCAGCCGACAGTACCAAGATATTAACTATTAACTATTAACTATTAATTATTTATTTGTACCTTTGTGCCCGACAAACGCAAAAGGTGATATGAAAGTACTGATAGCACCGCTGAATTGGGGGCTTGGGCATGCTGCACGCTGTGTCCCACTTGTCCGCAGGTATGTGGCTGCGGGCGACGAGGTCGTGCTCGGCGGTGACGGAGAGAGCCTCCTCCTACTCCGACGCACCTTCCCCCATTTGCGGTGGGAATCATTGGCACCATTGAATCTACGCTACGACAAGGGCAACAAACAACACAGTTTCTATTGGCGGGCAGTCCCGCAGTTGCTGCGCTTCACCTTGGCGGACAACCGATGCCTGCGGACATTGCTTCGCGAAGAACACTTCGATTTGATAATCTCGGATAATCGGTTTGGCTTGCGCAGTCCCAAGGTGCATTGTGTGTATATGACGCACCAGTTGTATGTGCAACTGCCACAACGGTTGCGGGCATTGCAACCCATAGCACAAGCCATGCACCGCTTTGTATATCAGCGGTTCCACGAGATATGGGTTCCCGACTATGCATCCGCAGAACAGAGCCTGTCGGGAACACTAAGCCACGGAGGGAGTATGGACGCGCGTGTGCGGTATATAGGTCCGTTATCACGTTTGGAGGTGCCTGCTACACCCGCACCAAGCCCTTATGAAGTGGTGGCAGTGTTATCGGGGTTGGAACCGCAACGCACCCTGCTTGAGGAGGAAATCATCGCGCGGTTTGCACACACCCAACAATGGGTACTATTGGTGCGTGGAAAAATGGGAGAACAGATGACGCGCATCCGCATGGGAAATATCATCATAGTACCGTATATAGACGATAAATCATTGATATGTGCCCTATTAGGAGCACAGCGTATCATTGCGAGAAGCGGCTATAGTACCGTGATGGACCTCGAATATTTGGGCGTCTTGCACAAAGCAGAGTGGCACCCAACCCCCGAACAACCTGAACAGGAATACCTCGCCAAGCGATTGATAGCGAAAGGCTACCACCCCACGGTTGCCATAATCGGGTAGTGGTCGGAATAGTGTACCTTGTCAATTTGGAAGTCAAGCGGTTGCAGACTCCGCGAGCAGAGGATATAGTCGATTCGTATGCCAATATGGTGACGGATATAGGTATTGCCCAACTGCGCACGGCTGGTCTCCAAAAAGCAGTCACGAAGACCTAATTTGATTCGCCAATACACATACGAGGTGGGTGGAGCATTGAAATCACCCACTACCAGCACGGGATAGGGCGAGGACTTCACCTCACTATGTACCACATTTGCCTGTTGGCGACGCAGTTTGCCTGCACTCTCCAGTTTGCGGTTGAGGGTACTGTTCTTGAACGACGTAGCCCGTATAGAGTCCAACTGCAGGTCATTGCGGTTGAGCCTGTAACTCTCCAAGTGGTTGACTATCAGCCGCAGCGTATCCGTACCCACCACCACATCGCACCTACTGCTGATGTTCGACCGCGACTCGTAGGGCAGTGTGTATTTGTGTATCAGCGGGTATCGCGAAAACACCACATTGCCGAACTGCCGATGGCTGTTATACACCTTGAAATCATAGTAGGTATAGGGGTATTGCCGCATGGCACGACGCAGTTCGGGCAGACTCAGGTGGTCGGAGTTCTTATAGACACTCACCTCTTGCATGCACACGATGTCGGCGTCCTGACTACTGACATACGACAGCAACTCCTGCGCATTCTTGTTGCCTGTCAGTCCGAGCCCATGGGTGTTGTAGGTCAGCACACGCAGTTGGTGGGGATAGTCGGCGGCATCAGGCACAGAGAACCCGTGCGAGAACAATGACCACAGCACCCACACCACAACCAATACAAACAGCAACGCGATAATCCGACCTATCTTCTTCATTTCGGTTCAAGGGTAACCAGCGGTATCAGCATCTCCTCCAACGAGATGCCCCCGTGTTGGAATGTGTCGCGGTAGAACTGCGCGTAGTAGTTGAAGTTGTTCGGATAGGCAAAGAAGTCGCTACCCGTGCAGAACACATAACTGCTGCTCACGTTGGGGCACGGCAGCCCCACCTGCTTCGGGCGGGTAATCTCAAAGCAGTTCTTCGATTGGAAACTGAGCGACTTGCCCACTTTGTACCGCAGATTGGTGTTGGTGTTCTTGTCACCGATGATTTGCACGGGGTTGGTCACGCGCGTCGTTCCGTGGTCGGTCGTCAGCACCACCTTGTAGCCTAATGAGGCAATCCTGCGGAACATCTCTGCCGTAGGCGAATGGCGCAGCCAACTGAGTGTCAGACTGCGGTATGCCGCCTCGTCATTGGCGAGTTCACGCATCATCTTGCTTTCGGTACGCGAATGCGACAGCATGTCTATAAAGTTGAGTACCACCACATTAAGCGGCGTTTGCAGTGCCTTGAACTGCCGCGTGATACGCTCGCAGAAGTCGCTCTCGTTCACCTTGTAATAGGTGTAGGTATAGCGTTTGCGGAAGCGGTCCAACTGGGTCTGTATCAACTCGCTCTCGTAGTTGTTCTTGGTCTCCTCGTCATCCTCGTCCACCCACAGGTCGGGGTACATCTCCTTGATTTGCAGGGGCAGCAGTCCCGCAAAGATGGCGTTGCGCGCATACTGCG
This sequence comes from Bacteroidales bacterium UBA7574, assembly GCA_002479035.1. Classification (GTDB taxonomy): domain Bacteria; phylum Bacteroidota; class Bacteroidia; order Bacteroidales; family Paludibacteraceae; genus Colicola. The sequence continues at coordinate 18,914 of DLLA01000131.1, read as the reverse complement.
TGGCGGTCGGCAGTATTGACATATACATCTGCTCGTCGCGCACCGTAAACCACTCGGACAGAAGAGGTTGTATCGTCTTCCATTGGTCGTAGCGGAAGTTGTCAATCACCACAAAGAACACTTTCTCCCCCTTGTCCAGCAGAGGAAAGATGCGCTGTTTCATCACATCCTGCGACATCATCGGACGCTCCTTTCCCTGCACAAACCACTCCTCGTAGTGCTTGGCTATGAACTTGGCAAAGGCTGCATTCGCCTGCTCGCGTTGCATGCGCAGCATCTCGTGCATAGCGGATTCCTCCAACTCTATCTCCCAATGCGTCAGGGTGCGCTCTATCGCCATCCACTCTTCCACGGTGGTGGCGGTGTCAATCATATACGAGATGTCCGAGAACTCCTGCCGGTATGTGGTGTTCACGTGCTCCTCTACGATTTCGCGCTGGTGGACATGCTTCTTCAGGCATAGTAGTATCTGATTGGGATTAACGGGTTTAATCAGATAGTCGGCTATCTTCTGCCCGATGGCCTGCTCCATAATGCGCTCCTCTTCCGACTTGGTTATCATCACCACGGGCAACGCAGGGCGCATGTTTTTTATCTCTTGCAGCGTCTCCAAACCCGACAATCCGGACATATTCTCGTCCAAAAAGACAATATCGAATTGTTGCTCACGGCATTGCTCGATAGCGTCCTGCCCGTTGTTTACAGGCACTACCTCATATCCTTTCTCTTGCAAATAAATAAGGTACGGTTTCAGCAGATGTATCTCGTCATCCGCCCAAAGTATTCGGTTCGTTGTTGCCATATTATTGTTTCATTTAGGGGTTATTAGGAGTCACAAGAACCTTCCCTGCAAAAATCGTACAAAAGCAGCGCAAAATCGCACATAAGGTACGAAAAAATGGCAAATACCCATAATATGGGAACTAAGAATGTACCAACCTGCCCATTTTTCCGTCCCCTTCTTTCCCCATTCTCCCTCCCGCCAAACAGCAAGGGTGAAGCGTAAGGCAGATGCGCATAGCGCATTGAGTGCCTGCGGGGTCCCCCATTAAGCCCGTGGGCTTAATGGGGTGCTTTCGTAGCGACGCGAAAGCCGGTGGCTTGAGCAGAACTCCATATAAGCAAGGGATACGCAACCCTTACGCACCCCACAAACCACCCTATGCTCCACTCTTAGTAATCTGTGATACAATACTCACGCCACGCTATCACCATTTCGCAAAGAACTCAGTTCTCTGCGAAGTCCTCTGCTAACCCGCCAACAACAATTTCCGTATTTCTTTTGCATACCTGCAAAAATTATTGTACTTTTGTGCCGTGAAGACCACGCAGAGGTGAGTGGGTGGGTATTATGGCTCGCATATTGCGGGTGGTGATGCCCAAGCACCAATGTTTCGGGCTTCATGTTACATAATAAAAGGCGTTTATTGGCGCTCTGTTCTGACAGATTGAAATCTCGCAAATTTCACGGAAAATCAGACTTAGCAACGGTAGATGTCCTCGGAATATAAGTGTATTCCGCCAACTGGGAGACGACGCGGCTCGCGTCGTCAATATATGGTTATTGGGAAGTTGATGATTCCTAATTGCTGCATATTTAGGCAATCATACTCTTTTGTGTGTAGTTCCAGTGTTGGTGTGTTTGCTTATATTGGCGTGGGCTTCGCGTTGTCGGTTCTATTTTCCAGGCAATGCGAGAGCCTCAATCTGTGGAACGGCGACAGTCGAGTTCCACGTTTTTTGTTTATGTACCTGTCGAAATGATAATAACATCAATTTATTTGATATGGTATATCGTTATTTTTTATGTGCAATCCTCTCCATGGTCTGTTTGACCGGTGTAGCCCAAAAATATGGAGAGCCAAGTATGCCTTATGGCAAACAACAGCAGCAACCAAGTAGTTGGCAGGGAACTGGCTGGGCAATCAACAATGGCTATGTGGTAACAAACTATCACATTGTAGATGGGGCTCGTTCCTTGAAACTAAAGCACGTAATAGGAGATTCTGTCAGACAATTCACAGGTGAGGTTACTGTTACTGATATAGAACACGATTTGGCTATTATCAAAATTACTGATTCTAAATTCCGCGGATTTGGTCGTCTTCCTTATGCTCTTAAAACGCAGCCAGCGGAGGTCGGTGAGTCTGTGTTTGTTTTAGGGTATCCTATGACTGATATTTTAGGGGATGAAATCAAACTGACAACAGGAGTTCTATCGTCCAGAACGGGGTATCAGGGGGATGCCACTTCTTATCAAGTATCAGCCCCGATTCAGCCGGGCAATAGCGGTGGACCTCTTTTTGACAATAACGGCAATGTGATTGCATGTATCAATGCGAAAGTACCTGCTGCGGAGAATGTGGGATATGCCATTAAGGCTCAATATGTTAGTGAGTTGATTGCAAAATTGTCTGCTGCTTCAGAAATACAACCCACCAATGAAGATTTGGCAGGGAAGACCTTGCCCGAAAAAGTAAAAGCGGTTAAAAGTTATATCTTTACGATATATGCTTCCACACAGGCATTAGATATACCACGTTCTGCACAACCCCAATATGGAGCACCTCCTGTATCTAAAGGAAGCCATACTATAGAAATGCCTTATGTAGATAATGCTCTTTCCATGAATGCCATTCGTATTCAAAGACTTACACTGTCGGAAACGCAAACTGTTATAGAGTTTCAATATAGTAACAGGACTGCCCAAGGCTACTATCAGTGGATAAATATCGACAAGAATACATACATAAATGTATCAGGTAAAAAGTACAGATTGCTATCCGCAGATGGAATTGCAATAGCACCGAATCAGACTTTATTGAATGGCGTTACCGACAATAAATTGTTTCGGCTTGTGTTTCCTGCCATACCACAAGGGACAACATCATTTGATATGATTGAGCCAGGAGATAGTGATTGGAAATTTTACGGAATATCTACGAAAGAGTAAACGATATGAAAAGATTGTTTTTATCGGTATTGGTGGTAACAATGGCTATCGTAAATGTCGCTGCTACCAAACGGGCACTAATCATAGGCATCGGTGATTACCCGGAGGTTAGTGGCTGGGCTAAAATTAATGGCGACAAAGACGTTCCTGTCGTTGAAGATATGCTCCTTTGTAATGGCTTCGGCAAACACAATATTGAAGAACTCGTCAATGAACAAGCCACACGCGAGGGGATAATTACGGCAATTTCGCACTTGACAACGCAAACTCAAAGTGGTGATATTGTCTATGTCCATTTTTCGGGTCATGGTCAGCAAATAACGGATATAGACGGTGATGAAGAAGATGGACTTGATGAAGCATGGATTCCTTATGATGCACGTGCTGTTTATCAGGAACGGATATATGAGGGAGAAAACCATATACTTGATGATGAATTATTTGTGTGGTTCTCTGATATTAAACGAAAGATAGGAGAACAAGGAAACCTCATTGTTGTTGCAGATGCATGTCACAGCGGGGATGGTTCGCGAGGGGATAATGACGAAGGAGAATGTATCCGAGGGAGTTTTATTTCTGATTTAGCCGATGCTTCCTTGATTTTTGTGAAGAAGATAATGTCTGGTAGTAAATCGGAGCAGAGAGTACAATCTATCCCTCAAGGTGATATAGATTGGGTTTTTATCAGTGCTTGCAAAGATTACCAGAGTAATCAGGAATATAAAAAAGCGGGGTCTCTGACAGCAGCCATGGCAGCATTAAAGACTGAACTGACAATACTGACTTATGATGAGTTACGCCTGCGATTAAAAAGTTGGATGAGTGCTCACCTCCCTCGGACTCAAACTCCGACTATGGATAAGCCATCAAAAACAGATAAAACAACATTATGGTGATTATATGTGCATTTAATAGGGGACAAATCCCTAATTAACAAATAAATCATTAACCAATTAACAACAAACAAAAATGAAAAAAGTATTTTTTCTTTCTATTATTGCGCTGAGCGCAGTAATGGTCTCGTGCAACAAGACTGCAGCACCTCAAGACTCTGAAAAAGAAGTATGTGAGGCAAAAGCATCTACCGAAGTTTCTGCACTGCGAACAGCAGATGCTTTGGCAAAGTATGGCTACGAAGAAGAATCTGCATCTGCATTGATTGAGGCGGCAAATATCCTTGTCAGTACTCCGACTCAAGACCTTGTAGCGGAAGAGTTCTTTGCAGGGGAAAAGAAAGATGATGGCGGAAAAGCCGCTGCGGAGCATTTATCACCCGCTAAACTTATTGCAGATGCAAAGACTTTAACCGAGGACAAAACCATTCTCGCTATGGCTGCTAAAGTAGAAGAAAAAATCTTTGCTGAAGCAGAGGGGACTCGTGGTGCTGTAGGTGGTGCCAAATATGGCAGGGATAAAGTCTATGCAAATGACTACACTTACTACAATGTCAAGTTTTGGGCAAACGAGATGGCAGAGGTCGCTGTTTCGGGTGATGGTGATACCGATTTGGACCTTTATATCTATGATGAGAATGGTAATCTTATTACCAGCGACACTGACTACACAGATGATTGTTATGTACGTTTCACCCCGCGTTGGACAGGCGTGTTCAAAATCAAAATTGTAAACCGCGGTCGTGTATATAACAACTATGTAATTGCAACCAACTGATTTCCGTCGCTACGAAGAACGAACACTATATCCACAAATAGCCTGTCACCTCAATCCCTTGCGGTTGGGGTGATAAGGCTTTTGTTTATTTCAATCTCCATAATTTTAGGAAAGTATCACCGATTAGATAGCCTGTTTTGGTAATATGAAGAAGATACTAAGCCCATTGCTTCTAATGTTGGTAGCACTGACTTGTAATTACGTTTCAGTCTCTGCTGAAGAAACTGACTACGTTGTCGGTATAGATACTACTGCCGTTACTAACTCTGTTGATGCTCGTTTTGTATGGGCTATCCGGCATCAGCAGTATGATTCATGTTTACGGCTAATAGATGCAGGGGCGCAATATGCAGATTACCCCTATCTGTGTGATTCGTGTCATGGTGACTATTGGTCTCTCATGGTATATGCGGATAGTATAAAATATCCATCTATAGATTCTTTGATTATTACAGAATTATGGGTTTTGCAGGACTGCTCCGTAGAGTGTGTGAATAACGGAGCGTATGAGGATGCCATAGGGGGATTAGAAATGATTATTGATTTCGCAAAGTATCTCACTCCGCCGAACAAGAGCAAAGTGATGTGGGCGTATAACGATATTGGGGAATGTTATTTCCACTTAAAGCAATATAACAATGCACTTGCCTATGCAGATTCAGCCATAACTATGGCTCACAAGATAAATATAGAAGACTCTTTGACTTTGGCTACTCTCTCTTACAATATTGCGCGTTGTTGCTACAGTCTTGAGCAATACTCTAAATCAAAATACTACTTGGACGAGGCGTGTATGTATGTTCAAACACTATCCGATTCTATGTATGTAAAACAGGATGTCCTCAATCAAATGACACTTTTATTGTGTAGGATGGGTAAATATACGGAAGCACAACCCTATGCAGAAGATGTGTTACGTATAGCGGAAGAGTATAATTTAATAACGGCTTCTACATATCTTAATAATTTATGTTTAGTATATGGAAGTTCTGGTCAATACGAAAAGGCTATTGAATACAGTGAACGCGGATTGACAAACGAATGTAATTCAGATATCTCGTATATGTACCTATTAAACAATATAGGACAATGTTATTTTAAGTTAAATAACTATGAAAAAGCACTTGCATATACTGAAGCCGCATATGATATTTACCAGTCATTGGAAGAATCAGAACAATATGTTTTTATTTTAGCAAATCTGGCATATATTTATACTTATGTAGATATTCAGAAAGCAGAAGAGTACTATAAAATGACTTTGGGGAAGGTTTCTCATGATAATAGTATGTATCCTACCATACTCAATAATATGGCAATATTGTATCAAAGCATGGGGCGGTCTGAAGATGCAAAACAATGCATAGAAGAATCTATTCATACAAGCGAGTACTCTGACAGATTGATTAGACAAAGCAATCTATTTTTCTCAATAGCAAATTCGGCATTTGTATACATGTGTCAAGGTGAGTTTAAGAAGGCTATAACCCACTTTGATAAAGCAATGAAGATTGCCCAAAAGATTGATACGGAGCCCGCAACAATGGCTTTAGTAAAAGAATGTATCGCTTTTTTGTATAGTTTGCAGAATGGGAAAGAGAAAAAAGCCTTTCTATTGTATCAAGAGGTTTTGGCAAATTATTCAGAGTTGATGGCTACACAATTTGATTTCTTGACAGCAAGAGAACGTGCTCTATTTTGGGAGAAAGGCAATTTTATGCGAATGTCAGTACCGGCATTTGTGTATGCACACCACAGAGAACATCCTTTTTTCTCAACGCTTGTATATGATTGCGCATTACAATCCAAGGGCATGCTGCTACAAGCATCTTCAGCATTGACGCACATATTATCCACCACTTCAGACTCAATACTTCTTTCTCAATGGAAAGAGTTAGAAAATCTTCGTCAAACGATAGCATCTCCAGAGACTGATATGAATAAATTCACATTAGACTCACTTGAATATGAAGCGGAAAGTGTTGAATCGTGGTTGATGAAGAATAGCAAGCAGTATCGTGATAATCAAGCCCTTTGGCGTGCCAAGTGGCAGGATGTACAAAACAAACTATCTGACAATGAAGCAGCAATAGAGTTTGTATGCTTCTCGCCTTATGATGAAAATGGGTTCGCGAATGTAAAACAATATGTAGCACTATTATTGAAGAAAGGATGGAAACAACCACTAATGTTTTCTGTTTGTAACGAAGAGGACATACGGCAGTTAATGAAAAATCCGGATGTCGCTTATAGTCCTTCAAATAATGAATCATACCGATTATTATGGGAGCATTTGGCTGTATTTATCGTACCGCATACTAAAGTTTATTTTTCTCCCGATGGCTTGCTCTACCAGTTCAATTTAGAAGCAATCAGTATCCCGTCGGGAAAATTACTTTCAGAAGAATATGACCTTGTGCGTCTGTCTTCTACCAGGGAATTGGTTATGGATAATTCCAAGATAACCCCACAAACAGCAGTCTTGTACGGTGGGTTGCAATATAGTATGGACGTAGAGGATATGTTGGCGCAAAGTCAATCGTATGAAAAAACGACTTTGTTGGCTTGTCGTGGAGATGATGAAGAACGGGCAGGATTTAGACCTCTGCCCGGTACAAAAAAAGAGGTGGAGACAATAGTTAAGGATTTAAGGGCAGAGGGTATCCATAGTGATTTTTATACTGCCGATATGGGCAACGAGGAGTCTTTTAAGGCTCTCAGTGGGAAAGAGGTGAACATCCTACATATTGCCACTCATGGTTTCTTCCATCAGAAAGAAGAAACTCCGCAAAAGGATTTGTATAAGTTGTTTGCTATCAGCATGGATGATAATGCACCAGTCGATGATCCTTTGTTGCGGTCGGGACTAATGTTGTCAGGGGCTAATCTTGCATATCAGGGACATCGGGATGAGATACCGACGGGAGTGCAAGACGGTGTTTTATTCTCTAAAGAGATAGCCTCGCTTAATCTCACCAGTGTGGATTTGTTGGTGTTGTCCGCTTGCCAAACAGGGCAAGGCGATATCAACAGTGATGGCGTTTTTGGTCTTCAGCGTGCGTTCAAACAGGCTGGTGTCAAGACCATCATTATGAGTTTATGGAAAGTCAATGATACTGCCACGCAACTATTTATGACTGAATTCTATAGAAATTGGATTACGCTTAAACAATCAAAGAGGGAGGCATTCACGAATGCCCGCAATGCTGTTCGTTATGCTGTAGATGAAGATGGTGACCGTATGTTTGAAGCCCCCGAGTATTGGGCAGGATTTATTATGTTAGATTAGACGTAATCTTATTAGCGTTTGGACTAAACATATGTTTTTGAAAAAGAAATGGAGGAAATGCCTAAAAATGACGATTTTTGCACCATTGATTATCACTAACTTACAAAGAAAATGCAAAAATAATGCAGAAAAATTTGGATTTTGGACGATTTTGTATTATCTTTGTACTCGGTTTCATAAGTTTATTGGTTGGGTAGTGGATATTGGGAATGGGATTGAGTTACTGAGTTGGCATAACTGCCGACTGCTTGTGTAGTGTGTAGTGCGGCGGCTACACGCTATCTTCAAAGTTATATATGATTTGTACCTATCGTAGGAGGGGCGATGGAGTCATGTTTATGTATAGGCTTTATACTCGTTTCTAACGAGCAATTAGTGGGTCCTGAGGGGATATACTACCATCGGTTATATTGGCATCCCCATAGCAGAAATTGTATGCATATCTTGCACAGGTGCGGATTATTCGTTACCTTTGCCGTGCGATTGAGAGAATGCAAAATCGTACTTCATTCCCAATCGTAAAATAAATTGCTAAATCGTAAATTCGTAAATCGTACATAGTTTGATACCTCGTGAGACCATAGAACGTGTGTTTGCAGCCGCCAAGATAGAGGAGGTGGTGGGCGATTATGTCACACTGAAGCGGCGTGGGGCGAACCTCATCGGGCTATGTCCGTTCCACGATGAGAAGACGGGGTCGTTCACCGTGTCACCGAGCAAGGGTATCTTCAAGTGTTTCGGTTGCGGCAAAGCGGGGCACGCTGTGGGGTTTGTGATGGAGATAGAGCAATGCTCCTACGTGGAGGCGATACGGCTACTTGCCAAGCGTTACCATATAGAGATAGAGGAACGCGAACTGACACCCGAAGAGCAACAGCGGCAAGACGACAGGGAGTCGATGTTCGTGGTGAACGAGTTTGCCAACACATGGTTTCAGAATCAGTTGTGGGACACCGAGGAGGGCAAGGCTGTAGGTATGAGTTACCTGCGTGAACGCGGACTGCGGGAAGACACCATACGGAAATTCCAGATAGGTTATTCGCCCGAGCGGGCAAGCCTATGGGCGGCAGCCAAGCAGGCTGGGTATCAGGAGAAGTACCTCGTGAACGACCCTGACAATGAGCCTCATATCGGTACGGGCGTGTGTCTGAAGAGCCCGGATGGCAGGTTGTATGACCGGTTTCGCGGGCGTGTGATATTCCCGTTCTTTTCCGCCAGTGGCAAGGTGGTGGGCTTTGCAGGGCGACTACTGAAGAAAAGCGACAAGGCAGGCAAGTATGTGAACTCGCCTACTTCGCCGTTGTTCGAGAAGCATAACGAGTTGTTCGGCCTCTATCAGGCCAAGCAAGCCATCTCCAAGAACGACTGCTGCTACCTGGTGGAGGGGCAGATGGACGTGATACAGATGGTGCAGTCGGGCATTGAGAACGTGGTGGCATCGGGCGGTACATCGCTGACTACTCCTCAGGTGAAACTGATGCACCGCTACACGGAGAACGTGACCATTCTGTACGACGGGGACAAGGCAGGTATCAAGGCGGCATTGCGCGGCATAGATATGATATTGGAGGAGGGAATTAACGTCAAAGTGGTGCTGTTGCCCGACGGGGAGGACCCGGACTCATACGCCAAGAGCCATAATGCAGCGGACTTCATTGCATTTATTCAGGCAGCCCAAACGGACTTTATCCGCTTCAAGACCCATCTGCTGAGCAGTGAGGCGGGTGATGATCCTGCCAAACGGGTGGATATGATTAACCAAGTGGTGCAGTCCATCTCGGTGATTCCCGATATTATCAAGCGGCAAGTGTATATCAAGGACAGTGCGTCGTTCCTTGGTATTCAGGAGGATGTGCTGACCCGCAAGGTGGTGGAGGTGCGCAAACATATATTCGATGAGAAAGACAAAGAGAAAGAACGTGCTACGCGCCGCGAACAGACAGGCAATGAGGAGGAGGCTCCCCTACAAGAGGAGACGATGACACCCCTATCGGTGGTGCACGGGAGCCTGTCGCGCAAGGATGAGAACCTGCAAAACCTGATACAGGTGATTGTCCGCTACGGCGAGCAACCGCTGTATGCAGGCGAGGACGGTTCGGTTTGCTTGGCAGGAGAGTATATCATCTCGGAACTGACCAACGACAACATCGAGATAGCCAACCCGCTGTATCGCAAAGTGATAGACGAGTACACAGCCCATTGCAGGGAAGAGGGCTTTGTGGCGGCTACGTTCTTTCAGCACCACCCCGATGTAGCGTTGAGTCAGTTGGCGGTGAACCTGATAGCCGACAAATACCAACTGAGCAGTATCTACAGCGAACGCAGCATATCGGAGAACGTGAAGCAGGAAGTGAAGGTGCAGACTGATGCCGATATACTGCCCGAACTGATACAGCGACTACTATTGGAACTGAAATATACCATTGTGAATGAGCGCATTGACGCTATGCAGAATATGCTGCAAGATGCGCAGAACCGCGGTGATTGGGAGTTGATACGTACCATTCTGGAACAGCAACCGCTGCTGATGAGTATGCGGCAGCAATTGTGCCGTGCCCTTGGTAATCGCGTAATCGTGTGATTGTAAACAGGTTAATCGTATATAAGTATGTTGTTTTCGAATATCGTTTATGGTCCCATCCACTCGCGCCGGTTGGGTATGTCGTTAGGTATGGAACTTATGCCAATAGAGCATAAACTATGCACCTTTGACTGTGTGTACTGCGAGTGCGGTTTCAACCAACCCGTGTCGCACCCCGTGTTGCCCACACGCGAAGAGGTGAAGCAGGCGTTGCACAGCAAATTAGAAGCCCTGCAAGAAGAGGGAACACCTATTGATGTTATTACATTCAGCGGTAACGGTGAGCCCACGCTACACCCTGATTTTCTTGAGATTATACGTGACACTTGTGCGCTGCGGGACAAGTACTTCCCCACGGCAAAGGTGTCGGTGCTCAGCAACTCCACGCAACTGGCGCGTCCTGATGTGGTGGAAGCACTACGCCTGTGCGATAACCGTATATTGAAATTAGACTCAGCCATTGACAGCACGATGCGCGCTATTGACCAACCCGTAAATAATGAGTTGACGGTCAGCAAGATAATGGCTCTGCTGCAGCAGTTTGACGGTGGCTTCACGTTGCAGACCTGCTTCTTGCGCGGCGAGCATAACGGTGTGCATATCGACAACACTACGCCCGAGGAAGTGCAGGCATGGTATGAGGCTGTGGACGTGCTTCACCCCAAGCAGATTATGATGTACGTCATCGACCGCGCGACGCCTGTGAAGACTTTGGAGAAAGTGGCGCGTGAAGATATGGAGCGCATTGCAGCCCCCTTGCAGGCAAAGGGGTACGAGGTAATTATCAGTGCGTAAGTGACAGAGTAATTTTTCCTATTCGGGCACCGGATTTGCCGGTTTGGGCGAGGAGGACGCTGTCGCCATCAAGGTTGGCAATATGCAGGTTCTCAACCACTTTGTGCGTGTGGGCACCGATAATGACATCGATGTCGCGTGTGGCGGCTGCCAGTTCTACATCGGACACCTGCCCGTCCACCGCGTGGTTGGTACCCTGATGGCTGAGGCAGATGACGACATCGCAATGCTTGTCGTGGCGGAGAAGTGTGGCTGTCTCTTGTGCCGATGCGATGGGGTCAAGGTAACGCACAGGGGCGAAGTTCTTGGTGGCAATGAGGCTGTTCGGGTTCACGCCTATACCGAACACGCCTATGCGCAGTCCCTTCCTGCGGAGGATAGTGTAGGGCTTCACCAGTCCGTCCAAGGGGGTGTTGCGGACATCGTAGTTGGCACAGACGATTGGAAACTGCGCCATGCGCAGTATCACCGCCAGCGTGTCCAAGCCATAATCGAACTCGTGGTTGCCCAATGTGGCGGCATCGTACCCCATACGGTTGAGGGCGTCCATCTCGATACGCCCGTGATAGAAATTGAAATAGGGCGTTCCTTGGCTGAAATCGCCTGCATCTACTAATATAAGGTCGGGGTCTGTCTGACGCTCACGCTCTATAAACCCCATACGACGTGCGTAACCGGCGCAGTTGGCATCGCGCTTGCCCGCCTCGATAGGCTCGACCTGCGAGTGGGTGTCGTTGGTATGCAGGATGGTGATAGTCTGCTGTTTAGGACTATTGCAGGAAACACACAGGAGAGCAATCGATATGCCTGCGAGGACTTTAGAAATACTTTTGGAGGTCATCATTGGTGAGTATGGTTAAGATGGTTTGACCATTGGGGAGGTAGCGCGAGTCGGTGTGCTGCAGCAGTCGTTGTATCAGGTCGCGCATCTCGTTGTCCGTCAGCGTCTTCCCTACCGGAATAGCCATTCTGTCCGCCAGAGACAAGGCTACGGTCTTCTGCCACTCGGCAGAGGCACTGGAGCCGGTATCCTGCACTTGGTGAATGACTTGCAGCAGTGTCTCGGAGGCGTTCTGCTGCCCCAACAGTGCGGGCACGGACGTGATGCTATAGGCACTCGGTGAGAACTGCTCCAAAGTAAAGCCCACCGCCTGCAGGTCTGCCAACAGGCTTTGCAATGTGTGCCAATCGTCAGGCGACAAGTCTATCACCTCAGGGAACAAGACGGGCTGCGTGATGCCGTGGTGTGAGCGCAGTTGTTCTGTCAGTTCGCGGTAGAGTATCGCTACATGGGCGCGATGCTGGTGCACCAGTAGCAGTCCGCCGTCCGCAGGTGCCACGATGTACTTGCCTTGCGACTGCAACAGGGGCGTGTCGTCTCCTATTTGCGGCAAGGTAAATAAGGGTGCCGTTGGTTCAGCCTCTACAGACGGAACAGGACGGGGATTGGTATCATACAGGCGTTCCCATGGCTGCGAAACGCTTTTTGTATGTTTGTTTTGCGGTCGGAACGGGTTGTAATTAGGGTCGGTTTGTATTTGCGGAATGGCAAACGCCCTGTTACCTGCCGCCGGTTGTGGCATATCCAAACGGGACTCCGTAGTGAAGTCCAGCGAAGGGGCAACATTGAACTTGCCAAGCGCTTCGCGTACCGATGCCAACAGGATTTGGAAGATAGCCTGCTCGTCAGCGAACTTAATCTCCGTCTTTGTCGGATGGATATTCACATCTATGGCATCGGGGTGGATATCGAAATAGAGAAAATAAGACGGTGTATGGTCAGGCTGCAGCATACCCGCATAGGCGGTCATCACAGCCTTGTGGAAATAGGGGTGCCGCATATAGCGGCCATTCACGAACATATACTGCTGGCTGTTCTTACCCGCAGCCTCAGGCTTGCCCACGAAACCGCATATATTCACCAGTTCCGTGCGGGTAGCCACATCTACCAACTGCCCCGTGAAAGGCTTGGAGGTGTGCCCGAATACGGCTTCTATGCGCTGTTTGGTTGTCCCCGTCGGCAGTTCGGACAGTATCTCATCGTTGCTGACAAAGGTAAACTGCACATCAGGATTCACCAGCACAATACGGTGATACTCAGCCAACAGGTTGCGCAACTCGGTCTGGTCGGTCTTGAGGAACTTGCGTCTCGCAGGCACATTATAGAACAGGTTCTTCACCCGCATATTCGTACCGGCGGGGCATTGCACCATCTCTTGCTTGAGAACATCGGAACCTGCTATCTCGAGATACGTCCCCACCTCGTCTTCGGGGCGGCGGGTCTGCATCTCCACTTGTGCCACGGCACATATACTCGCCAGAGCCTCCCCTCGGAAACCCATCGTGCGCAGATGGAAGAGGTCGGACGCCTGCGCTATCTTGGACGTGGCATGCCGCTCAAACGCCATACGTGCGTCCGTGGGACTCATGCCTTTGCCGTCATCCACCACCTGCAAGAGTGTGCGTCCCGCATCACGCACAATGATACGGATATGCTTAGCCCCCGCGTCCAAGGAGTTCTCCACCAACTCTTTCAAGCACGAGGCGGGGCGCTGTATCACCTCGCCAGCCGCTATCTGGTTGGCGACACTGTCGGGAAGTAAGTGAATGATGTCCGTCATGACCTATTGTTCTCCATGTGAGACCCGCTACAGACCCGCGATAGACCCGCGACAATTCCTACAGCAAGTAGTAGAAAGCAAACAGCAACAGAGCCAGCAATGCTATCCAAAACACCAACTTGGACTTGCGGCGTGCATCGTCTTTGCGCTTATGGGTGTTCGCCTCGTGTGCCTCACGGAACGAACCACGATGAAGACGCGCAAGTTTATCCTTGCGCGCCTCCTTTTCTTTATCGTAGTAAATGGGGCGGTAGTCCCACTCACGTGGTTTCGGTACTTTCGGGAAAAGTATCGACATTATTTAATGATTGCCTGGAACTGAGCGTCCTCTTGGTATTTAGCGAACTCAATATCCTTTTGTGCTTTCTTGGCAAACTGTGCGTCACGTGCTATGGCAGCCTTCAGGTTGCTATATACAGCGTCGCGGTCGTTGGTGCGTGCACCTACGATAGCAGCCAGGTAAGCAGTCGTTGCATTGGGGTTCTCCACCTTAGCCAAGGTCTGACGGGCACCTGCATAGTCCTCGTTGAGGATTTGCTGAACAGCGGCATTGTTGCTGGGCTTGGTGCCATAGGCTTTCTTAGCGGCAGCATAGTCACCCTTCATGGTGTAGAGGGTACCCATAGCGGCATTCAGGTTGCCTGCGGTACCTGCAGCCTTGCCGAGGTATTGCTCAGCCATCTTCAGGTCGTTGTCAGCCATAGCAGCCACACCTGCGTTGTAGTTTACATCGGGGTTGTTGCCGGCAATCTTCAGAGCCTGCGTGTAACTGCGGCGTGCTTCTGCAATGCTGCCTTGCTTGAAATAGAGCATACCCACATTGTTGTATCCGCGATAGTCATTCGGGAAGAGTTCAACAACCTTCTTGTAGATAGCCATCTTCTCATTGGCATCGTTGGTCAGAGTAGCCGCATAGAGCAGTTCTTCCACATTGAGAGCAGCAGGGTCGTTCTTTGCCAAGGTGGTAATCTCCTCGTCGGATTTACCTATCAAGTCGGTAGTCAGGATAAGGCGGCTACGACGCAACTCGGGCAATATCTCCTCGGCAATGGTCTTATAGACAGCGCTCAGGTTCTTGATTTGTGCCTCACGCTCCTCGGGGTCGCTGTACATACTCAACACGCGGAGCACGAGGTCCTTGTCTTGGATGTTGCTCTCTTCCATAGCCTTCTGGAAGCCTTCCCAGTCCTGAGCGGTAACCGATGACTCGATGTTTGCTTTCACTTTGTCCTTCTTCAACTGTTTCTGCAGGTACTTCTGCGCATTTGCCTGACGTGCATCAGCCAGAGTGGTATTCAGTTTCACACCGCCATCAGGAGAAGCATAACCCGATACTTCGAGTTTGTTGATAGCCTTCTTCTCGTCTTTGTCAGCGTCTTTGATAGCAGCCTGCAAGTCCTTCATCTCCTGCGACTTGAGTTCGGAACTGCGCAGGGTGGACTGTTGAATCAGGAAGCGGATATCAGCCTCTTGCATCTCCTGAATAACACGCTGGAACTTGTCTGCCGTAATCTGCGGCTCTACATCCTTAGCGTCAGCCAGTTTAGCAGTAGCAACTACACCATCAGCTACTTTCATGTCAGGGATTGTAACCTCTTTGTTGCCGTTCTTGGCAGTAAAGCGCAGGTACAACTCCGATTTAGCCATAGCGGGCACGTAGTCAAACGAAGCCGTCTGTTTGTAGCGCGCGCCATTCTTGTACGACACGGTCTTGCCATTCTCTTTTGCCTTCTCACCTACATAGGTAACAGGCTCGCCAAGTGCCTCACCACCCTCGTATTTCAGCACGGGAGTAATGGTAACAATGGCTTTCTTCGAGAACTTCTTAACTGGGAATGTACCCGTAATGTCTGCATTCACTTTGTCTCCAACCACGGTCAGAGGGCTGGGATTAACGGTTACCTGTTCCGGAGCAACAGGCTTTCCGCAAGATGTCAGCAATGCCGCAGCAAGCACCGACACAAAAAATAACGATTTCTTCATACGAATAAAGGTTTGTTATGTTGATATTTTTTAATTTGCACACTCTATCGGCTGCAAAGGTACAAAATAATTCGCAGTCCTCCAAAATGATACGTTTTTTTTGCCATTTTCTCGTTTTGCCTGCCGTTTCTTTACACCTTTTATGTGGCAAGGGTATAACAAAAGCGGCAGATTATCAACTCTATGGAAGACAAAGAGGTTGCCCATCATTTCGGGCAACCTCTGCAAACGGTCTTCAGTGTGCAAGACTATCTGTCTTTGAGTTTCTCCACTTGTTTTTCGAGGGCTTCAAGGCACTCGTCGATGCCTTGCTCGAAGGTGTCGCAAGTCTTCTGCGCGAACATCTCGGAGCCCATGCCGATGATGCGGATGGTGGTTTCTTTGTTCAGGTTGGTTTCGGGTTTGACTACCGTCATACGGATGTCCATCTCCGCAGAGGGCGTGAGCAACTTCTCGTAACGACGAGTCTTCTTCTCAATGTGCTTCTCGAGGCGTTCCGCCATCTCGAAGTTCACGGCTTGGGTGTTCAGTTTCATAGTTTCCTCCTTTTTAATTGGTTAATACTCAGGAACTTCCGTCCCATTATGGGGCTTGGTTCCCATGATTGTTTTTATTGCTGCGCGGGTGTGCCGCGTTGTAGGCACGTTGTATCTGCTCGAAGGTGGTGTGGGTATAGACCTGCGTGGCTGCGAGACTGGCGTGCCCCAGCAGACTTTGGATGGTACGTATATCCGCGCCGTTGTTGAGCATCGTGGTGGCAAAAGTATGCCGCAAGACGTGTGGCGAGTGCTTCTTGAGCGTGGACACCTCCCCCATGCGCGTGCGGACGATATTGTAAAGCGTTGCCGCTGCCATAGCATCCCAATTGCCGTTTCTATGTTTCTGCACAAAAAACGTGCCACCCGCGGGAGGGCATGCCAAGATGTCGTGTCGCGATTGGCGATAGTCGTTGATTGTTCGGATAAGGTTGCCGCCGATGGGTATAATACGTTCCTTACGCCGCTTGCCGAAGACGCGTATCTGTGCCTGCGCGGTGTCCACATCGCTGTCAGTGAGCCCGAGCATCTCGGCACGACGCATGCCCGTCTGGTAGAGCATCTCGATGATGAGGTAGTTGCGGAGTGCCTCGAAGCGTTTGACAGGGTCTTCCTCATCAGGGTCGAACCCGTTGCTACTCAAGCGTTTGAAGTTCTCCATCTCGCTCTCACGGAAGAAGACGGGCAGAGGCTTGTCCGCCTTGGGGGTGATGACTGTGCGGGTAATGTCCACGCTGACCAACCCCACACGCAACATGAACTTGTAGAAACTGCGCAGGGCAGACAGCCGACGCTTGACACTACGGGGCGACAGGTGCTCCTCGTCGAGCATGTGCACCATCCACAAGCGCACGTCATTATCCGTGACATCCTTCGGGTTAAATTCCTGTACATCAACGCCCAAGAACTCGCACCACGCGCACAAGTCGTCGTGGTACTCGCCCACGGTTCGCGGCGAATACCGTTTCTCAATGGCGATATAGTCGAGGAACTTCTGTATCACATTAGTTGAGGGTTGAGAGTTGAGTGTTGAGAGAAGTTGGGGAGTTATGAGTACTATTTAATCTCTTTGCCGACAGCCTCGTTGCCCTCAAATGGGAAGAGTCCGAAGAGTTCGGCATCGATACGGTCAGTGATGTAGCGGAAGTCCTCGGGGCGGTCGCCGAACTTGATGTGGTCGCCGTCGATGATAAGCAGTTTGCCCTTGTACTCGGCTATCCAGTTTTCGTACAACTCGTTGAGTCCCTGCAGGTAATCAATACGCATGCTGGCTTCGTATGAGCGACCGCGTTTCTGTATCTGCGACACGAGGTTGGGAATGGTGGAGCGGATATAAATCATCAGGTCGGGCATCTTGACGAGCGACATCATCAGGTCGAAGAGGTCACGATAGTTGTCAAAGTCGCGGTCGGACATATAGCCCTGCCTGTGCAGGTTGGGGGCGAAGATACGCGCGTCCTCATAGATAGTGCGGTCCTGAATGATGTAGTCCGTGGAGTTGGCTATCTCTACCACGTCCTTAAACCGCTTGTTGAGGAAATAAATCTGCAAGTTGAACGACCAGCGACTCATGTCCGCATAGAAATCTTCGAGATAGGGATTGAAGTCCACACTCTCGAAACGGGGTGTCCAGCCATAATGCTTGGCGAGCATATTGGTGAGCGTCGTCTTGCCGCTGCCAATGTTTCCTGCAACTGCTATATGCATATTAACTATTAATTATTACCTATTACTTATATTACTTATTGAGCAATCGCAGATTGCGAAANNAACTATTAATTATTAATTATTACCTGATTTCCACGTGTCCTCACTGAATAGTCCGAACAACTGTGCGTCTATCTTGTTGATTATCTGCCGGAAGTCCTCCGGATTGTTCTCGAAATCCATGTCGTCGCTCTCAATGACCAACACGCGTCCCTCATATTGGTGGTAGATGAAATCCTCGTACCGCTCGTTGAGGTCGTGCAAGTAGTCCAACTGCATGCTTGCCTCGTATGCGCGTCCGCGTTTTTGTATTTGTGCTATGAGACTTGGCACCGACTTGCGCAGATAAATCATCAGGTCTGGCATTTTCATCAGCCGTTTCATGTGCCCGAAGAGTTCCATATAGGTCTCGTAGTCACGCTCGGACAGGTCGCCGCGCCTGTAGTTGTTGGCAACAAACACATACACGCCCTCGAAGATACTGCGGTCCTGCACAATAGTGTGCGTGGCTTGGCTGATTGCCAGCATATCCTTGAACCGCTCTTTCAGGAAATAGGTCTCCAGACAGAACGACCAGCGTTTGATGTCGGTGTAGTAGTCTTCGAGATAGGGGTTGAAAGTTACCGATTCGAATCGCGGTTCCCAACCATAATAGCGAGCCAACATCTTGGTCAATGTTGTCTTCCCCGCACCGATATTTCCCGAGATGGCTATATACACGTTCTTGTTGGCGAGTATGCGTGGTCGCTACTTTCCGCCTGCAAATGTACAACTTTTT
>DLLA01000149.1 GCA_002479035.1 Bacteroidales bacterium UBA7574 | reverse complement strand
AAATAATTATTGTATTCTTATTGCTTATATATAATTAAAATTATAACTCTCCGACATCGCTTGGCATACGCCAATCGCCTCGTGGTGACAGACTCACACCGACTACCTTTGGTCCGTCCGGCAGACAACTGCGCTTGAACTNNGCATGCGCCAGTCGCCACGAGGGCTCAGGCTAACGCTTCCCACTTTCGGACCGTCTGGCAGACAACTGCGCTTGAACTGCTGCGTATAGAATCGGTGCATAAACACATCCAACCAATGGTGAATCTGTTCGTTGCTGTATTGCCCGTCAAAAGCCAAAGTCGCCATGTAGGCAATCTTTTCGCGGGTAAAACCAAAGCGAAGATAGTAGTACAGAAAGAAATCATGCAATTCGTAAGGCCCCACCTTGTCTTCGGTAATTTGGGCGATGTTGCCTTGCTGGTCAGGCGGCAGCAGTTCCGGTGAGACCGGCGTATCAATGATGTCAAGCAATATGCGACGCACCTCCTCGCCAAATACATTCTCTGCTGCGTGGCGCACCATGCAACGCACCAAGGTCTTGGGTATGCCCGCATTCACGCCGTACATCGACATATGGTCACCGCAATAGGTCGCCCAACCGAGTGCCAGTTCACTCATATCACCCGTGCCAACCACTATTCCTTTGTATTTGTTCGCCATATCCATCAGTACGAGCGTGCGTATGCGCGCCTGCGCGTTCTCGTAGGTCACATCATGCGTTTCTAAGTCATGCCCGATGTCGTGAAGGTGCTGGGTCGCCATATCGCGGATGGGTATTTCGTGAATGCTGACGCCGAGTTGCTCCATGAGTGCTATGGCATTGTGATAGGTGCGGTCAGAAGTGCCGAAACCGGGCATCGTAACGCCAATCACTTGCGAGCGGTTATAGCCCAATCTGTCTGCTGTCAAGACGCTGACTAACAATGCCAGCGTGGAGTCCAATCCGCCGGAAATGCCCACTATCAGGCTTTCTGCATGGGTGTGTTGCCAACGGCGAAGAAGTCCGCAAGTCTGTATGCTGAACACATCTTCGCAGTAACTCAGGCTGTCTGACTCGCGTGGCACAAACGGTGTCGGGCAGAAGTGTCGATGAATAGGCTCTACAAAACCGTCTTCCGAGTCAATCGGAGCCACATTTATCTTTCTGTAATGCCCGTGTTGGTCTTTGGTGAAATTCGTATTGCGCTGACGGTCAATGCGTAATCGCTCTATATCTATCTCGGTAATAACCATGGAACTCTCCATTTGGAAACGCTCGCCCATCTCCAATAGGTCACCGTTCTCCGCAATATAAGTGCTGCCTGAGAACACCAAATCAGTGGTGGACTCGCCTATACCCGACGATGTATAGACGTACCCGCAGTGCACACGTGCGGATTGTTGCGTTATCATCTGGCGGCGGAAAGCATGCTTGCCTGTCACGCAGTTGCTGCTCGACAGGTTGAAGATAATCTCTGCACCTTGAATAGCCAATTGCGTACTCACAGGCAGCGGCGACCAAAGGTCCTCGCACAACTCAATGCCAAAGCAATAATCACGCGTAACAAACAGCAAATCAGGACCAAATGGCACATCTCCACTCCATAGTTCGATGGTCGGAATACGTGGTTGCAGACCGTTGGCACAGTGTTCCATAGCCGCACGCCCCGAAGTAAACCAACGTTTCTCGTAGAACTCGCCCGTATTAGGCAGGTTCACTTTCGGCACCACACCTATCACCTCGCCGTCCGTCATCACGAAGGCACAGTTATATAGGTTGTTATCTACCTTTAGCGGTGCACCCACCAATACTATAATCGGCTGGTTGCGCGTATAGGCACATATCTCCTCAAGGCTACGGAGGGTGTTTTGCTGCAACTGCTGAGTGAAAAACAAGTCCTCGCAGGTGTACCCCGTTACGCTCAACTCGGGAAAGCATATTACCTGCACGCCCTCTTGCAGTGCTTCGGTGATTTGGTGTTTGATTTCCGTGGTATTATAATGGCAATCGGCAACACGCATCTGTGGTACGGCTGCTGCCACCCGAACAAATCCAAAGTTCTTTTCCATCCGACTATACATTTAGATTAAGTATGCAATACACAATACATTTAGATTTAGTGTACAAAGGTAGTGCTTTTCCGTGGATTGACAAAAAAATACGTTTTTTTTCTTTTTTGTTTGCGCATGTCAAAAATAAGCAGTACCTTTGCACCCGCTTTCGAGAAGAGCAATAGGGTGCTATCGTCTAGTGGCCTAGGACAACGGCCTCTCACGCCGTAAACCCCGGTTCGAGTCCGGGTAGCACTACACAGGTTTGTAATTCAATAATTTACAGACAAAGCAGACGAAATATAAAGCCGTCTGCTTTTTGTAGTATAGGTCAGTGCATAGAAAAAAGGCGGCGCAGTTTCGTGTTTAGGCAAAGATTTCAGCAACTCTGATAAGGGCTTGAATTCAGCCTTTTCTACCATGTCAAACCACCGCGCCTAATTGAGGCATGCCGTATCTTTGGCGTATTATTGCGCACTATGCGCAATAAAAGGGAGGAAGATGATGTATCTTTGCATTGTCTTTCAAGAGCGGGTGCAACCCGCGACAGACCCGCGATACACCCGCGACAAAGACGCGAAGTAGAAGTATAAGAAGTATAATAAGTGGAGATTTGGAAAACTTGTGCCCCCTACCCCTCCCCAAAAAGGCTAAATAATCTCGTGAGGCGGCACAATAGTGAAGATATGGACTATGCGGTCAGAAATGAAAAATGCGCCATTTTGGCGAAAAAACGAAAATAAATTTGGATTTCGGACGATTTTGTATTATCTTTGTACTCGGTTTACGAGTTTATGGTTGAAGTGTTTTTGGTTGAAGTGTTTTTGGTTGAAGTGTTTTTGAGATGACGATACGATTTGTGACATTAGGGTGCAAACTGAACTTTGCGGAGAGCAGTGCGATAGGCAAGACCTTGTTGGAACGCGGGCACGTGCGCGCAAGAGCCAATGAGGAGGCGGACGTGTGTGTGGTGAACACATGCAGCGTGACCGATGTGGCTGACCACAAAGGCAGGCAGGCGATACACAAGATACGCAGGGAGAACCCTAATGCCGTGCTGATAGTGACAGGCTGCTATGCACAACTAAAGCCACAGGAAATAAGCAATATAGAGGGAGTGGACTACGTGCTAGGGCAGGACGCGAAGTTTAAGATTCCCGAGTTGGTGGAGCAGATAGAGAGGGGCAGGACGACGCGAGAGATGCACCCCGTTTCGGGCAGGACGACGCGAGCCGCGTCGTCCCCCAAACAGACCATAGTCCCCCCAGAGTTTACGGCAGACATACGGACGGTGGATGACTTTCACGGAGCGTATTCCAGAGACGACAGGACAAGGTGTTTCCTGAAAGTGCAAGACGGGTGCAACTACTTTTGTACCTACTGCACTATTCCTTTGGCACGCGGCAAATCGCGCAATCCGAGCATCGCGGAGGTGGTGAAAGCGGCACAACAGGCAATAGACGAGGGGGCGAAAGAAATAGTGCTGACGGGGGTGAACATAGGCGATTTCGGGCGGAGTACAGGGGAGCAGTTCATTGATTTGCTGCGTAGTCTGGACGCATTGCAGGCGCATGAAGAGGGTGTGGGTTACAGGGTGCGGATATCGTCGTGCGAGCCCAACCTGCTGAGCGATGAGGTGATAGACTTTGTGGCGCAGTCGAAGCATTTTGCCCCGCATTTTCACATTCCGCTGCAATCGGGAAGCAATGAGGTGCTACGAATTATGCACAGGAGATATACGCGGGAGTTGTTCGAGGAGCGTGTGACGCATATACGGCAGGTGATGCCCAATGCCTTTATCGGTGTGGACTGTATGGTGGGCGTGAGAGGGGAGACCACCGAGTACTTCGCTGATTATGTGGCGTTTATAGAGCGGTTGCCTGTGAGCCG
>DLLA01000079.1:848-3917 GCA_002479035.1 Bacteroidales bacterium UBA7574 | reverse complement strand
TTATATATATATATAATATTTCTTTGCATACAAAAACTACCACTCCATATTACTAAACACGCCACAAAGATACGACTAATTTCTTATTTACGCAACATATCCAAGATATTTCCGTGTGTGCACCTATTTTTACACATTTTGTACGATTATTTCCCGATTGGTATGGTTTTTGTGGCGATTATTAGACAGGGTGGCATAGTGGCTTGGAGCCTGTCTGCACACTGTAAATACTAACCCATTAAACCAAATAACATTATGATTTCCAAACGTTTAGAAGAGGCTATCAATGCCCAAATCAACGCTGAGATGTGGTCGGCTTATCTGTATTTGAGTATGTCGTCGTACTGCCAAAACGCAGGTTACACAGGCATGGCGAACTGGTTTGCGATTCAATTCAAAGAGGAGCAGGACCATGCGCAGATTTTTATCAACTACCTGCAGAGCCGTGGCGGTCGTGTGCTACTTCGCGCCATTGATGCCGTGGACACCGAGTGGGCTTCCCCGTTGGCTGCTTTTGAGCACACCTTAAAACACGAAGAAAAGGTTACTTCGTTGATTAACAACCTGATGGCGATTGCAGTTGAGGAGAAAGATTTCGCATCACAGAGCCGGATGCAATGGTTTATCGACGAGCAAGTGGAGGAAGAGGAGAATGCTACGGAGATTATTCAAAAGTTGCGTATGCTGGACGGGAACGGCTATGGCATGTACCAATTGGACCAAGAGTTGGCAGCACGTGTTTATACGCAAGCCGCTCCGTTGGCTACCGCTAATTGATTGATATGAAACGATTTATCATACCTGCACTGGTCGGGCTGTGCCTTGTGGCATGCTCCCCCAAGAAGAGTGCTTTGGAGCAGTACAAG
The DNA here is from genome assembly GCA_002479035.1 of Bacteroidales bacterium UBA7574. Taxonomy (GTDB): domain Bacteria; phylum Bacteroidota; class Bacteroidia; order Bacteroidales; family Paludibacteraceae; genus Colicola. Next base: position 3,051 of record DLLA01000079.1, on the reverse strand, counting down.
GAGTTGAACGACTCTGTCGTAGTGCAGATAGAAAGGGCTTCGTCGTATGCCGAGCGCGACTCGGTGGTTACGGCTTTTGTGGACGAGAGTTATGGGTTGCTGATGGAGAATATCGAAGACCCGGATGCAGACTCCATCCTCTTTGATATCTACTATATGCTGACCACCGAGCAGAAAGAAGAGGTGTTCAATGCATTGCCCGAACAGCGTTTGCAAAGGGATGGCATGCAGGAATACTACAAGAAGTTTCAAGCCGAACTGATGGGTGCTCCGGGGCACAAGTACACCGATATTGTGTCGTTGCAGGCTGATGGTCAGCCGCTTGCATTGAGTCAAGTGATTGGAACAGCGGATTATGTATTGGTGGATTTCTGGGCATCGTGGTGCGGTCCGTGCCGCCGTCTGCTGCCTGTACTCAAGGAGTTGTACACCTCTTACCACCCTTCGGGACGGTTGGAGATATTGGGTGTGAGTTGCGATAGAGATGAAACGGAGTGGCTCAAAGCCATTGCCGACGAGGAGTTGCCGTGGTTTCAGATTCGCGACCAACACGAGGAGCCATACAACCCATGCGACATCTACGGCATTACAGCAATCCCTACCACTCTGCTGATTGACAGAGAGGGGACTATCGTGCTGCGTAACCCCGACGAGGCGGAGATAGAAGAGGTGTTGGCTGCAGGAATGTAAATCGCTATCGTCGTTAGTTTGAAAACATCTCTAAACAAGGGCTGTCCGACATAAAACGAGGCAGCCCTTGCTGATGTGATACAATATGCGATGTTCGCTCTACACTACTACTTGCCCGCTATGAAGGCGGGGTCAAGGTAGGTCTGCTCGATGGCATCAATGCCCGCTATCTCTTCCGGGGTGAGGTTGCGCGCATGGTTGCAGAGTGTGTTGCCGAAATAAGCGGCGATGTTCTCGATACTCTGCATAGCCGCAGCATTGGTGTGCTCCACGAAGTCGGGAATCTCGTTGCGCAGGTCCACCAGATTGCCCACACGCTGGCGCACCGACTGCACACCGTGCTTGGCGAGTTTCTCCTTGGAAGGGGTGATGGCTTGTTGGAGGGCACCGAAGTCCACGTTGTAGAGCAGCGTACCATGGACGATAGTGCCTGTCGGCAGCGCGTAGCAGGCATTGCCCGACACCTTATGTCCGTCTATAAGGATGTCGTTATGCTCCGACTTCACCGCAGGGAAGCCCAACCCGCGCAATGCCTCGGACATCATATCCAGGTAACGTTGGAACACCTGTTCGCTGTGCGTATCGGGCGTGATGTAACTGAGCATCAGGTTGCCACGGTCGGCATACACGCACCCTCCCCCACTCTTGCGGCGATAGGTAGCCACGCCGTGTTCGCGGCAGAAAGGGAGATTCACCTCGTCCTCCATCACCTGATGGCGACCAAAGATGACGGTGGGAGAGACTATCCAACTGAAAAAGACCGACTCTGACTCCCCTTGCCCCATCAAGGAGGGGGTACTATCAGTATCGGAGATGTGCTGGGCTATGTATTCCTCCATAGCGAGGTACCAAACAAGACGTTTGTTTTCGGGTGATAAGATGTGAAGCATAGTATTTACGATTTACGAATTTACGATGTACGATTTATTGGGTGATTTTAGGTAATTGATATATTTATGTCTGCCACGGACGATAGTTGCAATTCCTCATTCATAATTAAACACGGGTTCCGGCAGGTCACGTCCTTGGCAGAAGCGGTGCGTGATTTGGCGGTCATCACCGAGATACACATACCGCTCCAACCGCTGCAGCAGGGTGTAAGGCTTCATACCGTGTGCCGTATCTACCGCATTGAGCGAACTATCGTCAATCACCAGTGCATCAAAGGCGTAACCTTCAGCGATGGCTCCCACACGACTGAAGCCTGTCCGAGTTGCCATGAAGAATGCCTCCGAGAGAGTGAGGAATGCCATTTTACCTTCACTGCGTGCATACTGCAACTTGCTCATCTGCAACGCATACTGCATCACGCGGAATATGCTCAAGTGGTGTCCGCCCGATATATCACTGCCCAAAGAAACGGGAATATCGTGTTGCAGGAACGTGCGCACGGGCGCAATACCTGAACCGAGGTTGCAGTTCGAGGTCGGGCAATGCACCACCATCACGTGGTTGCGCTGCATGAGTTCCAATTCCTCGCCCTCGGTGTAGCAGCAGTGCGCCATCAGCGTAG
>DLLA01000079.1:0-816 GCA_002479035.1 Bacteroidales bacterium UBA7574 | reverse complement strand
CAAACAATCCGTAGCGGTTGTAAGCATCGCCGTAGCAGGTGGACTCGGGTTCGAGTTCGCGCACCCACGCTATCTCCGAGCGGTTCTCGCTGAGGTGCGACTGCACCGGCATACCCGTCTCTTGTGCTATTTGTCCTATGATTTTCAGCAGGTCGGGCGAGCAAGCAGGTATAAAACGCGGCGTCAGAATCGGATTGACCAACGGGTACTCATTGGTTGCCATAGTAAACTGAATCATCTCCTGCGCATAACGCTGATAGGGCACTTGCAGTTTCTTCGGGCAGTTCCTGTCCATGGCTACAAGACCGACATTGCCGCCCAAGCCTGCCTCATTGAGCAGGTGGCACAGCAAGAGCGAAGAGGGGGCATCGCTGGTGGCGAACACCGACGCACGCATCGTGCCGTTGAGCCATAAGTCATGCACAAACCGCGTATAGACCGCGTAGGCATAGTGCATATCCTTGAAACGCATCTCTTCGGGGAATGTGTAATTGTTCAACCATGGGATGAGTTCCTCGTCCATGGCAATGCCCATATTGCGGTACTGCGGCGCATGCACGTGCATATCATTCATCGCAGGAATGAGCAACGAGTCCCCGAAGTCCGTAACAGACACACCCGTGTACTTGGCAGGAATGGTCTTACCCACATGAGCAATAACGCCGTTATCGTCCACTACCACATATCCGCCCTCAAGCACCTTAAAGGCTTGTGGTGTAGGCGTATAGAGTATATTTGCTTTGTAGATATTCATAGTCCGTCTTGATTAGGCGATTTCTTCTTTTTGTAGAACGGCACCAGCACGAAATAGTTAAT
>DLLA01000143.1:3182-3326 GCA_002479035.1 Bacteroidales bacterium UBA7574 | reverse complement strand
ATTTCGGGTAGATAAACTGCTCAATGAGGGAGGTTTCGACGTGCTTGCTCTTGAGTCCGAGGGCGCGTTGGAACATGTCTTTCAGCACGGACATGATACTCAAGCCCTTGACACGCTGGCTGCCCCAGTCGGCACCCAACTTGG
>DLLA01000143.1:788-3136 GCA_002479035.1 Bacteroidales bacterium UBA7574 | reverse complement strand
CCCCAGTCGGCACCCAACTTGGAAGGGTGCATGCCCCATACCTTTTCGGTGTAGCCCTCGAAGAACATCCCGTAAAGCGGTCGCCCGAAACGGTTGATATAGAAGTTCTCCAGCGAGGTCTCGGGCAACTTGTGCACACACGACCACAGGTAGCCGAAGCCTGCACGCATCGTGTTGGCAAAACCCATGTTGAAGAAGGTCTCCTTCTTCATGGAGATGGGGTAATCAAAGAACTTGCGCAGGAAGAAGATACGGCTGACGCGGTTGCGGAGCAGCATAACGCGGTCGGTACGCTCGGGGTCGGGACCGCTATTCGCAGTAGTGTTTACTGTATGGGGGGGGTAATTAAATTGCTGTTATTCAGCAATATAGCGTCTTTTGACGGTGCACCTTGCAGGGGCATAATACTCTGCCACCATCGCATCACCTCTTCGCTCTTGGAGAAGAAACGGTGTCCGCCGATGTCCATGCGGTTGCCTTTGTATTGCACCGTTTGCGAGATACCGCCGATGGCATTGGTGGACTCAAGGATGACGGGGTGGATATCCGTCTTGTGCAACAGTTCGTAAGCGGCAGTGAGTCCCGCAGGACCTGCACCCGCTATGACAGCGATTTTGTGCTTGTTGGTATTCATATTTCCGCTTTTTATTTTTTTTCAGGATAGTAATCATCTACAAAATTACAATAATTTATTCAATCATACAACAAAGTATCGAATAAATTATGTATTTGCTTATCCATAAACATCCCAATAGTGCCTTATCGGGGTTCCGTGAATCGCCAATTCGAGCAAGAATGGATAGAGAGCAGAGGCATTATCAAGTCCCAACTTCTTGAACGCCATTAAAGCCCCATTGTTAAAACATGTAATTGTCAGCAAATTAGTCATTGATTATTATAAGTACTATTCTCCGCCAATCGCCGTTAATTGACGTTAATGCATTATCGGACATGGCTCCATTAAATGCCATTGTCTATTCATTTACACTTTTTGCATTTTTCCATTGCTCTTTCCATGGCTTTGTTGAGAGGTTGTGTTGTTCTTTCCTCTTGTAACGGTTAATCCTTTTTCTGCTCGGCGAGTCGTTTGATGGCGCGGTCAAAATCGCTCTCTAAGGTGCGCATTTCCCGCTCACGGTATATCTCAAACTCGCGTGTGGCTTTGTCGATAGCCTCTTGGTGGCTGATACTGCCGTTACCCTCCAATAGTTTGCGCCGATTGGCAATAATTTGGTTATCCAAAGCGGCTATCCAGTCCACCATACGCATCTCCCGTTGCTCCAATGCCTGCAATTCGGCAAAGTCCAGGAACTGCGATACCAACAGGTTGAGGCGGGTAAGTTCTATCTCAGTCAAATAATTCTTGGCTATCTTCACATCATCGCGCGTGATGTAGTTGCCTCGGAAATTGGTCATACCCACCATTGGCTTCCGATTGTCCACACGTTGGTAGATAACCTCGGCTGCAGTATGCTCATGGACGGCATAGTGCAACTTGTTTTGCACCGTGGCAAAGAAATGTCGGGTCATATCCGAGCGCGGGTCATAGTCAACGGCTGTGGCGTAAATATCCGTAACTTGCTGGTAGAAATTGCGCTCGGAAGAACGAATATCCCGTATGCGTTGCAGCAACTCGCGGAAATAGCGGTTGCCCCCATTCTTCAGACGCTCATCATCCAACACAAACCCTTTCTGTATGTATTCATGCAGCCGTTCTGTTGCCCAACGACGGAAACGGGTAGCCACCGACGATTGCACACGATAGCCGATAGCGATAAGCATATCCAGATTGTAGTGCGCAATCTGTCGTTTCACTTGTCGTGAACCCTCTTGACGAACTATAAAGAAATTCTTTATAGTTCGATTTTGCTCCAATTCTGCTGTCTGAAAGATGTTGTTGATGTGCTGTCCCACATTTTGGGGCGTGGTATCGTACAACTCGGCTATCTGACTCTGCGTAAGCCAAACATCGTTCTCAGCGAAACGTACCGATACGCGCGTTACACCATTGTCATCTTGATAAATGAGGATATTGTTTGCGGAATCCATATTTGCCGTCGTTTGTTGCTACAAAGATACTGCTTTTCAGGGAAAAATGCAAATTCAAAATCCATTAAAAACAGAATAACATGTAATTTACCCGCAAATTAGCCATTAATTGCATTATCAGGTACTATTCTCCGCCAATCGCCGTTAATGGACCGTTAATGCATTGTCGGACATGGCTCCATTAAACGCCAATAAAGACCCATTAAAACACTGATAAACATATAATTATCCATGAAATAACCATGAATAGCATTATCGGGTGATTGTTCTCCACTAATTGCCATTAATAGACCGTTAAT
>DLLA01000143.1:0-655 GCA_002479035.1 Bacteroidales bacterium UBA7574 | reverse complement strand
GTGAATTAGCCATTAATTGCATCATCAGGTACTACTCTCCGCCAGTTGCCGTTAACGGACCGTTAATACCAACCAATTATATACGTATTTTGACTACCGCGGCTGCTTTACTTGTATATTTTTTCTGCCCACAGGTCATGCAGAAACTCCATAGCGGGGATAACCTCTATATCTCCTACCCGTCGGCGCACGGGGTCTAATGATACTATCATCAGTCGCGCTTGCGGGTGCTCATCGTGGAATGCTTTCAGTCCTGCCAAGTGGCGCGTTTGTACCTCGGAGGACGACTTGAACTCTATCGCCACTTCTGCCTGTCCGAGTACGGCATCCACCTCCTGCTCCTGATAGGTGTGCCAATAACTTAGTGCATGTCCCATATTGTGATACCCCAAGTACGCAATGATTTCCTGTACCATCAGATGCTCAAAGGCATGTCCGAAGTCTATAGAACCCGGTTGCAGGTTGCGTCGCGACAGCAGATAATTGGGTATCGCCACGTCGAAGTAGTAGAACCGTGGTGCTTGGCGCAACTTACGCTTGACCACCTGCGTGTAAGCGGGCACCATATAGCCCACCAAGGTCTCCTCCAAAATGGAGAAATACTCCTTGACGGTCTTGCTGTCGATGCCGCAATCAGAAGCGATATTGCTGTAGT
>DLLA01000137.1:5798-7913 GCA_002479035.1 Bacteroidales bacterium UBA7574 | reverse complement strand
TTCAACATAGTTCGTACTAATCTCATACTAATCACATGCTAATGTCATAGTCTTGACTCGAGGATGAATCGAGATTAAGACGATGCAGTCAAGTAGGCGGGAACGGAAATTACGGCAGAGCGTTGTATGTGCGCTGCAGGAAGAGTATGCATGCCGCCATGTGTGAGCCGTAATCAGCGAAGTCATATATGATATGAGGAGGTGTGCCGGTGACACTCGATATTGTGTCAGAGACTGACAAGGAATGGGTTAGATGCTCGCTATTGAGGAAGGGGACAATATCATCTGTCGTGCTGTGGAAGAGGCAGGTGGGGCATGAGGGTGCGTAGCCCAGTATGGCACTCTGTTGCATAGCGGCATAAAAACGGGCTGTTTCGGGTTGCGTCTTGTCGCGCCCTTCGGGGGTCATGGCTTCACTGAGACGGTGTGTTGCCATGAGGGTGTTGATTTCGTTCACCGTGTATTGTTTGGACTCTACCCATTGTTCGTAGTGGCTGAGCAGCGGTTCGCGGAAGAAATCCGCTTTGCGCAAATGGAGGTTGTATGCCGCACTCATGCCCATAATGAGCATGGGTATGGCACATGGTATGCCCACACTGTCCGCCTCGACACAGGCATCATAGGTGGCTGCTACGTCATACGGTCCGGCACCTGCATATACCGCTTTCAGTTGCCAATCGGGCAGTTGGTGCTCCATGTATTTTGCCGTGCCGAGTGCCACGGCTCCGCCCTCGGAATAGCCGTAACTGACGACCTCTTTTGGGCATGTATATCCATAGTAGTCAAGCAGTTGCTGCACAGATTGCAGGAGGTCCGTCTGTGCTTGTGCGGCACTCTGCCAATAGAGATACGGGTGAACGCGGTCGGCAGTGGCACCAAATCCCAAGTAGTCTGCCATCACGACCGCATAGCCTTTGGTGACGAAGATACTCTCGAAGGGGGTGGATGCGCTCGGAGCCTCGCGGTTGCTGCCGATGGTGTAGTGCGAAGCCAGTATCACGCCGCGTAATTGCCTGTTTCGCGGCAGTATTACATTTCCTGACATTAATATGGTGTCCCCATCGGGCTGTATGCTTGTGTAGGAACATGGCAACTGCAACACTTTGTGCTTCAGCATATTACCAAGCATATCCTGCAAGTCGGCAATGCACTTGTCGGAATAGTTGTTCCGTTCCAAGCGATGTTGCAGCACACGCCAGAAAGCCTTGCTTTCCAATAGGTTCTGCAAGAAGTGCATCTCGCGCTTGGTGGGCTTCGCCACGGGTAATGCGGCAGTATCCAACGGGGACAGGGATATGTACGCCTCGGCACGCAGCGTACCCAAGCACGCAACGCACAGACATATTATTATCATCCCTACCCTACCCATGTGAGATATGATGTACTAATGCTTTTTTGCAGGAGTCTTTGCGGGGTGTTCCTCGTCATCGTAGACGAGGCGGATGTTGTCCACCCAGAGTTTGTTGCCCTCGTGGGCGCGGAAAGCCCCCGAACAGCCGGAGGCAATCATCAGGACAATATGCGTGGGCTTGTCGAGACTGTAGCCGACCTCCTGTATCTGCACCATCTTGCCCTTGGAGTTGCGGGTCATCATCATGGTGTAGCCGATGGCTTCGTAGGGCTTGAAGTTCGGGTCGGTGGTGATATTGCCATAGCGCACGGGTATCTCGTGGTTGTTGACCCATTCGGGGATAGTCTCGCAGACCCGCTCGCAGGCTGTGCCCACGCGGCGCGCATATATCTCGCCCGTCTCGGGGTCCTCCCAACGGTGCTGCAGATAGATGTAGATTTCGCCGCAGTCATGTTCGCCGTCCACGCGCACCGGTTTGTCGCGTGCGGTGCTGGTGATATAGCAAGAGTCTGATATAACAGCCTTATAATCAAGCATTAACGCCACCGGTTGTTTGGTGAAAGGTATGCCTACATCAATCACGGTATGCGGGCGGTATTTGCCGATGAGCCCCACGGGTTCGTATTTCTTGCCCAAGAAGATAGCACCTGTCACCACGGCATATATGTCCCCTATCTTGACGTGTGTCATCTTGTTTTCCAAGCGACAGCAGTAGCCGTTGCCACGCCTTTCAGGAATCACGGCACCGCCTGCACCCGCCTCTA
>DLLA01000137.1:0-5726 GCA_002479035.1 Bacteroidales bacterium UBA7574 | reverse complement strand
CGTAGGTTTCGGAGCAAGCCCATGGATTGCCCGCTACGGGTTCGTAGGCTTTATTCTCACGGATGGTGTCGTTGGGCCCTACGGCATGGAGCACCTTGGTGGCCCCTCCGAGGAGCCCTGACTCTTTGATGTGGCGTACTGTCCATGTGTCCATATTGCCGTAGGGCAAGTATTCCACCCGCCTCTCGGCGAACAAGGTTGAGGCGCACAGTACCCACGCCCCGAATAAGACTATTTTCTTCATATACATATTGTTGTCTGTCGTATTACTTATTCATTATCAGTCTGTTGTGCAGGGTATGCCCAACGAAGGAAATCGGTGACGAACACCCGCCAGTTGGCAAAAGTATGCCCGCCTTTCAACTCCAGATAGATATGCTCCACCCCACTCTTCTCCAATCCGCGCACATAGGAGCGGGCATCGGAAAGGAACATCCAATCGTTGGTTCCGCCACCTACCCAATACTTGGGGTGTATGGTTGTATCTGCTTGTGCATGAGGCAGTTGCTTCTTTGTGACAACGGGTGAGAACATACCCACATACGTATATTCACCTGTGCCTTGGTTGACGATATTGGCTGCCTGACGTGCTCCGCAAGAGAGTCCTGCGATGGCATTGCCCTTGCGCTGTACCGCGTAGTGGGTGTGGATATAGCCCTCTATCTCATGGAAATGCCTCTCGAAACCGCCCCGCAACACTTCGCCGTAGTTGAAGACATTGGTGGACTGCACGTGGTCCGGGTGCTTGGGTTCGGACAGCAGACACCGCGGCATGACTGCCACAACGGGCTGAATATCACCGCGTTCGATGAGGTTGTCCAATATGTTGCCTACCCGCCCCTGTTCGAGCCAGTTGCGCTGGTCGCCATTGATGCCATGCAGCAGGTAGAGCAGCGGATAGGTGAGTGTATCGCAGTAGTTATGAGGCAGATACACCATCATCCGGTAGGTGTTGCCGCTCTCGCCCGTGAAACGGATACTCTCCACCTGCCCTTGTTGGCGAGCCGCCTTGTAGAGATTGGTCTGCGTGTTGCCATCTATGAGCAGGACGCTACGGCGTTGGTTGCGCACCCAGATAGAATCGGGGTTCATGGGGTCGGTGTGAAGTTTGCCATCGACGATGATGGTGTAGGTGTAGAGTTCGGGCGGGAGTTGCCATCGCGTGGTGCACTGCCACTCACCCCGTCGCACCTCGCGCATACGCCGCCGCTTCTGCCTTCCGGCGAAACTGCGGTCCTCATGGGACAGCATGCAATTGCCTTTGAGCACCACTTTGCGCGCCGTGGAATCGATGTAGGTGAAAGTGATGGTGCTGTCTTCGTTCCACGAGTAGGAGATATGCGGACTCACCTCCAATGCCCATGTTTGCATAGGCAACAGGCACACGCAAAGGAGCGGAAACAAATATGTCAGTCTTCGCGCCTTATTGGTCATTGTGCTGCTGTACCGCCTTGATTACCAAGGAAACGACATCGTCTGCCGCGTGTGGGTTGGTGTTATCCCTTTGCGCTTGGAGCATACGCTCGCGCATAGTCTTGTCCTCGCACAGGCGTATTGCCAACTCGGCTTGTTCGCTCACCAAAGGAGCGGTACACGACATCCCGTGCGATACGAAGAAGTCCACATTGTGATTCTCCAAGCCGGGGATAGGTTCGGTATGGACAATGGGTATATTTTTGATGCACGCCTCTGTGCTGGTGATGCCGCCCGGCTTGGTGAGGAGTACGTCCGCTGCGTCCATAAGGAGCGAAATCTCGTTGGTGAAACCTACGGGTGTGACGCGCTTCTCTCGGGCGAAATGTTTCTTTAATTGTTTGAAAGTCTGCTTATTGCGCCCGCATACACATATTACCCTGTCGTGTTCGCCACAGCGGGCAATGAGTTCGCGCACCAGCCCTTCGAGGTTGCCGTGCCCCATGCTGCCGCTCATCATCAGGAACCATCGCCCGTCGGTGTGTTTTTGGGTGAGGTTAAACTCCTGATTGACACGCTGCCGCGCTTCTGTTTGCGGCACGCGGGCAGTGAATTTGGACTCTATAACCGGTATGCCGAGCGGGTAAAGCCTGTCGGCGGGCATCTCATTGTCAGTGTATTCGCGTGCCAAGTCTTGGTGAGGGATAATGTATCCGTCCAACTCCGTTTCCGAGATAAACGGGATACAGGTGTAGTCCGTAGCCACGTAGAATGCGGGAATCATAAAGCCGTCGTTGCGGCGGAGCCAGGTGAGCGTCTCGGACGGATAGAGGTGCGGGCAGAGGACGGCATCGTAGTGATTATAGACGATGAGATTATACAAGTGCTTGGAATACACCGAGTTAACAACATAGACAGGCGACTTGGTGCCTTTGCCTTGCAGCAGTTTATCCACCAGTCCGCCCAATGTATAGACCTTTCTGAACAGATTGCTTTTGGAGGAAAAGAGATAGGCTTTGGCAGCGATGTGGGAGATGCGGTGCCCCGCAAGTGCCAGTGTATCAATAATATCGCTATCAATGCCTCGTGCTGCGAGGGCGGCTTGGAGTGCCTTGGAGCAGTAGTTGTGCCCCTCACCCGTATTGCTCGAACAAATCAGTACCTTCATTTCTTATACTAACATCACTAATAGCCACAAAGGTACGTATTTTCTCTCGGGTGCACAAATCCGCGCCCTATTTTCATAACATAGTGCCATAGAATATGAAAAAATGTCCGCTTTAACACAGGAGGCTGTCTAACAAGTCCAAGAAACCATAAAGAAACAGGAAAGCCTGGCGAGTTGACTGCGTACGAGACATCCGCGTCCCCTGTGAGATAGTATAATTCCACCCCAAAAAACAATACAACAAGAGGCTGCCTACACTTGTTAGACAGCCTCTTTTGTGAATACATGTATCTATTTTGCTATAAACCAATGCTGTACAAAAAGTTACCAAAGCAATGTGAGCACGTTCTTTTCTCATCATCTTGCATATTTCATATTTTTTTTGTAACTTTGCACGATGAATATGTGTTAATCAGAAACGGCAGAAAATGAAGAATATAGCATTTGTAATCAACCCTATATCGGGGACGAGGGCGAAAAGCCGCATACCGAAACTGATAAAAGAACTGCTGGACAAAGAGCAGTTCTCGCCGACGGTAGTGTTTACGGAGTATGCAGGGCATGCGACACAACTCACGCAGCAGTTTGCGCAGGAGGGCTACTATGCCGTAGTGGCGGTAGGCGGTGACGGCACTATCAACGAGGTTGCCAACGGAGTGCGCGACACAGACACTGCAATGGGTATCGTGCCAAACGGCAGCGGAAACGGCTTTGCACGGCATTTGGGCATATCCACCCGCCTCAACCGTGCCATCGAGATGCTCAACCGCTCGGAGGTCATCTCGGCGGATTACGGGTTTGTGAATGAGCGTCCGTTCTTCAGCACGTGCGGGATTGGTTTCGATGCACTGGTGGCACATCAGTTCGCCACGGGCAGCAGCCGAGGTTTCAAGACCTATTTGCAGAACATTATCAAGGACCTCTTTCAATACCAGCCTGAGACGTATCACCTTGTTGGTGAGGGGATTGACCAGACGGTAACAGCATTCCTCATCACGTTTGCCAATGCAGGGCAATGGGGCTATGACGCCTATATCGCCCCCAAAGCCAGTATCCAGGACGGACTGATGGATATTGCCATTGTGAGCAAGTTTCCGATGTACGCCGCCCCCGGGTTGGCACTGAGCCTGTTCACCAAGAATATCGATGAAGACCTGTATGTCAATACGATACGCGCCAAGGAGGTGACACTCATACGCGAGAAAGAGGGACCGATGCACATTGACGGCGACCCCGTGATGATGCCCAAAGAGTTGCACCTGAGGATTGTGGCGGACGGGATAAAATTGCTGGTGGAGAAGAGATTTTAGGGGGATGTACGATTTACGAATGTACGATTTATTTACGATTGAAGATATTTGGCCATTTGCACAGCGACGAAAGTACATGGTAACAAATTGATAACAAACAACATATGACGATAAAGATAATCAATAAGAGCAAGAATCCGATGCCGCGGTATGAGAGTGAGCAGGCGGCGGGAATGGATATACGGTGTAACATCGCGGAGCCCGTGGTGCTGCAACCATTAGAGCGGAAACTGCTGCCGACGGGGCTGTATATGGAGTTGCCCGTGGGCTATGAAGCACAGATTCGTCCGCGCAGCGGGTTAGCACTCAAACGCGGACTGACCGTACTCAACACCCCCGGGACAATAGATGCTGACTACCGTGGCGAGGTGGGCGTGATACTCATCAACCTGAGCAACGAGCCCCAAACTATAGAGCCCGGGGAGCGTATATGCCAGATGGTGATTGCCCGACATGAACACACTGAAATACAGGACGTTGACATCCTGAGCGAGACAGAGAGAGGTGCCGGAGGATTCGGACATACAGGAGTTTGATAAGTAAAGATTAAAGAGCAAACGTATATATTAGGTGCAACGACCCGCGATACACCCGCGACAGACCCGCGATATACTCACGATATACTCACGAAAGAAAACAGAGGATAAAAGCATAAAATTGCAAAACAAACAGCCTTGAAAAGTATAGGAAACATAATAATCTGTATGCTATTGGGAGTGGCAATGAGTGTGCAAACTGTGTACGCAAAGCCTCGCAAAGGCACGCAAACGGATGATATTCAACATCAAAAAACGTGTCAGTCAGGATTAAGCGTGGAGCAGGAGCAGCAGTTTCTGTACTATTTCTATGAGGCGCAGCGGCTGATACAGGCAGAGGAGTTGGACAAGGCGTGGGAAGTGGTGCAGTTCTGCCAAGAGTTGAACCCCAACGATGCCACGGTGAACAACTATATGGGCTGTTTCCTTGAGGCGATGCACCAAGACGCCCAACCCTATTTCAAGCGTGCGTACGAGTTAGCCCCCGATGAATACTGGTATCGCTATGCGCTGATGTTGCTGCAGACAGAGCAGAAGCCGCAACAGAAAGAGGCTATCCGCCTGATGGAAGGCGTGGCGGCACGCAACAAGCAAGATGCCGATGTGCGGGAGATGCTGCAAAAGGCATACATCGTGACAGGTGCATACAAAAAGGCGTTGGCTGTGCAGGAGCAGTTGGACTCGATAAACGGTTATGACGCTATGAGTGCGATGCAGCGTTACCGACTTAACGTGCTGATGCACAACGAGAAACAAGCCATAGCCGAGATAGAACGCTACTTGGATATTGACCCCGACAACGGGCAGTTTCAGATGTTCCGATTGCAGTTGTACGAACAGACCAAGCAACCCGCAGAAAAGATGGTGGAGGCATACTCTGCGGTGCTGCGTATGGACCCACGTAACTTGATGTTAATGAACAATTTGGCATGGAGTTTGTGCATATCCGGAGGAGACTTGGAACGTGCGGAACAGTTGTCGCGTGTCACCATTATGAATGAACCGTCCAATCCGATTTATCTAGATACCTACGCATGGATTATGTACCATACGGGCGACTATGAGTCGGCGTGGTTTTACATTCAGCGAGCCATGGAACACGCTGACGGTGAGACAGATAAAGAGATACGGCAGCACTACAAAGTCATACAAAAGAGACAGAAGAAATGAAACAGAGACTGACAATATGGGTATTTATCCTGTGCGTGGCGGCATTGAGTTCGTGCCGTGTGCAGAAAGACGTGCCCACGCGCTACCATACATTGACGCAGCGTGCCACCACCACATTGGTGCTGGACT
>DLLA01000071.1:186-6389 GCA_002479035.1 Bacteroidales bacterium UBA7574 | reverse complement strand
CCTACCCCCTCAGAGAGGGGGATTCAGAGTAAATTGATGAAAGAAAAAGAGATAGATATAATCACGTTGGGCTGCTCGAAGAACCTTGTGGACGCGGAGCGACTGATGCACCAGTTGGAATTGGTGGGGTATCGGTGTGTGCATGACGCGGCACGTCCACATGGGGAGATTGCTATTATCAATACGTGCGGGTTCATCGGCGATGCCAAAGAGGAGAGCATCAACACCATTCTGCAGTTTGCGCAGCGGAAACAGCAGGGCAAGTTGCGGAAATTGTATGTGATGGGGTGCCTGTCGCAACGGTATCTGACTGATTTGCAACAAGAAATGCCCGAAGTGGACGGCTGGTTCGGCAAGTTTGACTATACGGGGATTGTGGATTTGTTAGCGAAAGAGTCGCCCGCGAGCGATGGTATGAGTTGCGCCCCCTACGAACGCGCTATCACCACGCCACGGCACTACACCTATATAAAAATAGCGGAAGGGTGCAACCGGTTCTGCTCGTATTGCGCGATACCACTGATTACAGGGCGGTTCACCTCGCGTCCGATGGAGGAGATACTGGACGAGGTGCGCTGGCTGGTTGGGAAAGGTGTGAAGGAGTTTAACGTGATTGCACAGGACTTGTCGAATTACGGACTGGACCTATATAAGGAGCACCGGCTGGCGCAGTTGGTCGATGAAATGGCGCAGATTGAGGGGGTGGAATGGATTCGGCTACACTATGCCTACCCGACTGACTTTCCGATGGACCTGCTGCCCGTGATGGCAAAGCACGAGAACGTGTGCAAGTACCTGGATATTGCGTTGCAGCATTGTTCGGACCATGTATTGAGACTGATGCGGCGGCATATCACCCGCGCCGAACAGGACGCGCTGATAGCACGGATTCGGCAGGAGGTACCGGGGATTTGTATCCGGACGACCCTGTTGGTAGGGCACCCCAGGGAGACAGAAGAGGACTTCAGGGAGTTGTGCGAGTGGGTACAAGAGATGCGGTTTGACCGTATGGGCGCGTTTGCGTACAGCGACGAGGAGGGGACTTATGCCAACAAACACTACAAAGACGACATTCCGCAAGAGGAAAAAGAGCGCAGAGTGGCAGAGGTGATGGGGCTGCAACAGTCGATTTCATCGGAGTTGCTGAGCCGAATGGTGGGGACACAACAGCGCGTAATCATCGACCGCAAAGAGGATAATTACTACATCGGGCGCACGCAATACGACTCGCCCGAAGTGGATTGCGAGGTGCTGATTGACGCCGATGAATGCGGGAAAAGATTGAGAATCGGAGAATTTTATACCGTTACCATAACCCGAAGCGAGGATTTTGACCTCTACGCAAGAATATGACAACGAGAGAACTGATTAGCGAGATTGCGGGTCGCACGAAAATGACCAAGACGCAGACGGAAGAACTGATGAATGCGACCGTGGCAGTGCTGCAAAAGAACCTGCTGGCAGGTACGAGTGTGCAGTTGCAGAACTTCGGCACATTGGAGATGAAACGCCGCGGGGCACGTACCGTGGTGCTGCCGAAGACAGGCGAGCGCACCACCGTGCCCGAGAAGATGCAACTGACATTCAAGCCGTATCAGGCTGTGAAAGAGCAACTTAAAAACGTGTAGGCTATGGCAGAGGACAAGATGACATGGGCAGAGTTGCGCCGCGAAATAGCCAAAGCAGCCAACACCGGTGACAGCCAAACAGGGCAGTTTTTGGATGCCTTGTTGGAAAGTATCGTGGAGGGGTTGCAGACAGACAAGCAAGTGAAGATAAAGGGATTGGGGACGTTTGCAGTGAAGCAGGTGGCACCGCGCAGGAGCGTGAATATCTCGACGGGTGAGGCATTTACGATAGAAGGATATAACAAACTGACATTCAATGCAGAATCCACACTCAAAGAGAGCGTGGAGAAACGTATTGAGCGTCCGAAAACAGATGAGATTATGGCAGACTTAGGACAAGACCCGATACGCAAACTGGGCGAACAAGCCGATGAAATCGTGGATATTTTGGCGGATTTGGGGCAGAGTCCGAAGAAAGGGACTCCCCCACCCCCCTCTTCAGAGAGGGGGGATGCAGAAGCGGATACAAGTGTAGGGGAAAAGGTTGCAGAGATAGTAGAAACTCATGATAATGAACAAAATACGCCGATTATGGAAGAGGATAAAACTACTGATATACCAACTCCTCCGAAGGGTGAAGAGTGTCCGAAAAAGGGTAAATGCGGCGGTGCATGGATTGGTTGGGCTGTGGCAGGTGTGCTGCTGATAGTGCTGATAGGCGGAGGTGTGTATTTTCGCAACGCAATACAACAGTGGTGGCAGTGTATGGGAGAGTGCCAGCCTGTGGCAGAGGCCGAGGTAGTAGAAGTGGTAGAGCCCGTTGAAATCGAGGAAAATAACGCGCCTGCAGTTGTTCCATTGGCTGAACAGCCGCGTGAATATACCCGTTTCATCGGTACGGAGCGTGTGGGATTCGGCAGCCGTCTGGCGTGGATTTCGTACAAATACTACGGGGTGAAAGACCTGTGGGTGTTCATTTACGAGGCCAACAGAGACCAGATTGAGAACCCTAATCATTTGGAGTACGGCAAGAAGATTCGTGTGCCGTTGCTGAGTGAGAAGTTGATGGACTTGTCCGACCCCGAGACACGCCAACTGATTGATAATCTGCAGAAAGAGTATTTAGGCAAGTAAATTGGCAGAAGACGTCATACATATTCAAGGTGCCCGTACGCACAACCTGAAGAATATCTCGGTGGATATTCCGCGCAACAGGTTGGTGGTGATTACGGGCGTGAGCGGTAGCGGCAAATCGTCGCTGGCGTTCGATACATTGTTTGCAGAGGGGCAACGCCGTTATGTGGAGAGCCTGAGCGCATACGCGCGGCAGTTCCTCGGGCGTATGCAGAAGCCCGATGTGGACAGCATTGACGGCATTCCGCCCGCTATTGCCATCGAGCAGAAAGTTACCACACGCAACCCACGCAGCACGGTGGGTACGGTCACGGAGATTTACGACTATATGAAACTATTGTTCGCGCGTGCGGGACACACCATCTCGCCTATCAGCGGACAAGAAGTGAAACGCCATACGGTGCAGGACGTAGTGGAGTGCCTAAGGCAGCAGGCAGTGGGTGCAAAAGTGCTGCTACTCTCCCCTATTATTACTGATAATCAAACGCTTGCGGACAAGTTGAAGGTTTGGCAACAGCAGGGGTTCTCGCGTCTGTACCGCCTCAACGAAGACGGAAGCGGCGACACGCTGCGCATCAATTCCATAATGTTGCAGAGTGCCGACCACACCTATTTATTAGTGGACCGCGTGGTGGCTGACGGTGAGCAGGCGACATTGAATCGCTTTGCGGACTCCGTTCAAACGGCGTTTTTTGAGGGAAAAGGCGAGTGCCGTCTCATTGTTACTCCACCCAGCGCACCGACAGAGGTGCACATATTTTCCGAGCGTTTCGAGGCAGACGGTATCACATTTGTGGAGCCGTCGGAGCACCTGTTCGATTTCAACAACCCATTGGGTGCGTGCCCTACATGCGGCGGATTCGGCAATGTGATTGGTATTGACCCCGATTTGGTGGTGCCGGACAAGTCGCTGTCCGTATATGACGGCGCGATTGCCTGCTGGCGCGGCGAGAAGATGAGCCTGTGGAACGATGCCCTCGTGTATAACGCGGACAAGTTCGATTTCCCCATCCACACGCCATTCTACGCCCTCACGCACGAGCAGAAACAACTGATTTGGACGGGAAATGAGTATTTTCACGGACTCAACGACTTTTTCCATGAGTTGGAGAGCAAGCAATATGCCAAGATTCAGTATCGCGTGATGCTCAGCCGGTATCGCGGGAAGGCTACCTGCCCTGATTGTGAGGGACTTAGGCTGCGCAAAGAGGCGCAATATGTGCAGGTGGGCGGCAAGTCTATCACCGAACTCTGCCAGATGTCTATCAGCGACCTCACAGCATGGTTCAATAATCTGCAACTGACTGACAACGAACAACTTGCAGTACAGCAACTGCTTGTAGAAATACGCTCACGGCTCCAGTTTATGGAGGACGTGGGATTGAGTTACCTGACTCTCAACCGCACCTCTGCCACGTTGTCGGGCGGCGAGAGCCAGCGTATCACATTGGCTAAGTCTTTGGGTAGCAGCCTTGTAGGGTCACTATACGTATTGGACGAGCCCAGTATCGGGCTTCACCCGCGCGACACGC
Organism: Bacteroidales bacterium UBA7574; assembly: GCA_002479035.1. GTDB lineage: Bacteria > Bacteroidota > Bacteroidia > Bacteroidales > Paludibacteraceae > Colicola. The sequence goes on along the minus strand of DLLA01000071.1, from coordinate 2,155 downwards.
ACAGGCTGATTCACGTGCTGAAAGAACTGCGCGACCTCGGCAACACCATCGTGGTGGTGGAACACGACGAGGAGATACAACGTGCTGCCGATTACATCATTGAGATTGGTCCTGCGGCAGGCAGACACGGCGGCGAAGTGGTGTATGCCGGTCCGCCCAAGACAGAGGAACTCACCTACTCTATCCCGCCCTACCGCCGTCCGTGGAACAACTATATTGAGGTAGTCGGCGCCGCTGAAAACAACCTCAAGAATATCAATGTGCGTTTCCCACTCAACGTGATGACCGTGGTTACAGGCGTGAGCGGCAGCGGCAAGTCGTCGTTGGTGAGCAAGGTGCTCTACCCCGCCCTGAAAAAGCACTACGGCGGCATCGCCGAGCGCACAGGCGATTTTGGCAGCCTGCGCGGAAGCCTGCATCTGCTGCAAAATGTGGAGTATGTGGACCAGAATCCGCTCTCCAAGTCTTCGCGCTCAAACCCCGTCACCTACCTCAAGGCGTACGACGAGATACGACGGCTGTTTGCCGACCAGCAACTCAGCCGGCAGATGGGTTTCACGCCTGCACATTTCTCGTTCAACACCCCCGGCGGACGGTGCGAGGAGTGCCAAGGCGAGGGCACCATCACCATAGAGATGCAGTTTATGGCGGACATCACTATGGTCTGCGACCAATGCCACGGCAAGCGGTTCAAACAGGATATCCTTGATGTCCTCTATCGCGGCAAGAATATCTACGACGTGCTGGAAATGACAGTCAATCAGGCTATTGATTTCTTCTCGGAAGACCCCGCGTGCAAGAAGATTGTCGCCCGTCTCAAGCCCTTGCAAGACGTTGGCATCGGTTACGTAAAACTCGGTCAACCGGGCAGCACCCTCTCGGGCGGCGAGAGCCAGCGCGTAAAGTTGGCATCGTTCCTCGCACAGGAGAACGCCACCCCCACCTTATTTATATTCGACGAGCCCACCACGGGTCTCCACCACCACGATATTGACGTGTTGCTCAACGCATTGAATGCCCTCATCAGCCGCGGACACACCGTGCTTATCATTGAGCACAACCCGATGGTCATTCTCGCGGCAGACCACGTCATCGACCTCGGCAAGGAGGGCGGCGACGAGGGCGGGCACATCGTGGCAGAGGGCACGCCCGAACAAATCATGCAATGCCCCGACAGTTATACGGGACAGGCTTTGCGAGACATAATTACACACACATAAATAACAACATGAAAAAAAGTCATTCACGTATCAAGGAACTCAAAAGTTCCGACATTTTCGAACACACAGCCTCCCTCGGCTACCTGCCGCGTTGGGCTGTGCTATTGTTGGATTTAGCACTTTGCGTCATTGCCTTCCTGCTGAGTTATCTGCTTGGCAAGGGGCTATTTACCTATTCGCACCCCACACACGTATTGCCTATATGGGGGCAGATGCTGGTGATGTTGGGCGTGCAAACCATTATGTTTTGGGTGTTCCACACCTACGCAGGTATCTTGCGCTACTCCACATTCATTGACACCATCAAGGTGCTGTTGTCCGTATTCTCGGCGGTCGCCGGCTATCTCATCATCAACTATATCGTACTGGCTATCACACACATACAGCCGTTCTACACCACGGTTGCCATCATCTATGCCTTCATTGCCAGTGTCGGACTGTTCTGCCTGCGCGTTGCCACCAAGACCATCTACGAGTACGCACGCGGCTATTCCAATCCCAAAGTGATGATTTATGGCATCCAGTCTGCCGGCGTAGCCATTGCCAAGATGCTCCGCAGTGCGGGAAACTCGCCCTACAAACCTGTCGGATTTATCTGCGATGCCAATGAAAACAGCAATTTCGACCTCGTCGGCATGCATATCCGCCACCTTGACAACGACCTCATCAAGTACATGAAGGCGCACAACATCCAGAATGTCATCGTCTCACCTCTCAAGATGAAGTCCATATCGCCCTCGCGCGACCTC
>DLLA01000071.1:0-143 GCA_002479035.1 Bacteroidales bacterium UBA7574 | reverse complement strand
CGCGCGACCTCAACATCTTCTTGGACAACGACATACGTATCCTCACCACTCCCTATTTCACTGATTGGGCTACTACTACTACTACTACTACTACTACTGAGGATTTGGCAAAGCACATCGGACGCATAGAGGCTATCCGTGTG
>DLLA01000132.1:1026-5213 GCA_002479035.1 Bacteroidales bacterium UBA7574 | reverse complement strand
GTTATATCGTAGATACATTCTGCTTTTTGATAGGCTATCAACCCATGGTAATTGCCACGCTTGGGAAGGAAGGTATGAGGGGGCATAAGGATGCTATTTTATTTATAGGGCTAATGGGTCTAATAGGTCTAATAGGTCTAATAGGACTAATAAGCCTAATTGGACTAATAGGGTGCAAAGATACACAAAAATTCTTACTCAGGCAAATAAAATACAAAATAAGCCCTATCGGACCAATGGAACCAATAGGGCGAATAGGGCAAATGAGTCCTATAAGACTAATAAGCCATATAAGGGGCGGATTAGTAGTCGGTGTTTTGGGGATCGAAGTTGGTCCAGCCGGAGAGCCATGCGGCATCGGCATCACAAGCACCGAGGAAAGAGACTTTCTCCATATCCTTGAGGGCGGCGGAGGTGAAGTCTGCTGCGGTCAGGACAGGGCTGGAGGCTGTGGGGATATAAGCATTAGCAGACATTGCGAGTGCGGAGAGGTCTTTGGTCTGATTGCCCTTCTGTGCGAGGAACCATGTGGTGGAGAAAGAGTGGGCTGCGGCGGGGTCGAAGGTCTTCGCCTTGTAGTCCAGCGCAAGGGAGTCTTTGTACTGCTTGTTCATATCGGAACCGACGATGTCGCAGTCAGCGAGCCAAACGTTCTGCACGTTGATGAGTTGGTCTTTGGCAGCCTGCCAGCAGTTGCCTTTCTCGTTGTCAATCATCACACCGATAGGCCAGCCGATGACAAGGGAGTTGTAGCAGTTGAGGTGGGAGTTGCGGCGGATTTGCATACCCGACTGGAAGCGTCCGAGCGAAGAACCGTTGTTGGGGAACATGTCGCCGCCGGTGATATAGTCGGCGTTGTTTTGGAAGTTCTTGTCGAGTTTGGGACCTACAAAAGTGATGTTGGAGAAGACTGCCGAGGTGTAAGGCGATACGGCTGCTCCGTCGGCGCAGTTGTCGGACTCAAAGCCGTTGGACTGGCTGACATCGGCAAGGCGCGAGTTGCGGATGGAGAGTCCGAACTGGACGTTGCCCGAGAAACCGTTGTCGGTATCGAAATCGTCGTCCCAACCATGGTAAGCAACGAGGTATTTGCAATTTACGTTGCCGCCGAACCACTCGTAGGAGTCGTCGTTGCTGTAACTAACCTGAATGTGGTCGATTTGGGTCTTGCTACCGATGGAGCCGAGTGTGATACCGTTGATTTCCTTGTCGGTTTGGAAGGGATAGCCTGCGAACTCGACACGGACATAGGATAGGATACCCGAGTTGTCGTTGTCATCGTTGCCGCCGTGCTTTGAGCGGGGACCACCCTCTATCTGCTGCTCGGTCTGGTTGTTGTGTGCGCGTCCGCAGAGGATAAGTCCTCCCCAGTCGCCGGGACGGCGTTGTCCTTTGGGCATCTCGGAAGTGAAGACGATAGGTGCGTCTTTGGTACCCTTGGCGAAGAGTTTGCCTCCACGCTCAACGATAAGAGCGGCTTTGGTGTCCTTGTCGCCCTTGATGACAGTACCCGGTTCGATGGTCAGTTCTGCACCGTCAGCGACATAGACCCATCCTTTGAGCAGGTAGGTGCCTTTGGCGAGTGTCTGCTTGCCGGTGAAGACAAACTCGTCGTCGCCGTTGCCGATGGTGTTGTCGGCGTATAGGAGGTCGTTGGAAGCGACCAGTCCGCCGTCCTCATGCTCCTCGTGTACGGGATTGTTGGGTTCGCATGCGGTCATGACTGCTGCGAAAAGCGCGGTGCAAAGCACCAGGGTCTTTGAAAAATTCTTTTTCATACCTTTTGTTTGTTGATTTAGTTATTTGTTGTGCGGCGATAGTATCGCCTGCGTATTTTGCAGCGGGCAATGGTATTGCCCTGCTAAGAAACAATATATATGCTATGATTTGCGTAAGGGTTGCTTATGGGTTGCTTATCCCTTGCTGAATGAACCGATTATCTACCGTGTATCTACCGTGTATCTACCGTGTATCTACCGTAAAAATACCGTAGTTGTCGGCGTGAGGTCGGCGGGGTAGAAGAATGAAAAATGAAGAATTAAGAATGATGAATTAGGAATTAATAGTACTCTATCGGACAGATTAGCCTAATTGGACGAATAAGACGAATAGGACGAATGGGGCTGATAAGCCGAATAGGTCAAATAGAATACCGTAAAATAGTAGAAACAGAATATGAACGTAAAGACTTTTGTGGAGCGGCCGGTGCTGTCGGCAGTGATATCGATTGTGATTGCGCTGTTGGGTGTCATCGGACTGAAGACGCTCCCTATCGAACAGTACCCCGACATCGCACCACCTACCGTTATGGTGATGACCCAGTACTATGGTGCCAGTGCCGAGTCGGTACAGAAATCCGTCATCGCCCCTCTCGAAGAGGCAATCAACGGTGTCGAGAATATGACCTATATGACCTCCACGGCAACCAACACCGGTTCGGCGGAGATATATGTCTATTTCAAGCAGGGCACCAACCCCGATATGGCTGCGGTGAATGTACAGAACAAGATTTCTTCGGCTACGGCGCAGTTGCCTTCCGAGGTCAAGGTGGTAGGTGTGCAGGCATTCAAGCGGCAGACGAGTATGCTGCAGATATTCACCGTGTCTTCGCCCGACGACACCTACGACCAGACCTTCCTCAGCAACTATATCAACATCAACATCAAACCCGAACTGCTGCGTATTCAGGGTGTCGGGCAGATGGTGGTGCTGGGCGGCAACTACTCGATGCGTATCTGGATGCGCCCCGATGTGATGGCGCAATACGGCTTGGTGCCGAGTGATGTAACGGCGGCTCTCGCCGAGCAGAATATCGAATCGGCTACAGGTGCCATCGGCGAGAACTCCCCCGAGGCGTACCAATACACTATGAAGTACAAAGGGCGTTTGCAGACCCCAGAGGAGTTCGGTCAGATAGTCATCCGCTCCACCGCCGACGGCGAAGTGTTGCGCCTGCGCGACATTGCTGACATTGAGTTGGGCGAGGAGAGTTACGGTTTCGACGGTCGTCAGAACGGACATCACGGCGTGCAATGTATGGTTTTCCAGACCGCAGGTTCCAACGCTACCGAGGTGAACGAGCAGATTGACGCACTGCTGGCGGAGGTGCAGGATAACGCCCCGAAAGGTGTGAAGATAACCCAGATGATGAGTACCAACGACTTTCTGTTGGCGTCCATCAAGAATGTTGCAATAACACTGATAGAGGCTATCTTGCTGGTTATCTTGGTGATACTGCTATTCTTGCAGGACTGGCGTTCGACCTTGATTCCGTTTGTGAGTATCATCGTGTCGCTGGTGGGTACGTTTGCGTTCATGGTGGTGGCAGGCTTTTCCATCAACCTCATCACGCTGTTTGCCCTCGTGCTGGTCATCGGTACAGTGGTGGACAACTCGATAGTGATTGTGGAGGCGGTGCACAGCCGCTTCGACGCGGGCTACAAGAGTCCGTTCCAAGCCGCCGTGTACGGTACGAAGGACGTGGCGTTGGCGATTATCACGTCATCGCTGGTGTTTATGGCGGTGTTCATTCCCATCTGTTTCATGGGCGGCACGAGTGGCATTTTCTACCGTCAGTTCGGTCTGACGATGGCGGTGGCAGTGGGTATCTCCACCGTCAACGCCCTGACGCTCTGCCCTGCGATGTGCGCACTGATGTTGCGCCCCAAGCAGACAAACGGCGAGGGCTTGACGGGCTATGCGCGCTGGCGTTTCCGCTTCTCGGAGCGTTGGAACAGGGGTTTCGAGCGGTTGGTGGCATGGTATCAGCGCGGGGCGGACTTCTTCATTCGCCGTCCGTGGCTGAGTTTCGTGATTGCCATTGCGGGTTTGGGACTGATGGCATTGCTGATGCGCACCACCAAGACCGGTCTGGTGCCTGAGGAAGACCAGGGCACCGTGATGATAAACATTGACACCCCTCCCGGCAGTTCGCTGGCGACCACCAACCTGATTATGCAGGAGATAGAACACCGCCTGATGACTATCCCCGAGGTGGCGGAACTGAACAGCACGGCGGGTTACGGTCTCATCTCCGGCGAGTCAAGTGCCGCGGGTAATATCATTCTAAAACTCAAGCCATGGTCTGAGCGTACCCGCAAAGACCAGTCGGTCGGTGCCGTCATCGGCAAGGTCTATGCCCTCACTGCCGACATCAAGGACGCCACCGTCTTCGCTATGGCACCCGC
>DLLA01000132.1:0-915 GCA_002479035.1 Bacteroidales bacterium UBA7574 | reverse complement strand
GGCGGCGATATGCACCAGTTCTACAACTATGCACAGCAGTTCATTAGTGCGCTGAACCAACGCAAGGAAATCAGCGTGGCGTTCACGTCCTTCAACCTCAATTTCCCGCAGTGGGAGGTGAGTGTCGATGCCGCCAAATGCCGGCGCTCGGGTACCACTGCCAACGAGGTACTCGCCTGTCTGTCAGGCTATTACGGCGGTCAGTATGTCAGCGATTTCAACCGTTTCGGCAAGGTCTATAAGGTGCAGATTATGGGCGACCCCAAGCAGCGTATGGACGAGCGCAGTCTCGACAACACCTTTGTCCGTCTCCACAATGGCGAGATGGCACCGATCTCGCAGTTTGTCTCTCTCCGCCGTGTATATGGTGCCGACAAACTGACGCGCTTCAACCTCTACAACTCCATCGCTGTCAGCGCAATGCCTGCCGACGGCTATTCGTCCGGTGATGCTATCAAGGCGGTCAAAGAGGTGGCAGCACAAGTGCTGCCGTCGCAGTACGCCGTCGATTACGGAGGTATCACCCACGAGGAAAGCCAATCAAGCAACAGCACCACGGCGGTTATTTTCCTTATCTGTATCGTCTTTATCTACCTCATTCTCTCGGCGTTGTACGAGTCCTTCCGCCTCCCGCTGGCTATCATCATCGCCGTGCCGGTCGGTCTGATGGGGTCGTTCCTGCTGACCAAGATTTGCGGTCTCGAAAACAACATCTACCTCCAGACGGGTGTCATTATGTTGATCGGTTTGCTCAGCAAAACGGCTATCCTTATCACCGAGTACGCCTCCGAGCGCCGCAAGGCGGGCAAGAGCCTTGTTGATGCGGCTTCGGAGGCGGCTGCAGTGCGTCTGCGACCTATCCTTATGACGGTGCTCACGCTTATTTTCGGTATGCTCCCGCTGGTCATCGCCACA
>DLLA01000106.1 GCA_002479035.1 Bacteroidales bacterium UBA7574 | reverse complement strand
GGTATCTGCCGTTACGCAGGTGCCAAACACGTGGTCGTAACCGACATCAACGAACTCCGTCTCGACATCGCCAAGAAGATGGGCGCAACGCTCACCGTCAACGGCGCGAAGGGCGAGACTATCCAAGGGGCGATGGAGCAACTCGGTATCCGAGGTTTCGATGTGGGACTCGAGATGTCAGGCGCACCGTCTGCGTTCAACGACATGATTGAGCACATGTACAAAGGTGCCAACATCGCACAACTCGGCATTCTGCCCGAGAATACGCAGGTCAACTGGTCGGACATCATCTTCAACGCTCTGACTATCAAGGGCATCACGGGTCGCCGTATGTGGGAGACCTGGTACCAGATGGAGCAGATGCTGCTCGGAGGGCTCGACCTCAGTCCTGTTATCACGCACCACTTCAAGTTCGACGACTTCCAAAAGGGCTTCGACGTCATGGTCAGCGGCCAGTGCGGAAAGGTCATCTTGGAATGGTAATCATAAGGGTTGCAGGGGGCTTCCGTGCCGTCTGCAACCCTGTCTTTTGCTCTTTTTAGAGCCACCAAAACAGCAAATTCAACCCCCTGTCCGCCGAGCGACCCCCGATAGACCCGCGATAGACCCGCGACAAATCCCCGAGAGAATACCGAGAGAACTTCGGGAGAACCTTGGGTATAGAGTCTTTGAATGTCACATGGCTTTCGATTGTTAATCGATATAAACGTAAAACCATCGGCTACCATTCAGCAAGGGATGCGCAAGGGATAAGCAACGGATAGGCAACTGTTAGAAAGGGATAGCAAATATATAAATAAGGTAATAACTTAAAATTTATGAAGAAAAAACTTATCTTAGGTGCACTGCTTGCAGTCTGCACTTTCGCGTTTGTACAGGCGCAGTCCCGTGAAGGGCTCAGCGAGTACAAACTGGACAATGGTCTCACCGTGATGCTGTGGGAGGACCACGACCAACCCGACGTAACCGGCTACGTAGTGGTTCGTGCCGGTGCCGTGGACGAACCCGCTGAATATACAGGTCTGGCGCACTACCTCGAGCACATGCTCTTCAAGGGTACTCAGCGCATCGGTGCCCTCGACTGGGAGAAAGAGAAGCCCATGTACGACTCTATCATCGCCTTGTACGACCAATACTCTGAGACTACCGACGAGAAACTGCGCGCACAGTTGGCTACGCAAATCAACGAGGTATCCATGCGCGAAGCCAAAGTATCCTCTACCGAAGACTTCTTCAATATGATGGACCTCATCGGTGCAGAGGGTGTCAATGCCTACACCTCCTACGACGTAACGTGCTACCATAACTCGTTCCCCTCTGTGGAGATGTATCGTTGGCTCACCATCTTCTCCGACCGACTCATCAACCCGGTCTTCCGTACCTTCCAGGCTGAGTTGGAGAACGTGTTCGAGGAGTACAACATGTACGCCAACGAACCCTCGTCGCAGGTGCACAACCAGGTCTTCGCCGACATCTATGCCGGTTCGCCTTACGAGCGCAACGTCATCGGCAAGCCCGAGCACCTCAAGAACCCGCGCTTGAGCAAACTCATCGAGTTCTTCAATACATGGTATGTACCTAATAATATGGCACTTATCCTTGTCGGAGACTTCGACACCGAGACCACCAAGCCGATGATTGAAGCCACTTTCTCACGTCTTCAGCCCAAGGAACTGCCCGCACGTCCTACCTATCAGGATCCCGCTATGACCGGCTCCAAGCACTACAAGATGGGCTACAACCCACAGATTGCATGGGCTTTCCAAGGTGTCAAAGAGGGTGACCCCGACGAAGACGTACTCGGCTTTGTAGTCAACCTCCTCTCCAACGGACAGACAGGTCTCCTCGACAAACTCAATATCAACGGTGACGTGCAGGGCGTATATGCTTATTCCGACACCCGCCGCAACACAGGTCGTATCATGATTCAGGCTGTGCCGTACTATGATGCCAACCAGCAGATGTTCGAGTCCGACAAGCAGACACAGACCATCGTATTCAACGAGGTCAACAAACTGACACGTGGCGAAATATCTGACGAACTCATCGCTTCCGTCAAGCGTATGTACGACCAGTCCAACAAGGTGGCTGACGAACACTCGTCCACCAAGATGAGCCGCCTTGTCAACTGCTTCACCTACGGCAAGCCTATCGACGACATCTTCACCGCGAATGCCAAGATACAGGCGCTCACAAAGGAGGAAATCGTTGCGTGTGCCAAGAAGTACTTCGGCGCAAGTTATATGACCCTCTCCTTTGACGAAGGAACCGTGAAGGCTAAGACCCTGCCCAAACCGCAAATCAAGCCCCTCGACCCCGTCAAAGATGCACATACTGCTTACTCTGAGGAGTTTGCCAAACTGCCTAAGGGCGAACTCAAACAGACCTTCAACAACTTTGCAGACGTTACCGTGTCTTCTCTTGGTGAGAACGTGAAGTTGCACTATACCCCCAACACCAAGAACGACATCTTCTCCCTCACCCTCCGTTACGGCGTAGGTGAGCACGAACTGCCGTTGCTGCCGTGGGCTACATCCCTCATGAACAACGCAGGTATCATGCCCAAGACCGAGGGTAAGGACTTCCAGATGCAACTCGCCAACCTCGGCGCAGACGTGTCCTACGGTTGCTCCGACAGTTACTTCACCATCTCTATCAGTGGTGAAGACAAGAACCTCGGCGAGGTAATGAACCTCATCAACCGTCAGTTGCTCATGCCGTACCTCGACACCAAGCAGTTGGATAACCTCAAGGGCTCCACGTTCTACTCGCGTTACAGCCGCCAGAAACGTACGGCTGTCCAGAAGGCTGCCCTCCGCCAATACGCATTGTATGGTGATAAGTCCTCGTATATCGACGAAGTACCCTTTGCCGATGTCTGGGCACTCAACGGCGGTAAGGTACAGGCACTCGTGGCTTCGGCTCGTACCTATGCGCTGGATGTCTTCTACTGCGGTACGCTCACCCAAGAGCAACTCGTATCCAACCTGCCTCTCACCGAGGGTATGCAACCGTCCAACTCGCCCGTGGTCAAAGAGCGCGTAACCTACGACAAACCCACTATCCTCTTCCTCCCCAACACCAACGTGCAGCAGGCTGACCTCTATTTCTACATCAACGGCAAGCCGTATGACATCGCAAACGATGTAGTGATGGACGCATTCAACCAGTACTTCTCCGGCGGCTTTACGGGTGTCGTAATGAACGAGATTCGTGTGAAACGCTCCATGGCTTACTCGGCGTACGGTATTGTTTCCACACCTATCCTGCAAGGCAAGAAAACCTATTTCCTGGGTTATGTAGGTACCCAGTCCGACAAGGTGACAGACGCTGTCAATGTCTATATGGACCTGCTCAACAATATGCCCAACGACCCGACCAAGATGGAGGCTCTCCGTGCCTCGCTCAAGCAGGCACAGCAGACTGCCAAACCGTCTATGCGTGGCAAGGCGTTTACCTATGAATACTGGACCCGTCTCGGATACAACGACGACCCTGCACGTATCAACTCGCCCAAGGTGGACAACCTGACGTACAACGACATCGAGACCTTCTACAAGGACAACATTCAGGGCAAGCCGGTTACCATTATCCTCATGGGTGACCCCAAGAAGATTGACATCAAGGCTATTGAAGCCAAGTTGGGATGCAAAGTAACCAAACTCTCACCATCCAAACTATTCAAGTCCTTAACAGACCTTGACGTATTCTAATGCTCTGCGGGCGTAATAGGTTGTATGGCTTATTGCGCCCGCATTGTATTAACTATTAATTATTAACTATTACTGCCCTCGGCACCATGCATCGTTCCGGTTTCGTAAATATCGTAGGCAATCCCAACGTAGGCAAATCCACACTGATGAATGTCTTGGTGGGGGAGCGTCTGTCTATCATCACGTCCAAGGCGCAGACCACGCGCCATCGTATCATGGGCATCGTCAATGGCGATGACTTCCAGATGGTGTATTCCGACACCCCGGGTGTGCTGCGTCCCAACTACCGCCTGCAGGAGCAGATGCTTGAGTTCTCGCGCTCCGCATTGGTGGATGCCGATGTCTTGCTCTACGTCACTGATGTCCTCGAGAACCCCGAGAAGAACGCCGACTTTCTGGATAAAGTCAAACAACTAAGTTCACGCTTAAGTTCACGACCAAGTTCTTCTAATATGAACCCCTCCTTTGAAGGAGGGGTAGGGGAGGTCCGAGTATTTCTCGTAATCAACAAAATCGACCTTACCACGCAGCAGACGTTGGAGCAGTTGGTGGAGTACTGGCACCGTCAGTTGCCGCAGGCGACTATATTTCCCATCTCTGCGCAACAACGCTTTGGCACTGCGCAACTCTTCGACGCCATACGCGATGCCCTGCCCGAATGTCCGCCGTTCTTTCCCAAGGACCAACTCACGGACAAGCCTTCCCGATTCTTTGTGGACGAGATTATCCGCGAGAAGGTGCTGCTCAACTATGACAAGGAAATCCCTTATTCGGTAGAGGTGGAGGTCGAGTCTTTCCACGACGAGGAGCCGTCCCCTGAGCACCCGAAGGGCATCATTCGCATCAGTGCTGTCATATACGTGGAGCGCGACAGCCAAAAGGGTATCATCATCGGCAAGGCAGGTTCGGCATTGAAGCGCGTCGGCACCCAAGCCCGCCATGATATAGAGGAGTTCTTCGGCAAACCGGTATTCCTTCAGTTGTTCGTCAAGGTGGACCGCGACTGGCGTTCCTCCCAGTCCCGCCTCCGCCACTACGGCTACGACCTCAACTGATTATATGCCTTCAATTGAAGATACTATCTGACTCCTGAAACTTTTATATCTGTGAATGGAGACAGAAAATTATGTACTATTTTTGCCTGTTTCGGGAAAATGTAGTACCTTTGCACCGTTTTCCTGTGGGAGAACCTGCCGCAAGGCAGATATGTATGAAATAAACGTGTTGGTTGTCTTGCATTTATCGCGCAAGACATTAAAAGGGAATCGGGTGCAAATCCCGGACAGTCCCGCTGCTGTAAGTTTTAGGCAATGCACAAATGGGAGACGACGCGGCTCGCGTCGTGATAGCAAATGGTGTAATTGCACTCTGTGGCAAACAAGTCACTGTTGGAGGTCAACTCCAATGGGAAGGCGCTGCAGAGCAAACAAGTCAGAAGACCTGCCAATGATGTTCGTCAAATCGGCTTTCGAGGAAAAAGCATAAGACAAGACCTCCCCAACCCCTCCACTATGAGGGGTATGTAGTGTATTGGGATACCCCCTCTTTGAGGGGCAGGGGGAGTCGGTAGTGCTATCTGTGCCGTTTGACGTGTGTCAAGCGGCTTTTTTGTGTCTGTCCATAGCCCGTTCCTTGTTCCATACCTCTTCCCTTTCAGGTCCTGTACTCTGTGCTGCCATGTGGAGTCGGCTCCTGAAAAGGGGAAAGGTATAGACATGCCCGCAAAGATTCTATATATCAACTAATTAAAATAAAATGAAGAAAAAATCAACTCTTGTGGCTATGCTTGTTGCACTCTGTGCCGGTATGCCGAGTGTGGCAAAGGCGCAGACCGAACCTGTGGATAGCACCTACGCCACCAAAATGATTGAGTGTCTGCCCGCACCCGGGCAGTTTGTCGGGTCACTCACCGTACCCGGCAAGGAATTTTGCGTCGGTGAGGAGGGCAACATGGTGTCCCTCGGCGGCTTCGGCGGGTACATCGTGCTGGAGTTTGCCAAACCGATTGTCAATGACCCGCACAACCCTTACGGTGTGGACTTCACCATCCACGGCAACTCGTTTGTGGCTAACCTCTACGGCGTATGGACGGAGCCCGGGGCAGTAATGGTGATGAAGGACGAGAACCACAACGGACTGCCCGACGACACGTGGTACGAGTTGGCTGGCAGCGACTACTATCTCTCGACCACCAAGCACAACGCCACTATGACCTACTACAACCCTCATTACCTGAAGCGTCACACTATCCCTTGGAGGTTGGACGACGGTACGACGGGTGCAATGCGTACCAACCAGTTCCACCAACAGTCTTACTTCCCTGGTGACTATGCCTTCAACTGCGGTCGCGACTCCATTTCCTACACAGGTACTATCATTCGCGGTTGTGCCGACTTGAGTACGCCGAGTTATATCGAGAACTACCGCGCCCAACTCTTTGGCTATTGCGATGCCAAAGGTGCTATTCGTGACGAGGTTCACAACCCCTACACGACCACAATGGCAAAGGGTGGTGACGGCTTCGACCTCGACTGGGCAGTGGATAAGGACGGCAACTATGTGTCGTTGGACACCGTACAGTGGGTTAAGGTATATACAGCCCTCAACCAAGACTGTGGTTGGCTGGGAGAAATCTCTACCGAAGTAACATGGGCACAGCGTGTGACGCCCAACCCGAACTATGTGCACCGCAACTATTACTCGCACTATATCGGTCTCACGCAATTGAAAGCCCTTGTGGGTCAGCCTGTTCAGTACGAAGGTATTCTGTTCAAGAACGGACGCCCGTGCCACGAAGGCACACCCCAATGGAGCCTCTCCAACGACTCATGCGGTACCATCGACCAAACAGGTAAGTTCACACCCACACATGGTGGCGAGGTATTCGTGCGCTTCACCCAACTGGCTCAGTGTGACGAGAAAGACACCATCGTTGTGCCTATCGACTCCGTGCGTCTCCGCGTGGTAGAACTTACCGATGTGGTACTCGAGATGGAAGGCAACGCCTCGGCAGCCTCCAACGACAGCACCTCACTCTTCGTCAACGAGTACACCTACATCACCGCGCAGAGTGTGGACAACATCGGCGACTTCCTCAACGGACTCAAATCCAACCGCTACACCTACGACACCTACACATGGACGACCTCCAACCCCGCAGTGGGTACCATTGAGAACGGTCTCTTCCATGCGCAGCAGCCCGGACGCACGATGCTCTATGCATATTCCAACAGCAATCCTGCACTCTACGACTCGATTCTCGTGATTGTCAAGGAACCGTATATCTATGTCAAGGCGAATCCGTTTGTGCAGAACTACAAGACTCCCGAAACCAAGTACGGCACCTACGATATGTTTGATGCCACGGGTGCTGTCATTTCTGTGAAGTCTGCAACGCCCTATGCCAAGAAAGCGGACATCGAATGGAACACTGCCGACCAGAAATTGAACGTCAAGTTCGCCCAGGATGACTTCGGTTATGATACCGTTGCCTTTGTGGTCCGTGCTTTCAATCAGGATTTCAACCTCACCGTACCTTTCCGCTACCACGAGGGCGATATGCAACCCGCGAACAAGAAGATGCTCTTTGTCAATGGCGGCGTATATGGCGGCACCCAAGGCACCGAACTCCTTGCATACGACACACAGACCAAGAAGACAGCGAGTGTGGGCGCAGTGGACGCTCATTCCGTACAAGACATGATTGTGGACGGCGCGTTTGCCTATGTGGCTGCGGACAACTATATCACCCGTTTCAACCTCACGAACAACGAAGTCGTGGCTACCAAGTACTGTCAGGACACCACACGTTGGGACGACGGCAAGGGGCAATCGGGCAACGGCCTCAACAACAAGATGGCTATCTACAAGAACTGGCTGCTCGTCACCCGTCAGAACAGCGGCAGTGCACCCGAGGACGGCTACAATGTGCGCGTTTACAACAAGACCGATCTCTCGCTCGTAACCAAGATACCTGTGTCCGACCAGGCTACCGACATAGCCGTTGTGGACACGATGGCATACGTGATGATTAACGGCGGTTGGGCAGGTACCACCAGCAGCATGGCTCTCATCAATCTCTATACCCTCCGGTTGGAGAAAGAGGTGCCTATGGGTGAAGCGGGACTCAACGTCAGCATGCTGATTCCGCAAGACTCTGTCATCTACTGTGTCCGTCGCGACAACTACACCGTCACATCGGCGGTACTGACCTTCGACACGCGTACACTCACCTTCACGGAGAAGGCTACCGGTACACCGGCATCATTCTCATCGGCTCCTGCCGCTGTGGACCCGATGACGGGCGACAGCATTATGCTGGCTACCGAGACAGGTTTCTTGGCACACAACACACGGACAGGCATCACATCCACTGCCGAAGTGATGAGCACGCCTACAGAGGGCTTCACGCCTATGGCAAGCACCCGCGATGCAGAGACCGGCAACTACTATGTAGCGTATGGCTCTTGGGGTGGGGCAGGCGATGGCGTGATTTACAATGCCGACTTCACCAAGGCAGGCACCTTCACAGGCGTAGCAGCCAGTCCCGAAGCCATGGCGATGAGTGCCGCTGTCGAACGCAACGATGCACCGAAACCCAAAGCAGGCAAGGGCGTAGCCAACAAGTTCAACTTGGACGAGACAACCACATATCTCCAGACCAAGCAGATATGGCCGAGCGAATTTACCGACACGGAAGGCAATATCGACAACGTGTATATCAAGAACTGGGCACCTTATGCCGATATGATGACCTACAACACCAAGACCACCAACAGCGCATCGGTAACTTTCCGTTTCCCCGAGTCGCAGAAAGGTGTACTCGCCGATGACTCTGTTGTTCACATCTATGCGGAGGTGATTGACAAACAGGGTGCGAACTACGAGTTCGAGGCATACACCGTCACCATGCGCCCCGCCATCTATGCTATCTATCCTCACCAGATTGCGGACATCACACTGACTCTCAACAGTAGTATGTATGGTATGTTCCTTTCGTTGGAAGATGCCTTCACATGGAAGACACCGCTCAATGCAAAAACGACCGTATTCACGAAGAGCGTCAAGGAGAATACCAACACGGAACTGGTTACAGCCACATTGGATGCGAACAACAACGACCTCCTTATGCTCTACTTTGCCAAGGACAAGACGGGTGTTGCCGACATCACTATCGAGCAGACGGCCACCCGTCAGGACAACTCTTGGTCTCCTGTCTATACCAAGTCGGCTACCAACACCTTCCGTGTTACGATACAGAGCACGCCGAGTGACGTGGACGACGCAGATGCAGGCAACTACGACGGGCTTGTGGCATATCCCAATCCGTTTACGGACCACTTGAATGTCTGCCTTCCCTGTGCAGGTACTATCCGTATCTACGACCTCTCCGGCAAGTGCGTAGCACAAGTGGTAGGGCACGAAGGCACCAACACCATCCGCACCTCTGCATGGGCTAATGGTGTTTACATCATCAAGTTCGGTGACCTCTCCGCCAAAGTGGTGAAGTAATCTACCAAGGCATTTAACTATTACTGCAAAGGGACTGTCTGACAAGTTCGGGCAGTCTCTTTTTTTCTTGTTGTGTATAGTTGTTGTCAGTTGTTGACCGACAAAGTCTTCTTCTATCGTTATATCGAACTCACGCATAATTACAAATTGCAAAATCCTTATTTTATCGCGTATCTATCGCGGGTCTGTCGCGGGGTGAACACGCTCTCAAAACACAGCGTAAAGATACAACGGATATTCCCTTTTCGTTGGGCAAACATTCCCCAAATAATGCCGGCTATGGATATTTTCGATGCTTAGCCCTAATCTCTAATCCCTATTCAGGAGGGTGACCACCTGACCGGCAGACCACCTCCCTAATTAAATTGATATATGTACCCGCCCGCGCGCACGTGTGTATAAAAGAAAGAGACGGTCTGGTGATCTATTGGTCTATCTCGTTTTGCTTTGTATAGGATTTTATATTGAAATTCATTTCATATAGTTCATCTTTTGAGTAGCCATTTATCGTAAAGCAAAAAGGGTGGGGTTCCTTGTATCACAAAAACGGTCCTTTTTTTGACACAATACAACAAGAAGTTGCAGAAGAAAAGGAATTGTGTATGTTTCTCTAAAAAAATATGACAAAAAATTGTGTATATCAATAGAATGTAGTATCTTTGCGACAGATTTGTCAAGGTGATAGTTTGTTAAGAAGAAAAGGGATAAAATTTGGTATCAAAAAAAGGACCCTTTCTTTGATACCAAACATCGGAAGATCCTTGATGAATACGGATGTTTAATGCCATGTGAAACGTCTATGTAAGACAGAAAGTGCCCATGTAAAGGTAAAAACCATGTAAGACATATCCGAATATGGTAGGATGCAATCTTATCATCATTATTAACCAATATTATGTAGTATTATGAGAAAAAAGTACTCAGAAACCGGCTTTCGACGCTTCTGTTTGTCGCTGCTCGTAGGGGCAATGGCAATGGTTGGCATCGAGGCTATGGCTGCACCCGAACAGATTACGGGTCGCGTGGTTGACGTAAATGGCGAACCGCTCATCGGTGCCAACGTTACGGAGCAAGGAACAACGAACGGTACCATCACCGACTTCGATGGTATGTTCGTTCTTTCTGTGGAAAAGAACACTACCCTCGTGGTGTCGTACGTAGGTTACAAAGACCAGGAAGTACGTGCGCAAAAGGATATGGTGGTGATGCTGAAGGAAAACACCCAGATGTTGGACGAAGTCGTTGCCGTAGGCTACGGTACGCAGAAGAAAGCCAACCTCACTGGTGCCGTTACCACTGTAGATGTCTCCAAAGCACTCGATTCCAAGACCGAGACCGATGTGGCTAAGGCGCTGCAAGGTGCCGTGCCGGGCTTGACTATCACCAACCAGAACGGTGACATCAGTGCCGACCCGACCATCGTCATCCGTGGCGTGGGCTCGTTGTCTAACAGCGCAGCATCCAAGCCCCTCTACATCGTGGACGGTGTGCCAATGGACAACCTTGGCTACCTCAACCCCAACGACATCGAGTCGATTTCGGTATTGAAGGACGCCGCTTCCGCCTCTATCTACGGTACACGTGCTGCCTTTGGTGTCGTACTCGTTACCACCAAAACCGCCAAGACCGCCGAGAAGGTCAGCGTGACCTACAACAACAACTTCGCATGGAGCCGCGCTTCCGTTCTGCCGGAGTATCCTACTGTAAGAGAACAGGTTACGGCAATGGCGGAGGCTTGCATCCGAGAAGGAGTCACACCGGAGTTGTTCGGTATGGAAATCAATACAGAAGCCTTCTTGAACAAGGTGGACGCTTGGCAGGCTAAATATGGTGGCAAGGCGGGCTATCGCGCTATGGTGTATGGTGAGGATTACGATGAGAATGGCTACTATGCAGACTGGGATGTAGCAGGCATCCTGTTCAACAATGCCGCTCCTTCACAATCGCACAACCTCTCTGTACAAGGCAACTCGGGCAAGACCAACTACTATATGTCGCTCGGTTACAACCACCAACAGGGTATTATGAACTTCAACCCTGACAAGATGGACAAGTTCAACGCCACCGTAAACGTATCAACCAAAGTAAACAAATGGTTGGAAGTAGGTGCACGTTTCAATATGCAGCACCGTACCTATTCCTATCCGTATGTGCGCGGGCAGGGTTCCTACCAGTATGCTTGGCGTTGGGGCTCTTTCTTCGGCCCTTGGGGCTACTTCGTGGACGAAGATGGCAAACAATACGATGGTCGTAATATGATAGGTTTCCGTAAACAAGGTGGTGACTCTTACACAAAACGTATGAACATGCGCGCCGGCGGATTCATCAAACTGAATCTTGCCAAGGGATTGACCTTCAATGGCGATTACACCTATACCCATCGCACCAACCGCTACAAAGGTGTGGGACTTACGAATGACATCGTGAACACATGGAGTATGCAAGGCAAAGATTTCTTGCATGGTTCTACCCTGGGCAATATAAGCAGCACATTTATCGAGACCTCCAATGACCTCTACACCAACCACGTAGCCAACATGTACTTCAACTACAACGCTACATGGGCAAAGGCGCACAACTTCAATGTAATGGTAGGTGCCAATATCGACAAGGACAACTACGAGTACCTCTACTATGAGCGTCATGGTATGCAGGACGAGGCGAAGCCCGAGTTGGCACTCACCTCTGAGGACTACGCTTATTCGCACAGCCGCTCGCACAACGGCTCTGCAGGTATCTTCGGCCGTATCAACTACGACTACAAGGGCATCTACCTCTTCGAGTTCAACGCCCGTGGTGATGCTTCCAGCAAGTTCCCCGCAGGTCACCAATGGGCATTCTTCCCCTCCGGCTCTCTTGGCTACCGTATCAGCGAGGAGCCTTACTTCGAACCCGCAAAGGAAGTGATGAGCAACTTGAAGATTCGTGCTTCCTATGGTTCCATCGGTAACCAGGAAATCGGCGACCTTATGTTCATCGAGACCATGACCAAGAACCGTGACCCGTACGAGACCAGCGACACCAAGGCATATTGGCTTGGCGACGGCACCGTGCGTATGGACTATTTCGGACAACCTAAGATGGTTTCTCCTTCCCTCACTTGGGAGACTATCGCTACCACTAATGTGGGTATCGACCTCGGCTTCCTTGACAATGACCTGACACTTGGCTTCGACTGGTACCAGCGCGACACCAAAGATATGTTGGCTCCCGGCAAGGCTCTGCCGCAGGTTATCGGTGCTACCGCTGCTTACGAGAACGCTGGTTCGCTCCGCACTCGTGGTTGGGAGTTGACTGTTGACTATCGTCATATCTTCACCGACCTCGACAATTTCGAGTTCTATGCCAACTTCAATCTCTCTGATTACAAGGCTACTATCACCGAGTGGGAGAGCAACAACCTTATCAACACCAACTACACAGGCAAAGAGTATGGCGAGATTTGGGGCTTCCAAACCGACCGCTACTTCACAGCGGATGACTTCAATGGCTACGATGATGCAGGTCATCCTGTCTATGCCGCAGGCGTTGCTGACCAAAGCAAATTGGAGAAAGGTAAGTTCGTGTATGGTCCCGGCGACATCAAGTTCGTGGACCGGAACGGCGATGGCGTGATTGATTGGGGAGATGGTACCGTAGAGAACCATGGCGACCTCGTGAAAATCGGTAACACCACTCCGCGCTACCAATACTCCTTCCGTCTCGGCGCTGCATGGAAAGGCATTGATATTGACCTCTTCTTCCAGGGTGTCGGTAAACGCGACATGTGGACACAGTCCGCTTTCGTAATGCCGTTTATGCGTGGTGTGGATGCCCTCTATGCCAACCAAACGAGTTACGTAACACAAGACATGGTTGACAACAACAATATCGACCAAAACGCTATGTATCCTCGCCTGTTTGGTGGAAACGCCGGCGGAAACAATGCAGGCTCTTCGGTTTTGGACAATGGCTGCAACAACTTCTACCCACAAGACAAGTACTTGGTCAACATGGCTTACCTCCGTCTCAAAAACCTCACCGTAGGGTACACCCTGCCGCAAAAGTGGACGCGCAAGGCTACCATCGAGAAGTTCCGTATCTACGCTTCGTTCAACAACCTGGCTGACCTCATCAACCATACCAAGCAATATGGCTTAGACCCCGAAATCACTACCGGTACGGGTGCACTCTCTAACGGCGTATTCGGACGTACCGAGCCTATCTACCGCTCGTATTCGTTTGGTTTCCAAATCACTCTGTAATGCGCGGAAAGGATAGTATTAACATCTAATAAGGAATACAATTATGAAAAAGATAGTAATTAGTTTAATGGCGGGTATGGCGCTGTTGACAGGTTGCGACCTCCTCAACAATGACCCTGATACCGAATTTACCAAGCAAAACTATTTTACCAACGAAAAGAATGTGGAACTGTATTGCAACAAGTTCTACGATGAATTCTTGGGCTATGGTAACAACAGTGCTTATGGAAATTTCTATTTCCCCACGCTGAATGATAATCAGGCTGTTAAAGGCCTTAGCACATGGTCATATCTTCAAGTTCCTGCTACCAACAGTACTTGGCAATCTGCCTACGAGGAGATTCGCCGTGCCAATATCGTGATCGAGAAATTGCCGAACATCGAAATGGAAGAGGCTAACCGCAACCACTGGATGGGGCTCGCGCGTCTCTACCGCGGCTACCAGCACTACAAACTGGTGCGCGCATTCGGTGACTGCTACTGGGTGGACAAAGAGTTGAATGTCAACGATGTGACTGTCCTCTATGGCAAACGTACTGACCGCGACGAGGTCATGGACAAAGTGCTGGAAGACATCAACTATGGTGTGGAGAACATCAGTCTCAACAAGGAGTCACAGACGGCTTTCAACGTATATGTAGCCAATGCTATGAAAGCGGAGGTCTGCTTGTACGAGGGCACCTTCTGCAAATACCGCACCAAAGCGGAGAACGGCAAGGCGGCTGACGCTACCCGTGCCAACAAGTACCTGGCTGAGGCTAAGGCTGCGTGCAAGGTAATCATGGATAACACTGCTTTCAAACTCACCGATGGCATCGCTGGTTATCGTGCAAACTACAACTCTCTTGACCTCACAGGCAATACGGAAATGATAATGTACAAGAAATACATTATGAATGTTTTGGGACACGGTACGCAGGACTACTGCTGCGGCTCCACAATGACCAATGGTATGAGCAAGGCTGCTTTCAATGCTTATCTCAAACTCGATGGCACCGTGGCTGACGCTAATGATGACCACGGCGCAATCCGTTTTGATACTATTGTGGTGAACGATACCACTACTATCATTGATACCGTTTACACCATTGAGGCTGTTCTTGCTAACCGCGACCCGCGTCTGGCTCAGCAGGTGGACGAAGACCTCCGCTACTCAGGCAAGGCACGTATCCGCTATCGTTTTGAACCGGGACAGGAAGGGGCTGCTGCAAACACATCTACCACCGGTTACGGCGTACTGAAGTTCGACGAACCGAAGACCGTAGCACAGTATCGTCAGTCCACCTACCAAAACGAAACCGACGCGCCTATCTTCTGGTTGGCTGAGATTTACCTGGACTATGCGGAGGCTTGTGCCGAGATGGGTAACATGACCCAAGACGACTTGGACAAATCCATCAATATGCTCCGCAAACGTGTCGGCATGCCTGACCTGACCCTTAGCCCTGCCGCAGACCCTGCTAACAACATGGGTGTCACCAACCTCATTTGGGAAATCCGCCGAGAGCGCCGTGTAGAGATGATGTACGACAAGGACGACCGCTATTGGTGCCTTATCCGTTGGCACCAGTTGGACAAACTGGATACCAACAAGTATCCCGAGCAAACCCTTGGTGCATGGATTGACCCGACATGGAAGTTTGATATAGATAACGTTATTTTGACGGCTGACCGTTACATCGACTGCAAGGGTTCTAACCCCGACCGTACTTTCAACAAGAAGTACTATCTGAATCCTATCCCGTCAGGTCAGATATCGCTCAATCCTGAGATTGGTCAGAACCTCGGCTGGGAATAATCCTCGAACCTTGATACGTATCCGCTTTTAGGATACGGCTCTGAAAAGAGACTGCTTGACTTCGCGTCGGGCGGTCTCTTTTTGTTCTATTATTCTTATAGGACTATAGGCATGCCCATATGCCAGGAACTCAATATCCAAATAAGATTAACGCTACAAT
>DLLA01000104.1 GCA_002479035.1 Bacteroidales bacterium UBA7574 | reverse complement strand
AGCAGTTTATCTACCCGAAATACGGTCCCGGGCAGTTATGGGAGACCGTGGCGGATGACATTCGCCAACTCGGCGGCGAGATACATAAGCAGCACGAAGTCATTGGTGTGAATGTGGAGCAGGGGAGGGTGGTATCTGTCGTTGCCCGCACGGCGGACGGACAGGAGCAGACTTTCCCCTGCGACTATTTCCTCTCCACCATGCCCATCAAAGACCTCGTTCCCGCCCTCCGTGGTATCAAAGTGCCGCAACCCGTTTCCGACATCGCTTCCAGTCTTCCCTACCGCGATTTTATTACCGTCGGTCTGTGTGTCAAGCAGATGCGCATCAAGAACCAAACGCATATCCCTACTTTCGACCACCGCGTCCCCGATACATGGATTTACATTCAGGAGCGCGATGTGCATATTGGGCGTCTGCAGGTGTTCAACAATTGGTCGCCGTACCTCGTCAACGACTACGAACACACGATGTGGATAGGTCTCGAGTATTTCTGCACCGAGGGCGACACCTTCTGGAATATGCCCAAAGAGGACTTTATCCAAATGGCTATTGATGAACTCGTCAAGATAGACATTATCAACCGCGAGGACGTGCTTGATGCCTGCCACGTGCGCATCAAGAAAGCCTATCCTGCCTACTATGGCTCTTATTATCAGTTGGACACCGTCAAGGCGTTCCTCGACACTATTCCGAACCTCTACTGCCTCGGGCGCAACGGACAGCACCGATACAACAATATGGACCACTCTATGATGACCGCTATTGAGTGCGTCCGCAATATCCGCAACGGTGTTACCGACAAAATCAATATCTGGAATGTAAACACCGAAAAAG
Organism: Bacteroidales bacterium UBA7574; assembly: GCA_002479035.1. Lineage (GTDB taxonomy): Bacteria > Bacteroidota > Bacteroidia > Bacteroidales > Paludibacteraceae > Colicola. Next base: position 2,370 of record DLLA01000104.1, on the reverse strand, counting down.
AATACCATGAAACCAAATAAATCCACCCCTCGCCCATCCCTTCGCACTCGTTGGCAGCAGTCGTTTTGGCGTTTCTGTTTCTCGCGCGAACAACTATGGGATTGGATAGTTCCCATTCTCTTATGCCTTGTGGGGTACATCGTCCTGCGTTGGGCATATCCGTATCCAGCTACGTATTTCGATAGTTTCACCTATCTCCGTGCTGCCATTGACGACCAATTCTGCATCTTCCGTCCTTTCGGTTTCTCGGAGTGGTTGCGGGTTATCCATGCCGTGTCGCCGTCCATACACGCGCTGTTCGTCGTGCAGACACTCCTCTATGCACTCTGTACTACATTGCTTGTCCTTGCCCTCAAATGCTACTATCCTATCCGTCCCGCATGGTTGAGATGGGTGATTTCAGTGCTAATCGTGGCAAGCCCTGTGGCTTTCTATATGCTCAATGCCATCATGTCCGATGCACTCTTCGGGTGCATGGTTATCCTGATGATAGCCATGCTGATGGTTGTCTTCCGCGAGGGCTCGTATATCGCGCTGCTGCTCTATTTCGTGGCGTTCACAGTTGCCCTCTTCACGCGCTATTCGGGCATGTTCTTCGCGGTGGTTCTGTTGCCGCTTCTCTGTTTCGTGCCGCACAAACCCTGCCGGTGGATTAGTCTCATCGGTACCGCACTTATCTGCGTGGTCTTCTATCAGAATATCTGCAACCACATGTGCGACACCATTCGTCACCGCCAGTTCTCTACGGGCTTCGATGGTTGGCAGTTGGCGAACAATGCCATTCATGTCATTCCCTTTATTGATACCGATGCCGACGAGCATCCCTCCGACAAGGATATGCGCATGCTCCACGACATCACCTGCACGCATTTCCGCGACTATATCTGCCAGAAGACCGACTCCGGCACCATCGCTTGTGCGGCATTTATGTGGGATAAGCAATCCCCGCTTAAGCAGTATATGTTTTACCACATGCAGAAGACGCGCACATCCTACCCCGTAGCGTGGGCGCGTCTGGGTGGCGGCTTGTACGCAGACTATGGCAAATGGCTTATCTTGCATCACCCTGTGGAGTTTTGCCGCTATTTCTTGAACCACAATATCCCGCTTGTATTCTACCCGCGCAACTTGGAAATGGTGGGCAAATACACTCCTGTGCCTGCTGACAACCGCGAAGTGCCCGAATGGTACGGCATCGCTCCCGCGGACATGACGCGCACCGTCCACCCATTTTACGAAAAGGGACTCCGCCACGTATTGCCCGCCCTTGATATGTTCTTTTGGATAGTAATGACAGGTGCTCTGCTGGCTATGCTCATTCGTTGGAAGCATTGGACGATGAACCGCGCACAGCGTCTCACTTTTTGGATGATTCTGCTCATCGGGTTTGTCTATTGCGGCAGTACTGCTTTCGCCAGTCCTATCACCATACGCAACTGGTTCCCCTTGCAGGCTCTCAAATTAGCACTCACCACCTGCTGCCTATATCATATTCTTCCGCCTGTTCTGTCAAGCCCCCTCTCTGAGGGGGTTGGGGGAGTCGACATCCTTTTCCGTCAGGACACCGACAATATCTGGCTTCAATGGTTCCGCTACTGCTTTGTGGCAGTCGGGGCATTCGCTGTGGATTACGGCAGTTATTTCTTGGCATCGTACGTCATCGGTATTCCGTATCTGATAGCCGCCGTCATCGGTTTCGTCCTCGGCACGCTCACCAACTACGCCATTTCCAAGTTCCTTGTCTTCCGTGGCGAACCCAAGTCACGTGCAGGTGAGATAGCCATGGTATTCCTTATCGGCGGCATCGGACTGATATTCTTGGAATTAGGTATATGGTTCTTCACCGAGAAAGTGGGTGTACACTACCTCGTCTCCAAACTGATAATGACCGTCATTGTCTTTGCTTGGAACTTCCTCGCCCGCAAGTTCTTCATGTATTCCAAGCGTTTCAATATCCTCAAGAACAATGAATAGCAGGTAGAGTTTTTATATACAGGTAAAACTCCTTCGAAATTGAAGAGGTTGTCTGACAAGTGTAGGCAGCCTCTTTTTCTATTCGGGGAGTGGGGGACGACGCGGCTCGCGTCGTCAATATAAAGCCTCCTCTCTGAGGGGGGGAGGAAATACCGCCTTAACGTCTGTTGTGCTAATTTTTGGGATATATAATTTGTGGCTAATTGGTGGTAATACGGCGTAGCCGTCCGTTCAATAGAACCCCGATAACGCCCATTCGGGGTCCTTTCATTTTATCAGCGTTTTAATGGTTCTGCATGGCATTTAATGGAGTCATCCCCGATAATGCATTAACGGTCCGTTAATGGCATTTAATGGAGCCATATCCGATAATGCGGACTAATAGACATTTCTTGT
>DLLA01000061.1:674-3723 GCA_002479035.1 Bacteroidales bacterium UBA7574 | reverse complement strand
AAGGGCGTATCACCGACCACCGTATAGGCTACACGGTCTATAACCTGCAGGCCTTTATGGACGGCGATATACAAGGTGTCATCGATGCCCTCCAAGTGGCAGAGAACGCGGAACGTATGAAAGAAAGCGAGTTATAAAGTCTATGTACCTCTTTTATACCCCTGATATAGATACCTCGCATTGTCTCCCTGAAGAGGAATCGGGTCATTGTGTGCGAGTGTTGCGTTACGACCGTGGTGATGCCATCTTGCTCACCGACGGGCGGGGAACAACCTACACGGCACGCATCACGAACCCACACCCGAAACATTGTGAGTTTGAGATTATAAGCCAAGAGTGGCAACAGAAGTCGCACCCTTTTCACCTCCATATAGCCATTGCGCCCACCAAAAACGTGGAACGATTGGAATGGATGGTAGAAAAGTGCACAGAGATAGGCATCGACGAGATAACACCTTTGCTATGCCGTTTTTCCGAGCGTAAGACACTACGCACAGACCGATTGGAAAAGATTATTCTGTCTGCGGCAAAGCAATCGCTGACACCCTATCTGCCTACGCTGCATGAGTTGACAGACTATGAGACATTTATGCGAGAATATGCCCATAACAAGCATACCGATACGGATAAGTTTATCGCCCATTGCTACAAAGAAGACAAAAGGCTGCTAAAAGACCTAATTGTCCGTGATCGTGATGTATTGGTGCTGATAGGTCCGGAAGGCGACTTCTCAGAGCAAGAGGTACAACGCGCTCTGGCAGAGGGGTTTCGTCCTGTCAGTTTAGGTAATTCACGCCTGCGCACAGAGACGGCAGGGGTTGTAGCCTGCCACACCGCCATACTGCTCAACGAATAGGAAAAAACAGCGTCATGCCTGCGGATTGGTTATGACGCGGCGGGCGAGGGAGAAGCGGAACTCCATCCCTCCTTCAGGACGGTTGAGAGCAGTGATGGTGCCGCCGTGAAACTGTACGGCGTGCTTTACTATGGAAAGCCCCAGACCCGTGCCGCCCGCATTACGGCTACGACCTTTGTCCACACGATAGAAACGCTCGAAAAGGTGTGGCAGGCTCTCAGGAGGAACACCCGAACCGTTGTCCTTGATTGAGAAGTAGATATGCTCCATATCCTGACTGGTGCAGTCCACGGACACATGCGTGCCCTGACCGCCGTAGGTGAGAGCATTGTCCACGATGTTGCGGAAGATGGAGTACAGCAGCGTATAGTTGCCCGAGATGATGAGGTGCTGCGGCACATGGTAGGTGATGGTTGCACCCAATTGCTCGGCACGGATAGAGACATCCTCAATCACGTTCTTTACCACTGCGAAGAGTTCTATCTCCAAGCGGTTATAGAGTTCGGCTTGGGTGTCAAGTTTGTTGATTGTGGATATATCTTCAACTAAGTTGCTGAGCCGCCCAGCCTGTTGATAAGCGCGCTCCAGAAATTGGTGACGCTGTTCTTCGGGCATCTCTGGGTGCATAAGGATGGTTTCAAGGGCTCCGCGAATACTGGTCACCGGAGTCTTGAGTTCGTGGGATATGTTCTGCGTAAGGGACAGGCGTTGCTGTTCGCGTGCCTGCATCACACGACGCTGCATCCAATAGCGATAGGCGATGACACTGAGAAGAAGAATAACCGCTACGGCTATGATAATCCAAATATAGATTGCTTTCATGGGTGTTGTTTATTGTTTGTTCCACATATATCCGTACCCTGACTTCGTAACAATATGCATGCCATATTGCCCCAATTTGCGGCGAAGATGGGTGATATGTACATCAACTGTGCGCTCCAGAACGTAACTGCCGCCGTCTGCCCAGATGGTGGCAAGCAAATCCTGACGGGAGAATATCTTACCCGCGTGACTGATAAGGTAGTACAGCAACTCAAATTCCTTACGGGTGACAGGCACTTGGGTGCCGTCCACGCTGAGCGAGCGGTCGTGAAGATTTAGACTCACCCCCTCGAATGTAAGCAGGTCGGGGTCGGCTTTCGCTGCAGAAGTGCGCTTGAGCACTGCTGCCACACGGGCAATAACCTCCTGAATATGAAAGGGCTTCGAGATATAATCATCTGCCCCCAAAGAGAACCCTTTCAGTACGCTTGTCTCGTCGCCCAAGGCGGTGAGGAAGATGACAGGCATGGTGAGCATATTGTGGTTGCGCATATAGGCAACCAGTTCTGTACCCGACATGCCGTCCATCATGATGTCTAATAGCAGCAGTTGCGGGGATTGGGCAGTGATGATAGGCAGTGCTTCCTCGGCGGAATGTGCTGTGAACACCTCGTAGCCCGCTTGGCGAAGGCTATAGGACAGAATCATACAGATGTCGTCCTCATCATCGATAATAAGAATACGTTGTTTCATTGGTCTCTGTTTTTATGGCACAAAATTACATAAATAATTCGAAGCGTACAAGAACATAAGCCATCAATACACTACATATACTATTTGATGCTTAATTGCCGTTATTCTAATAATATTTGACTATTAGACAGCACAAAAACAAGTAAAAATGTAATTTATTTCGCGATTTTTGTGGAATTGTTTGGTAGTCTCGCAAGAAAGCAGTACTTTTGTGCCGTTTTTATGTTGTACAGCATAATAATACAACATAATTAGTCTGTTTGAGTTCCTGCGAAGTGTTGCGGAATATATACGAAGCATAGCGCGGCAATAGTGCCTCGCTAAATGGTAAATAATTGATTTTTAAGGTATGAAGAGATTGTTACTTCTACTGGCTGTATGCCTTTTCGGCATCAGCATGGTTTGCGCACAGAGTCAAACCATTCGGGGAACAGTCGTCAGTGCCTCGTCGGGAGAACCGGTCATCGGGGCTTCCGTCGTAGTGCAGGGTACCTCACAGGGTTCCATTACAAGCATTGACGGTGAGTTTTCAGTTTCTGTCGCTCAAGGAGCGAAGTTGGTGATTTCGTTTATCGGAATGAAATCACAAGTGGTCGAAGCCAAAGACGGCATCGTGGTTCAGTTGGAGGAAGACGCCTCCGAGTTGGACGAAGTCATGGTCGTCGCGTTCGGAACCAG
>DLLA01000061.1:0-634 GCA_002479035.1 Bacteroidales bacterium UBA7574 | reverse complement strand
TCGGAACCAGTACTAAAAAGTCGTTCACGGGCTCTGCTTCCGTGGTCAAGAGCGACGAAATCAGCAAACGTCAGACAACCAATGTCACAAGCGCATTGGCAGGACAGGTAGCCGGTGTGCAGGGCTTCTCGGCCAACGGGCAACCCGGCGAGGTGACCAAAATCCGTATCCGCGGTGTCGGCAGTATGTACGCCAGCAACGAACCGCTCTATGTCATCGACGGTGTGCCCGCTGACAACGACATGATTTCCACCCTTTCCAACAACGACATCGAGTCCATCACTGTCCTCAAAGACGCTGCCAGCAACGCCCTCTATGGTGCCCGCGGTGCCAATGGTGTCGTGCTCATCACCACCAAACGCGGCTCATCGCGCGACGCGCAAATCACTTTGGACGCCAAATGGGGCAGCAACAGCCGTGCCGTGCCCACCTATTCCGTCATGACCGACCCCGCCATGTACTACGAGAAGTACTACGAGGCACTCTATATGTCGCAGTACACCAACGGCGCGTCCACTATCGCTGCCCACGAATATGCCAACAAGTACCTGTTGGATGCCGACAATGGCGGTCTCGGCTATCTTGTTTACACCGTACCCGAAGGCGAGCGGCTCATCGGTACCAACGGCAAACT
>DLLA01000147.1:2261-4629 GCA_002479035.1 Bacteroidales bacterium UBA7574 | reverse complement strand
AGCATCCCCCTCGTGTAAACCTTGAACTAAAAATGTATTAATACTATGTTTTTAGTATGTCGTTAGTATGTGATTAGTATGTGATTAGTATGATATTGCGGCGTTAATCTTGTTTGGATATTGGGTGCTTGCACAGCACTTCTTGTCTGTATGAAAGTTCTGTTGTGGTATTATGGGGTGCGCTTGCCATGACTTGAAAATCTCCTGTTGCATATATCGCATATTTTTTGTATCTTTGCGGGCTGATGTAATAGCATTGCTTGTATGAAACCGGTAAAACTATTCCTGACTGACATCGACGGTTGCATGACCGACGGAGGTATGTACTACAGTGCCAACGGCGACGAGATGAAACGCTTCTGCGTGTACGACGGTATGGGTATCGTGCTGCTCCGCAAAGCGGGTATTCCGTGCGGCATACTCACCAGCGAGACCACCGAGATTGTCGCCCGTCGCGCCCGCAAACTCGGTATGGAATACCTCCGTATGGGCGTGGGCAGCCAAGTAACAACAGGACGGCAAACCAAGTTGGAAGCCGCACAGGAGATTTGCGCCGAGCTGGGTATCACCTTGGACGAGGTCTGCTTTGTCGGCGACGACATCAACGACCTTGACCTTCTTTCTCACGTAGGTACTGCTGTTTGCCCCGCCAATGCTATGCAGCAAGTAAAAGATATTCAAGGTATTATCATTCTTACACATAAAGGCGGTGATGGTGCCATCCGAGAAATTTGCGAGATAATATTGGCAGAAACTATATGAGATAGCATATAAATCGTGCCATAATACGCAGAATTATATGAAATCTAATATAAAATGGCACATTATTTGTAAGATTATATGCGAACACATATAATAGGACGGCAATGAGAACCAAATTAGCAGAGTGCGTAAAGGCTCTACGCAAACAATACGGAATGACGCAAGAGGATTTGGCATACAAATCGGGCGTAAGCCTGTTCTTTGTACGCGAAATGGAGCAGGGGAAAGTATCGCTGCGTATGGATAAGGTGAACCAAGTGTTGGATTTGTTTAATTACGAGTTAGTTCCGCAACAAAAAGAGAATGCGCAGGGCTGAGATATACTATCAAGATTCCTTGACGGGAACGCTGGAAGAGACGGATGCGGGGTATCGTTTCGCATACGACGAACGATACTTGCAGCAGGCAGGTGCCTTGCCTGTCAGTTTGACGCTACCCCTCACGCAGACGCCATACGAGAGTACCACCCTGTTTCCGTTCTTCGACGGGCTGATACCCGAGGGATGGCTGTTGGATGTAGCACTGAGGAATACCGATGTGAGTATATTGGACAGAATGGGGCTGCTGTTGCTCTGCTGCAAAGATTGTATCGGGGCGGTAAGCGTGATAGATGTAACCCAATGAGTATGTGCCGCTGTTTGTATTGCTATAAGGAACTTCAAAGGGGGGAGAAAGACTTTCACCCCGCTTGTGTGCGCCGTTTCTTCGGCACGCAGGAAGTGCCTGCCTTGTCATACACGCGAGCGGATATGGATGCGTTGGCAAGAGAAGTAATCGCTACCCAAACCACGCTCACGGGCGTGCAACCCAAGATTTCGCTCCACCTGCAAGACTACGAAGGCAGCAAACGGCTGACGATTGTCGGTCTATGGGGAGGATATATCTTTAAGCCCCAAACGGAATACTATCCGCATTTGCCCGAGGTGGAAGATTTGACGATGCATTTGGCGGAACAGAGCAAGATTGACGTCGTCCCCCACTCTTTGATCCGGCTGGCAGACGGAGAACCGGGCTATATCACCCGCAGGATTGACCGTTTGCCCGATAGTAAGAAAGTGGCAATGGAAGATATGTGCCAGTTGTCGGAACGCCCGACGGAATACAAGTACAGGAGTTCTTATGAGCAAGTGGCAAAAGTGATAGCACGTTACTCCTCCACCCCTGTTTTGGACTTGATGCGTTACTATGAACTGCTGCTATTCTGCTGGCTGACAGGCAATAATGATATGCACCTGAAAAACTTTTCCTTGTACCGCCCGACGAATACAGGATATGTTCTCGCCCCTGCTTATGACCTGCTGAACGTAGCGATTGTCAATCCGAAAGACAACGAAGAGTTAGCCTTGACCCTCAACGGCAAGAAACGCAAACTGACCCGCACGGACCTTGAGAAAGCCATGCTCGGCAGCGGAATGAACGAAAAAGTAGTGAGCAACATCTTCCGCAAGTTCCTCAGGATTTACCCCACGTGGGAAAGCACCATCCGCAGTTCTTTTCTGCCCGCTGACCTGCAAGACGCCTATTGGGCACTGATACAAGAACGCATAAACCGCCTGAATGAGAAATAAATGACCGAATTTGACTACTACATACAGCAAGGCGAACC
>DLLA01000147.1:0-2199 GCA_002479035.1 Bacteroidales bacterium UBA7574 | reverse complement strand
TCGGTCTGCAGGATGTGGACGGGCTCAAGCCGTCGCAATACTTGGTGGAAACCGCCCGCAAACATATTGAGGGCAAAGTGGATTATGAGGAGGCAAAGCGGTTGGTCAATTCGTACTATGAAACCCTGCCGGCTTCCGAACTGAATGCCGATACCGAGGAAGCGGACAAAGTGGCTCTGCATATCACGCAAGTGCTTTCGGAACGCACGTTCACTTTCTCGCCTGCAGAATTAACCAATATCCACAGACGCCTTTTCACCGGAGTATTGCCCCATGCGGGAAGATACCGCGACGTGAATATCACCAAAAAAGAATGGGTGCTCAATGGCGATACTGTGCTATACGCCTCGTGCGACTCTATCTTGGCAACCTTGGCATACGACTTCGGGCAGGAAAAGCAATTCTCGTACGCCCGTCTGTCCAAAGAAGATATGATAGCCCATTTCTCGAAGTTTATCAGCGGGATATGGCAGATACATCCGTTTAGGGAAGGCAACACGCGGACAACAGCGGTATTCGCCATCAAATACCTGCGCAAATTGGGCTATCGTGTTACCAATGAGCCGTTTGCGGACAATGCCAAGTATTTCCGCAATGCCTTGGTACGCGCCAACTACCAAAATTACGTGAAAGGAATAGAGGAAACTACCGAGTTCTTGGAGTTGTTTTTCCGCAATGTGCTATTGGGCGAACAACACCCGCTCAAAAAACGCTATCAACACATAGACTGGAAACAAGTAGCATCGTCTTGGGGTTCGGAGAAAAGTTCGGAGAAACAGTTAACAGGTACAGAGAAAAGTTCGGAGAAAATACTGCGAATAATGACGGAGCATCCGACTATCACTACTGCCCTATTAGCCCAAGAAATAGGCATCAGTACCCGTGCTGTTGATAAACAAATTGCGAAACTAAAAGCCTTGGGGCAACTGCAACGTGTAGGAGCTGACAAAGGCGGATATTGGAAAGTAATCAAATGACCAACATCGCTGTCATATTAGCAGGGGGAACAGGCAGCCGCGTAGGGGGCGGACTGCCCAAGCAGTTGCTGCCGTTGGCGGACGGGCGGAGCATACTGGAACACTCGGTCGGGGCGTTTGAGCAGGCACCGTGCATTGACAAGATTGGTATTGTCATGCACCCCGACTATATTGCGTGCGCAGAAGAAATGCTGCTCGGCAACGGCTGGCAGAAAGTGTCGTTTATCATTGCGGGCGGCAAAGAGCGTTGGGAATCAAGCGTCAATGCTATTCGGGAGATAGAACGAAGAATACAGGACAAAGAACAAAGAACAAAGAATAAAGAACAAAGAATAGGAACACCTGTCCTCCAACCAATTGATGATAAGCCTATAACAAATATCCTTCTTCACGATGCCGCACGCCCGTTTGTAAGCACACGTATCATTGAAGATGTCTGCAAGGCATTGGAGACCCACGAGGCGGTAACGGTCGCCATCCCTGCTACCGATACGATGTATTTCGTTTCGGAAATGGATACAGACAAAGTAGTTCAAGCCATTCCGCCGCGGGCAACCCTGATGTGTGCCCAGACCCCGCAGGCGTTCCGCTTGGAGACCATAGCCGCAGCCTACCGCTATGCCCTACAGGATTCGCACCTGCAAGCCACTGACGACTGCGGCATTGTCCACCGCTACCTGCCCGCCGTCCCCATCCACATCGTCCCCGGCGACCCCGCCAACCGCAAAATAACCTACAAAGAAGATTTATAGCCACTTAGTCAAGGAAATGGACGAAATCATAAAACAACATAATCAACTCCTCACAAACATTCGTGAGATACTGCTATCTGCGCGGCACACTGCGTACAAGGCTGTGAATTTTGCGATGGTTACTGCTTATTGGAACATCGGAAAACTAATCGTAGAAGACGAGCAGAACGGCAACGCACGTGCCAAGTACGGGAAGGCTGTTTTGGAGGAACTTTCCACCAAACTGACAGAGGAATTCGGAAAAGGATTCACCATAACGAACCTCAAAAATATGCGGCAGTTCTATTTGCTATTTCCAAAAGGTCACACACTGCGTGGCGAATTGACATGGTCGCATTATCGCCTGCTAATCAAAGTAAAAGACGAGCAAGCACGCCTATGGTATATGAACGAGGCGGCGGAGCAGGCTTGGTCTTCGCGGCAGTTGGACAGGCAGATTTCCGTGCTGTACTACGAGCGTCTGCTCAATA
>DLLA01000133.1:553-11599 GCA_002479035.1 Bacteroidales bacterium UBA7574 | reverse complement strand
GCAGGTAGTCCATCTCCTGCTCACTCAAGTACATTTCGCTACTTAATTGGCGGAAACGCTCCAAGTCTTTACTTTCTGCCGATATTTCAACAATACGGGCAATGGTGAGACCAAAATACTTGTTTACAGCATCTGTATTGAGTTCTTCTTTCAGTTTCCTGCGCAAGTCGTCAGGCACTGTATTTCCCTCCCACTCTGCGTCTTCCATACAACTTTGCAGATACGCACGGACTGTGTCGCTTAGCTCATCCACAATCTGAGTGGTTGTCAATTCGGTGCGGTCTATTAGCCAATGTTGTATAAAATGTTCTTTGTCCGCGATTTGGAAATATGCATTCACCCCCACTTGTACTGTCAGATACTTGGTCTTCAACGACATAGGTCGGAATGTCTTGTAGTCGTCCAATGTGGTCTGCTTGGCACCGATAAGCAATGGGAATGCCTTGTCCACCAATATGATAATGGTGAATGATGAACCTTCCTGTATGTGTTTTAGCAGAGACTTCTCTTCTGCTTCGGTCAGTTCCTTTTTGCCAAACAGACCTCTGACAATGTTCCATGCACGCTTTAACGGGGCATCGTCCTTATCGGATTTTGCCTGTTTGAAGTCGTAGGTACCGCCATTCAATGTCAAAACAGTTTTTCCGTTCACGCGCACATAAGCAGTTGTGCCTTCCGAGATAATGACACCACGTACATCTTTGAACTGCGTCAGGTCTTGCGACTTGATTACACGTGCCACCTGCCCCTGCTGTATATCCCAATATATACGGCGATTGGCAGTTTGAGCCAAATCTCCTATTTGCTGTTCTTTGAGGTGGTCACTCTCCTCCTCCGGCTTTACGGCAGTTGTCGCAGCAGGCAAGTCTTGTGCTACTTTTGTACCACAATATATGCAAAATTTGGCTCCTTCTTTCAGAGGCTTTCCACATGTAGGGCAATCCATAGGTTGATGTATTTTGTAGCTATTATTATTTAGTCATTGTCACATATCTCACTTCTCCGTTTTCCATAGCAGATACATTCACCTCATTTACTATCCCGCATGTGCAGGGTGTATGCTTGGAGTACGTAAATGCCAATTCTTTGTGCCCGTCAGCAAACGTGCATCGCTCGATGATTGACGGCTCACGAGCAGAAACCCCATATTGTTCGTATAGTTGTTTGGTGATTACTGCTGATATGTCCAAGATATTTTTATCTACTGCTTGGCGCACTCGTGATAACAGACTTTGGGGTGCGTCCGCTGATTTGTCATATAACGTCTCATGACGTACAATACCCACTTTTTCTCCTTTTGCCAATACGGCATGTTTATCTGTTTCACTATTCCGTTCGTATCCGCCTATATGTACAACAGGATCACCATACAGATTAAATTCTATCACGGTCAAAGAGTCGGTAGGCATACCTCCCCGACTATGCAAGAAGGTCTGTACTCGGGCAGCAAAAAACGCAGCACCGGTAGTACTTCCGCTCAACATATTTCGGTTAAAAGCCAGTCCTAAGATGTCTGATGCTCCGATATCTTTCGGTATTCCGCCACCATACGCCACACGGGAAGACCCCACATAAGCCAACGTATTGCTATTTAATGCAGTATGTAGCATACTCAGTTGTTTCGGATAGCCGATAAAACGGCCGCCATAGCATGCTTGCGTAAAAAATATATTAGGACAGCGTGATGCTGCAATATGAGCAGGTGTTACACCAGCAGGGAAATCAATGCCCGGATTTTCACCATAAAATGCTGCGCTCCTAAGTGCGTTGCTACCATGCATATTGAAGAAATAGTAATTGGCATCCTTGTCAAAGACTGCTATATTAGAATAGCCTGTTTGCTCGTCTGCACGGACCTCCGGCGTTAAAAATACGCGTCCATCCGCTATTATGCCACGAGGCAGATTGGCAGACACGGACGGATATAAGCCACATTGTGCCAAATCTTCTGTAATGGCCATAGTCATTTGATACCACGCAGGGTCACTTTGTGTATAAGCCCTGTCCACAGGTACGGCAGCACCGTTTTTCAATATGCGAGACAAATAACGGACAATATCGTCAGCGGTGCCATCATCTGCTACCGGCAAACGGCCAATGTAGAACATCGCATCATAGGAGAACAACTCCAACGTCAGCAACTTCTCCTCCATTTCTTTCCCATACGGATAGGCATACAGCAAGTCGGTGTCCACATCCTTATCTGCATTTCCGAAAACATTAGGTACACATGCCATCGGCACATCCTTATCACCACCGATGATAAACAAGTAGTCTGATTCCGGTAACCGGCTTTTGACTTCGGCATCGTGCGCATCTTTTAATATGTCAGCGTATTCATACCATGCATTATTCTGATTCAAACTCACGTGTTTATGTCCGCCAAGCAAACTGCGGGTCTTGTATGTGTAATCTCCGGCATCCAATAATGTATATTGCACGCCCAAATTGCGCATACCGGATATGTAACCGTTTAGAAGACCACATAAGTCGCCTGTTTCTACCCCCAACCGCTTCGACAACGTACGCAGATTGGTCAGAATAAATCCACGTATCACTATCTTACATTCTGTATGAGCAGCATCTGCAGTACACATGTTACCCGCCATCTGAGCACGTAGCATATCCGCATTCGCGCGCTCTGTAGTACATTCTGATGTTATGGAGGTTTCCTCAAACATCACCTTTGTACCACATTGAGGGCAAAAATGTGCGTCATGGTCTAACTTGGTACCACATTCAGGGCAAAACATACTCTTCCTAATTCAATTCATTATTTTTGCTTAGCCTATCAAAAATGTCCGTTTTTGATACACAAAGAATGTTGTCTATTGATGCTTTGTTGAATGTCCTGCGGGATATGTTGTTTTTAATACTCTGGTGCCTGATGTGCACGAATAATTATGGTGGAATGTCAAAAAATAGTACTTTCTTATGGAAAATACTTGTGTGTATTAAGAAAAAGATGTACCTTTGCACCGTTGTTTGAATACAAGCACAAAGTGGTGTCTCAAAAACGGACGTATTAGGGTAGCCGATGACATCGGATTAAATTGACACCTCAATAAAATCACGTATAAACTTAGCGACAGTACTCCTATCCACTTCACAGATTTGTGCTATTTTGCGCCGTGATACACGCTTTTTCAATAATGCCACGACCAAATGCTTTTTGTGATATAACGGGTGTTTTTCGGGAGCGGTTTTCTTTCCTTTCGGGCGTCCTAATACCGCACCTTCTTTCTTTTTTCTTGCCAAAGCCTCTTTAGTTCGCTGACTTATCAAGTTGCGTTCAATCTCTGCCGACAAGCCGAAAGCAAATGCCAGCACTTTGCTCTGTATGTCATCACCAAGACGGTAGTTGTCTTTGATAGTCCACACGCGACATTCTTTGGTCATGCAGATATTGAGTATTTCCATAATCATAAACAGATTCCGCCCAAGGCGGGATAGTTCAGCACATACTATCAGGTCGCCCTTCTCCACACGTTTCAGCAATTTGCCGAGTGCACGTTTGTTGTAGGCTTTGGTGCCGCTAATAGTCTCTTCTATCCAGCCGTCTACCTGTATCTGTTCACGACTGCAGAAGTTGTTGATTTCAAAGCGTTGATTTTCTACGGTTTGCCTGTCGGTTGACACGCGGATGTATCCATAAGTCATAATGTATAGAATTTTAGGCGTATAGGTCATTCTGCAGGCTGAAAAGTGGGTAGTATGTCTCTATGGGTCATTTTGCAGGCTGGCAAAATGGCGGTATGAAATGCCCCTAAAAATCTCTCTGTTGGGGATTGCGTAGTATGCGGCTTGGGGAGCCGCGTAACAGTCTAAAAACACCATCCGTTGAGGGTGAAAAAGAAGGGAAATCAGTTCAACCGCTGCAAGAAAAAGCCGCTTATAAATCGTTTCCTGTTCTGCTAAGACATTCCCATATGATTGTTCAACGACTTTTTCAAATCCGTAAAAATGCCCTCAATCTTGTTATTCGTATTGGACATTCCTGCACATTCCGGACGCTGAAAAGTGAACAAATAAAGCAGGTAAAAATCAGGTCTATGGGTCAAAGAAAATAATTACCGCAATGCTCGCCACATTCCTCCAGGTAGCGATTTGACAAGGTCGTGTAGTTCCATCATAATCAGTTCGGAGGATATGTCATTGTAGGACATCTGCATTTCCACCACTATCTGGTTGATATGCAGACCATCCTCGGCAGTACGCAACAATTCCATAATAGCGCGTTGATTCTCGTTAAGGTCACAGGTAAACTCGACCAGCGAGGTTTGCACAGGGTGTGTCTGTACTTGCCATTGCATAGCAGTAACAAGATCATCGGCGTTTTCGATGAGTTGCGCTTGCTGTTTCTTAATCAGTCCGTTACAACCGGCAGATGTCAAGTCGTCGGCACGTCCTGGAAAAGCAAAGACCTCGCGGTCATAGTCTTGTGCCATCTGTGCGGTAATGAGAGAGCCTCCCTTTACTTTGGATTCTACAACCACCACCGCATCTGCCATACCGGCTATGATGCGGTTTCGCGCCACAAAATTGTATCGCTCAGGCTCCGTTCCGCTGGTGTATTCCGTAATGATTCCTCCATTTTCAAGGGCTTGAACAGCAACGCTGCGATGAGCGACAGGATAGATGCGATCTAATCCGTGAGCGGGAATAATCAGCGTAGGCAGCCCTGCTTCCAACGCAGCACGATGTGCTGCTACATCAATACCGTACGCAAGTCCGCTCACAATGGCAACATCAGGCACCAACTGTGCCAAGTCGCAAACGAGATCGCGGCACCAATCTTTGCCCCGCTCGGTGGGCATACGCGTGCCTACAATGCTGACTACATGCTTGGGGTTGATATTGATATTCCCCTTGGCATAGAGCAATAGTGGCGCATCCACACATTGCGCAAGACGGTAGGGATAATCTGCATCTTTGTAGTAGAAAGTCTGCACTTGATGGCGGGCGATGAATTCCATCTCATCGTCTGCATGGTGCAGGGCCTCGTGCGTGATGAGGTCAGGGTGATGCGCAATGGCTTCTGTGGCAGTAGCATAGTGTTCCAATGCCTCACGTGCCCGCCGGGGGCGCGTTTGGTTTGCCCAAATAAGCGCAATCTTATTTCTCAGTTCTTCGTCCATACCACCATCTGCTTACCATATAGGCTACACCACAACCGATAATTGCTCCTGTTATATCTGCCAACCAATCCCACCAGTCGCCTGTCCGGGGGTAGAAGAATTTCTCCTGTAGTATTTCAATGATACCGCCAAAAACTATAGGGGCTACTATGGCTGTCAACCACAATCGCCAGCCCGATTGTTTGTCGCGGACAAGGTCCCAAAACAGTGTTGCACCCAAGCCGAGATACATCAGCAGGTGTACCCATTTATCCGCACCGCTTATTGGCGGCAGGTGGAAATGCGGCTCACGGATAAGACTGCCATAGAGGATGACCACTGCCACCACTACGCTCTCCCAATATCGAAACACACGAGACAAAGTAATATCAGAGTTTTATGCCGAAGCACAGATCGCCTGCATCACCCAAACCGGGGACAATATACTTCTTCTCGTTGAGTTCGTGGTCAATGGCGGCACACCAAAGTGTAGTGTCTTCCGGCATATTCTGCTGCAGGTACTCAATAGCCTGTCTAGTACCGATGGTACATGCCAAATGCACATGTTTTGGCTTGCCATGACTAAGCAGTGCTTTGTATGCCACTTCCATCGACATACCCGTTGCCAACATCGGGTCAACAAGCAAGAGTGTCTTGCCGTCCAGACGCGGGGCTGCCAAATACTCGGATACAATCTCCAACTTCTCTTGCCCGTTTCTGCCCACTACTGCACGGCGATAGGCACTCAAAAAGGCATTCTCCGCATTGTCAAACATATTGAGAAATCCCTGATGAAACGGCAATCCTGCACGCAATATGGTACCTAATACAATCGGGTCACGCACCACTTGCACGGTGGCTGTGCCGAGAGGAGTCTTCACATTCTCATCTTTGTAGGTGAGCACTCTGCTTATTTCCACTGCCATGATTTCGCCGATACGCTCAATGTTGCGGCGGAAACGCATACTGTCTTTCTGAATAGTGGTCGACCGAATCTCTTTGATATACTGATTCAGCAACGACGGTTTGTCGGATAGATTGATAACTTGCATATCATTAATTATTTGAAAATCTTTCCATTACTTGCTTTGCATAGCCCCGCGATACAGGTACGTTTGGGATGGCTTCTTCGCCGAAATCCAACATCAGTTCGCCATCCACGCGACGCAAGAGTTGCACCTTGTTGAGGTTGGCAATGTAGGAGCGGTGACAACGCATCAGGTCTTTGTCGCCAAAACTCCACGCGATGTTCTTGAGGCTGTTGCGGATAAGGGCGGTTTGCTTCTTGCCATTGCTCATATAGTGCACCTCCACGTAGTTGTCCGCCGCCTCAATATAGAAGACCATTTCGGGCTTTACGGAGAGTTTGAGGTCGCCCTTGTCGTCATAGAAATTGAACATATTGGGTTGCATCTCAGAGCGTGTGTTTTGGGTCAGTTTTTGTATCTCGCGGTTCTTCTCCTGCAGGTTAATCACCAGATAGACAATAGTATATGGAATGAGCAGGATAAAGGCGGTATCCAACATCGCCTCCTTGAACATCGTGAAGAAAGTCAGTCCGTGCGCCTCGGCATATTCGGGCAAAATGACAAATGGGAAGACTGAATAGATAAGTGCCATCATACTGAGTTCGCAGAGTATCCACGCGGCATAGGCAATGTAACTGATGTCGCGTTTCTGGGCATAGTAGTACATCACCGTGCGGCTGACAGAGATGACACTCATCGCTACGAAAACCACTACCGTCACCCAGCGGATGTACTGCATATCGCTGTCTGCCCATGTGCGGGACTCGAAAGGCTTGAAAATCAGGATAAACAACTCAGCAAACACCGCCGTGCTCAACACCACCATCACCACATTGCGCGGCAGGTTGTAATAGTATGGCAGTTTATCTTTCATTTCTATCGTTGGATGATATTGTTTGGTATCAGGTGGCAGACACATAGTTTCGCCCATAGGAGCGATAGGTATCTTTCTCTATCTCTATGTCGGACTCTATTAAAGCCTGCTCCATGTTGCCCTGTGCGTCATGGGGCGGCAGTTGCCAGCACAAGTATTTGATAGTCAAACCGCGGTCTAACCACTGGTGCTCGTAGTGCGTCTGCAGCATACGGGCTGTGGTCAGCACATCGGCATCCCCTGTTGCACCATAAAGATCCTGCGTATCAGCCAAGAGCGGCAAGCGGTTCTCCTTTATCATCGCGCGCGTGTACGTATATAGGAAAGGGCTGTCGGTTTTGAGGTGTATCCGCCCACCCTGCCGGAGTAGTCGGGCATAGCGCGCCATGAAGTACGTGGAAGTCAGGCGCTTGGTGGCTTTCTTCATCTGCGGGTCGGGGAAGGTAATCCATATCTCGTCCACCTCATCCGTGGCAAAGAACTCGCAAAGCATCTCAATGTTCGTCCTCAGAAACGCCACGTTATGCATACCAGCCTGCTCGGCTTGCTTGGCACCCGCCCACATCCGTGCACCTTTGATGTCTATGCCGATGTAATTCTTTTCGGGAAAGGCTGCCGCCAGTCCCACCGTATATTCACCGCGTCCGCAGCCTAATTCCAGCACTATCGGGTTGTCGTTGTGGAAATACCGTTCACGCCAATGCCCCGCCAATGCTTTGACAGGACTGTCCGCCAGCACCTCGCAGGCACCGCATTGGAAGACATTGCTGAACGTCTCCATCTCGGCAAACTTGCGCAGTTTATTCTTCCCCATGACTCTCTACTATTTGCAATCCCACATCGGTAATACCCCGCAAACATTCCTCACGCATACCCTGCTGAAGGGTGAATATATGCTTTCCGCCACGCACAAAATGGTATCCCGTTTCATACAGCATCGGCAGTTCATACGTCCGCATACCCGAGCCCAACCACCTGCCTCGGTCATCGGCAAGATAGCACTCCACCGTGTCATAACGCATAGTGCCGTCTGCCATCTCCTCGCCCACAAAGAGCCACAGATTTTGATAAGGGTACTGCGCATTGTGGCGTACCGTAAACAGAATATCGTACATGGCAAGGCTGTCTGTAATGTCGGCTGCGTATTGCAATACCGAGTCCTCGTGCCAGCCGGACAAGGGCATTTCGTGAAACTCGCTATACACCACGCGGGGCTGGCACGCCGCTAACAGCATCGTCATCAAGGCAATACCTGACAAACGGTATATGCGTAGGGTCGGGTTCATATTACTGCTGCTTGGGCTGTGGTTTGTTGGGGCGGTTCTGCCTGTTATCGCGGTTAGGGCGGTTAGCACCCTGTTGGTTACCGCGATTATTGCCGTTGCGGTTGTCTCGCCTGCCGTTATTATTGCCATTCGGACGACGTTTCTTCTTGTCAAAGCGCGTCAAGTCGTCCTGCCCGACCACATTCTGATACCCCACCTCCATCTCGATGGCTGTAGTCTGCTTGCCGCCCAAGGTGGCAGGCTTCTCGCCCCGACGGTTCATCTCGATGATTTCTTTCGCCTCTTCGGGTGTCAGCACACGCAGGTTCACAGGTCTGCGCGCATCGGTCGAGTAAGTCACCTCACCCTTCAGCGGGTCGGTCGAGAACTGATAGTAGGTGGCATCTTGCGTCTCCAACGGCAGTTTGCGGGGCGGCATATTCTTCGCAGCCTCCTCATATACAGGCACTTCGTAGTTCAGGCAGCACTTCAACTTCGCGCATTGCCCTGCCAACTTCTGCGGGTTCAGCGACATATTCTGCAACCGTGCAGCCCCTGTGCCCACCGATGTGAACTGGGTCATCCATGTCGAGCAGCACAGCTCCCGCCCGCAAGGACCCGTACCGCCTATTCGTCCTGCCTCCTGACGTGCACCAATCTGCTTCATCTCGATGCGCACACGGAAAGTCTCGGCATACACCTTTATCAACTGTCGGAAGTCCACGCGCCCCTCAGCGATATAGTAGAATATCGCTTTGCTGCCGTCGCCTTGGTACTCCACGTCGCCAATCTTCATCTCCAACCCCAGCGACTTGGCCAACTGCCGTGCCTGAATCATTGTCGCCTGCTCTTTGGTGTGCGCGTCTGCAGCACGTTGCAGGTCCTGTTCGGTGGCAAGACGCAGCAGCCTGCGCAACTCGCAACGCTCGCTGTTCAGGTGGTTCTTCAGCATCTGCCGTGCCACCAACCGCCCCGTCAAGGTCACCTCACCCAAATCTGTACCCGGGCTCGCTTCCGTCACCACCATCGTCCCTTTCTCCACGGGCAGACGGTCGGGATTGCGGTAGTATGCCTTGCGCGTGTTCTTGAATTGCACCTCCACCAAATCCACGTCGCTCTCCTCCTTGGGAAGGTCGCCGAGCCAATCCATCACGGGCAGCATGTGCCGCGAATTGTGCTTGCAAGCCTTTTCGTTGATTTGGCAGGAGCCGTTATCTATCACAAAATCATTAGTCATATCTCTTGTTTACTTTTTAATACACACTATCATTTGCAGACACAGGTCGAAAAAAATGATTTTCGCATTCCCGTTCTGCCCTATTTGCATTTCTGCCCGCGCCAGTTCGTCCATGATTTTCTCCACGTTGCCCGCATGAATAAACGGCGCAAACTTCGACGAGAACGTCCTTTCCGCCTCTGTCTGGTAGTTCATCTCCGCCTTGTGGAAATTGTAGATGTAGTTCTCCCTTATCTGCCTTTGCGCGTATTGCAAGAAGGCTTTCTGTTTCTCACGACCCACTTTCGCGTCCGCCATATCCGTACTCCATTTGCGCAGTTGCAGCAGGGCACTGTAATCCTTCCGCTGCCCCACTAACCATGCATTGCGCATCAACGCCACAAAGTCGTTGAAGTACCGCTGGTTCTCCTCGTCTTGGTCGGCTATCTTCATCGCCGCAAGGTAACTGCCGTTGGCTATATGGGCGATGTCTGCACGCTGTTGGTCGCTCATCTCGCCCAGCCCCGCAGCGATAGTCGCCTCGCTCAGTCGGGGTACGCGCACCTCTTGGGTGCGGCTCACAATCGTGCTCAGCAGCAGTTCGGGCTGCTCGCTTACCAACAGAAATAGCGTCTTCTCGGGCGGTTCTTCCAGCAGTTTCAGCAACTTGTTCGCGCACGCGATATTCATCTTCTCAGGCAGCCATATCACCATCACCTTATACCCGTCGCCGAAACTCTTGAGCGACAACTTGCGCATTATCTCGCTGCTCTCTTTCTCGTATATCACCCCCTGCTTGGTCTCCACGCCGAGACGGCGGTACCAGTCCTCCAAGTCAAAGTAGGGTTGCGTCAGCACCTGCTCACGCCATTTGCCCATGAAGTCGTCACACACGTCCCCCGCATCACCCTTCACTATCGGAAACGCAAAATGCAAGTCAGGGTGCTGCAAGTGCTTGTATTGCAGGCAGGTAGGGCATACGCCGCACGAATCCTCTGCCGTCCTGTTCGGGCATGCTATATACTGCGCGTATGCCAATGCCAATGGCAACTTCCCCACGCCCGACGGACCTGTAAACAACTGCGCATGAGGCACACGCCCCTCCTGAACCGACAGCCGCAACTGTTGCTTCACCTCTTCTTGCCCTATCACATCACGAAATTGCATATATCACCTCACAAAACTGCATATATCATACCACATGGCTGCATAGTCCTGCAAATAGCCCGCAAAGTTACAAAAAATCCCCCAATAATCCAAATCCACCCCGCACCGCCCTTTTTGTTAATTGCCACGCAAAGCATACTATTTTTCATTCTTAATTCTTCATTTTTAATTGCCTCCGCTGTCTTCCTCGAAGGATAACCGAATGATAACCGAAGGATAACCGAAGGATAATGCTGACCTTGTCGAAAGGATACCACGAGGATACCGAGCGAATGTCAATACCCTCTCCTATAAATTCCGAGTATGGCTAAATGCTTTGCAGAGTAATTTTATTCACCATTCTGCGCTCTTTGTCGCAGAACCACCCCCACTTGTTGAA
>DLLA01000133.1:0-497 GCA_002479035.1 Bacteroidales bacterium UBA7574 | reverse complement strand
AGAACCACCCCCACTTGTTGAAATAGCGGCACATATTCACCACATGTATCCACAGCATTTTCGGGCTGTGATACGACGCTTGGGCGTGGTTGTGGACGATAGTCACGTACGGGAAATAAATAGTGAGATAGTCCCTGTGTATGCGCCTTGTCAAATCAATGTCCTCCGGATACATGAAGAACCGCTCGTCGAACAGTCGCGCTTTCAGTACCGCTTGCGTGCGGAGCAGCATGAAGCACCCGCTCAGATAGGGTACGTTCATCATCTTGTCGTAGCCCGATGCGCGCAGTTCAAAGCGCGCATTGCGCTTCGCCATCCAACGCTTGGGCAGGAACCGCCGTCCGAATACGTCAAGCGGAGTGGGCAGCAACTTACAGAGGTATTGTGTCTCGCCGGTCGGATACACTACATGCGGCATCAGTTGCCCCACCTCACGGTGAGCAAGCATGAACTCCACCATGGTGTCTATTGCCTCCGCCGTAGCAAGTATGTCGGGA
>DLLA01000120.1 GCA_002479035.1 Bacteroidales bacterium UBA7574 | reverse complement strand
CCGCAGCAGCGTTACCATCACATGTAATAAACTTTTTTTCTTTCATTTTACTAATACCTTATATATTTCTAATACCTAATCTCAAATCTCTACCCTCTAATCTCTGTCCTCTCCCCTCCTTTGGAGGGGGCGGGGGAGGTCTTTTAATACAGGAACCCGAACATCCACATCGGTATATTCTTGCCCTCGCCCGTTTCTATATCCGCTATGGCGCAATGCCGTATGCCGCTTTTCTCCGGCGCACTCGCGTAGGCGTCCATATAGTACTTGCCGTCGATGATGAACATCGCACTCCTGTCCGTGGCATTTATCTTGTGGTTGCCGTGCAGGGATGTGTAGAAGAATGTCTCTGCCAACGTCTTCGCATCAGGCTCGCGCGTCGAGATGGCGTAGCACAGGTTGGTGTTCTGCATATACACCTTCCGCGGCTTCAGCGGATACTGCCTGTCCTCCTGATACAGAAGGTTCAGCAGCCGCGCGTCTTTCAGGTACTTGATGTAGTTCATCGTCGTGCTGCGCGAGCAGTCTATCGCCTGCGACAGGTTGGTGATATTCAGCGGACAAGGCGTCTCTTGCAGCATGATATACAGCAACTTGCGCAGTTTGCTCAACGAACCCACATCTATCTGTTTTATCAGCAGCACATCCACCTCCAACACCATATTCATCATCTTCAGCAGCGACTCCGAGAAGTCGTGCGGCTCCAAGAACAGTGGATAGTACCCATGGTGCAGATAATTCCCGAAATGCTCAATGGGGTGCACCTGCTTGCACACCTCTTGGGCTATCTCTACGTGGTTCTGCAGTATGTCCTCCAACGTATGCGCGCACAGGTTCAGCCCCAATGTCACGTTCAGATACTCCCTAAACGAGAAACCTCGCAGGTTGTACAGATGCACCGACGCACCTATATCGCGGTTGTCTTCAATCAGTCGCATCACGGGCGATGCCGCAAACACGATACGCAACTTCGGATACTGATAGAAGCACGTTGCCAACTCGCGCGACCAATCGGGGTACTTGAACGCCTGGTCTATCAGCAGCACCTTGCCGCCCTCCCGCACGAACTCACCCGCAAACTCCACTATCGAATGTTCGGTAAAATAGAAGTCGTTCAGGTTGACATACAGGATATGTTTGGCCAGTTCGGGGTCTTTCTCGCGGGTCTCCTTCACGTAATTCAGCAGAAAATCCGTCTTGCCCGCACCACGACCGCCTTTGATGGCTATCAACCGGTCGTTCCAATCGATTTCATCCATCAGCATACGCCGTATGGGCACGTGCACGTGCTCCACCAGATAGTCGTGTGTCCTCTTGAATGCCTCTAACATATCACCCTGTCTTTATCTGTTTTGTCACGGTCTTTACCATAGTTCTGCCATACTCCCGCGCTGCAAAGGTACAACTTTTTTCTTAATTTTGCAACCTCTACATTACATTTTTCAGCAGAAATTATACTGTCCATTCTATTTTGCCCGTCTCATTCTTTTTCTTCAACCTCAGACATCAGTTGCCATTTTTCATTTTCCTTGACAATACCAAGATATGATAGGGAGACCCTACAGAGGATTAAGCCTCCTACCCTATTCGGGGCGGTCGAGTGCCCAGCGGAAGCCGATATACACTTTCCAGCCGTGGATAGGTCCCCAGACCATGGAGGCATCGAAGTCGGGTGAGGAGGGGTCGATGTAGTGACTATCTGCCATTCGTGCGCCCGCGATGGGTGCGTCTTGGCGGAAGTTGGTCATGTTCTCGGCACCGAGGTAGAGCGAGCAGGTGCGCCAGTACTTGGTGATTTGGGCGAGCAGTTGCGGGTACCAGCGGTGGTAGGTGTAGCCGTGGCGCGTGATGTACTGACGGCTGCCATCGGGAATGACAAAGCCGTCGGGCATACGTCCGTAGCCGTTGAACTGCGCGGTGAAGTCGAACTGCCACGTGTGGAGCGGCGTTTGGTAGGACGTGGTGATGATACCCTTGAACTTGTTTTGCAGAGACTTGTCGCGGAGTATATAGGCGTTGTCAGTGGCGGAGAACGTGGTCTGACGCACATCGGTGTAGCGGAATGCCGCCGTCATAGTCCAGCCGCGGAGGATTTCCATATTGGCTTCTATCTGCCAGTTGTGCGCGAAAGACTGCGCCTCCGTTACATCGCTGATATTGAACAGGTTGACGCGGTGCATATCCTCGTCCATGTCGGCGATGACACCGTCAAGGAAGCGCGTGTGGTAGTACTCGCCCGAGAGTTGCAACTCGCGTTTGCCGATGGGTATATAGAAGGTGGTGGTGGCTCCTGCGTTTACAGTCTGTTCCTGCGCAAGGTGTTCGTTGCCCATACCATACACGCGGTTGCTCGGCAGATAGGCGGCGTTGTCGGCAATGGCGTTGGGTGAGCGGTAGCCCATACCCGCGGAGGCGCGGAGCGTCCACCACGAGAACGGTGCATAGCGGATATTCATACGCGGCGTGAAGAACAGCCCGTAGCGCGTGGAGTAGTCGGCACGTATGCCCATAAGCAGGGTGAGCATCTCGCGGTAGGTGTAGGTGTATTCGGCGAAGAGGCCGGGGGTGGTCTCCGTGCGGCTGAAGTCGTACTGCGCCACTTGGGGGGTGTTGAGCCACGCCAGAGCGAGGGGGGCTTGCAAGACCTCGTCGTACTTGTCGAAATTGACGCTTATGCCGGTGGACAGTTTGTGGTCGTGCCAGCCGAAGGGGTCGCGCGGGCTGTCGTCGAAGCGCGTCTGGAAGATGGCATTGAGGTAGGCGTTGGTCTGGTTGGCGTCCCACAGGCGTGTGCCATATTGGTTGTCCTGACTGTGGTAGGAGGCGGCGGCGATGATGCCGATAGAGCGGTCGAGGGCGGGGTCGAAGACATAGCCGTTCTTCATAAATCCGTCGATGCGTCGTGTGCGGAGGTTGATGCGGTAGGGGTTGTCCACGGGTGTGTGTCCGTGCATGGCACGTGTCATCTGTCCGCCAAGGCGTTGGTCGTAGAGGGCACGCACCAGCACCTGCCCCGTGTAGTTGCCGCGGCGGATGAACCAGCGGTTGAGCAGGTTGAGATTATGATTGTTGGGCATATCGAGGAAGCCGTCGCCGTTGTCGTCCATCTCCAGTGAGGCGTCCTGCGCATGGAGCAGCACGGCGGTGGAGACATGGTCGTTGATGTCCCAACCGCCCGTGGCATTGAGTTCGGCGTGCAAGGCGGAGTTGAGCATCAGGTTGACGGCAACGGGGTTGGTGGTCTGCGGCTTGAGGTACTCCACATTGATTTGCCCCGTGATGGCCTCGTAGCCGTTGATGACGGACGAGGTGCCTTTGCTGACCTGTATGGACTCCATCCATGGCCCGGGGATATACTCCAAGCCGAAGGACTGCGCCAGTCCGCGGACGTTGGGTGTGTTCTCTGTGAGCAGTTGTACGTAGGTGCCGCTGAGCCCGAGCAGACGTATCTGTTTGGCTCCTGTGGCGGCATCGGAGTACGCTACGTCCACCGAGGCACTGGTCTCGAAACTCTCCGAGAGGTTGCAGCACGCGGCTTTGGTGAGTTCCTGCCCCGTGAGGGTCTCCACGTTCAGGGGCGACACGCGCGACCGCAGTACTGCCATCTGCCGCTCGGTGATGCTGACTTCGTCCAAGACGAGGTCGCTGACGAGAACGATAGTGAGGGTGCGGCTGTTGCCGATGTCGGTGGTGTCGTTGTGGTAGCCGAGGTAACTGCTGACCAGCAGGCGTGTGCCGTGTACGGGGTCAATGGTGAAGATGCCCGCCGTGTCGGTTGCCACGCCCGTGGTGGTGCCTGCCCAATAGACATTCGCGCCCACCAAAGGCGTGCCGCTATCGTCCAGCACTACGCCGCGGATAGGGGTGGCATACAGCCCGATAGATGACAATATGGTGATGATGCAAAGTATGATATATCGTTTCATATTACCACCGCCAACTAATCGTGGAATAGTAAACTATGCCGTGCATCTTCTATGGAAACTATCTGCTCGCCGGTTTGTTTTGATATAGCGATACGGAATGCAAAATGTAAAAGTTAGTGATGGTTGTCACCAGACGCTGATGCATTTCCTCTAACGGCATATACTCTGTTTCATCTACGATAGGCAATGTATTCTGCCTTATGGGTTGTGCCGTAGTCCCTTCTGAAATCGCTTTGTTAACCATAGTTATACATCTCTTATTCTCGCTGCAAAGTTACACAAAAAGCACAACAATTACAAATGTTATGCTCTTTTTCCAACTTTACACCCCTACTTTATACCTCACTGCCTCTCGGTGTTGTACGCCGACCTCGCGCTGTCCTCACGCCGACAACTACGGTATTTTTACGGTAGATACACGGTAGATATACGGTAGATACACGGTTGATACTCGGTAGATACTCGGTTCATTGTGCTAACAACGTAATACCCTGACCGTAGGCATACAATAGGCAGACAGCCCCCCCCCCGACCTCTTCAAAGATGAGGTCGAGGGTGTCTGTTTGCTCTATTGAGCCATTCCTGCTATGGAAATTACCACAAGTTCCGTGGACTTGCGAGTCCCCCCCCTCTTCTGAGAAGGAAAGTATTGCCCACTCTATTGAGCCCCTCCTTTGGAGGGGT
>DLLA01000196.1 GCA_002479035.1 Bacteroidales bacterium UBA7574 | reverse complement strand
CAAGATTATCCGCAACGGACAAATCCTAATCGAAAAGGGAGGCAAGACCTACACCCTCACGGGCATAGAAACAAAGTAACTGTAATTGTCAAACACTACTGTTATTATGAAAAAGTCATTACTCACACTGCTTGTACTTGCCGCATGCGGAATGTCGTATGCGGAAGTCCCTGCAGGGGCAATCAACGGCCGTTTCGCAGTATCACCGACACGGCAAGTCTATTTCTCGCAAGGCAACTTGCAATACACCCAATCGTCCGGCATTTGGTCGTTTGCAGAACAGCAATACGACTGTCTCGGGACTGCCAACACGACCACCGACGCCGAGGGCAACACCGTGGCAGCCGACAAGACGGACCTCTTCGGCTGGAGCACCACGGACACAGACCTCGCGTGGGGTATTCCGTGCGCCAAGACGAATGACTACACAGACACCGCCTTTGTGGACTGGGGCATGAACGCCATCAGCAACGGCGGCAACCAACCCTATCAGTGGCGCACGCTTACACAAGACGAATGGAAGTATCTCTTCCGGCACAACCGCTGGACTGTCGCCGAGATAGACGGCACGGGTATGTTCGGCTGGGTACTTATTCCCGACGGGGCAGTGCTGCCGAAAGACCTCACTATGGAGTATCTGTCGGACGGCAACATGGCAGAGACCGAGGCGCAGAAGACCTACACCCCTGCGCAATACGCTATGAACAGGTACCTGCCGGAAGACTTCAAGCGTCTGCAAGCCGCCGGCGTGGTATTCCTGCCCTTTGCGGGATTGTGCGACGAGAAAGGCAATGTAACCAACGTGACCACCAACGGCTACTATTGGTCGGCTACCCATGTTACCGCAGACTTGCCCGCTGCCTACAATATGGTATTCGGAGACAAGTCATCTATGGCTTTTCTCAGTTCTTTGAACATCAAGCACAGCGTCCGTTTGGTGCAGAACGTACCTACCGAGACCGACCTGCAAGACGCACGGGAGGTCAGGATATATGAGTATTGCGACCACAACGGCACCCGGGACAGCATTGGCGTGCGTCCCAACGACATACAAGCCATCGACCTCGGACTGAGCGTGCTATGGGCGTCGTGCAACGTGGGAGCCACACACCCCGAAGAGTACGGCAACTACTATGCGTGGGGCGAGGTGGAGCCCAAGGAGCGCTACGAGTGGACAAACTACAAGTATTCGGACGGGAACGACGAAGACTTCACCAAGTACACCAATCTGATGACGCCCGACCACAAGCCCGACAACAAGGTGCTGTTGGAGGCGGACGACGATGCAGCCACTGCCAGCTGGGGCGGCACATGGCGTATGCCCACCCGCGAAGAGTGCGCGGAACTGCTCGAGAAATGTACATGGGAACTGCAAACGGTGAACGGCACCGACGGCTACAAGGTGTCAAGCACCACCAACGGCAACAGTATCTTCCTGCCCTTGGCGGGCTTCAGGAGCGGGACAAACAGTTTTATGACGGGGAAAGCGTTTACCTATCTGTCCGCCTCGCTCAATGAAGACGACGTCGCAAGTGCGTGGGGCATGGAATACTACGCTACGCAGCCCGCTCTTGCTTCCTGCTCGCGCGACAGGGGACATTCGGTGCGCCCTGTATGTACCGCTACGCCCGAGGCGGAGCCGTGCTACACGCTCACGCTGCAAGCCGACGGCTGCGAGGCGGCAAATGTGATAACCTGCCGAACCGGTATATACGTTAAAGCCACGGCACTGCCCCGCGACAAACACCGTTTCGTGCGTTGGACGGACGGCAACACCGACAATCCGCGCCTGCTGTTTATGGCGTACGATATGACGCTGACGGCAGAGTTCGCCGAGGACGAACATATGGCAGTGGACAACACCACCCTGTCCCCCGCCACCGAGGTGCGCAAGGTGCTGCGCAACGGACAAGTGCTGATAGAAAGAGGAGGAAAGGTATATACCATAACGGGACAGGAACTGACCAACGACTCCCCCAACCCCCTCAAGAGCACCCCACTTCGCCCTGTTCGGGCTTGTGGGGACCCCGCAAAGGAGGGGGCTCTATAGAATGAACAATGAGCAACAAGTATAACATAAATAATTAATTAATCAACGTACCTTCTCTGTATCCCCTCCTTTGAAGGTGAAGGAAATACCGCCTTATTGCGGATTTCCGATTGATGCCCTGTGGGCATCATAGAACACCTTCGTCAGGGGGTAGGGGAGGTCATAATCATTATTTGTATGAAAAGAAATCTACTTTCTCTCGCAGTGGCAATCGTTGCCATTGCAAGTGCGCAGGCACAAGTGCCTGCCAACGCTATCGCGGGCAAGTTTTCCGTAGCAGCAGACAAGCAAGTGTATTTCTCCAAGGGTAACTTGCAGTACACGCAATCCACCAGAACATGGGTGTTTGCTGAACATCAGACAGACATCATTGGTGAGGCGAACTTAATCATTGCCGCAGAGAGTGAGAACACCCTTGCTGACAAGATTGACCTCTTTGGCTGGAGCACCAACAACCCCATGACACCCTTTGGCGTAAGCATCTCCACTGTAAGGGACTACTATCGCGGTGACTTCGTGGACTGGGGCACCAACATCATCAGCGGCGACGCTGCCAACACATGGCGCACCCTCGCTGCCAATGAATGGGAGTACCTGTTCCTCACCCGTACCAATGCCGACAAACTCTTTGCACTTGCCATAGTGGACGGCACCAATGGGCTCATCCTTTTGCCCGACGGTTGGACTACTCCCGACGGCGTTACCTTCACACCGAGCACCGATAAAGGTATGGTATTATGGATGGAAAGTAATGGGCATAAATTATATGGGGACTCAACAACCAAAACCAACCATTATACAGACAATGTCTATACGGCAGCCGAATGGCAGAAGATGGAAACCACAGGGGCGGTGTTCCTGCCCGTCGCCGGTCATCGACAGGGAACAAGCCCTAACAGATTGGAAGCAGGGGAATATTGGTCAGCCACTCCTGTGACAACAGGTGACTATGCAGGAGAAATGGCAGGATACTGTGAATTCGCTCACTACGAAGATTTGGGAGCAGTTCTTGACCCCAATTATACGGGTTGGTCGTTCTGTAGTTGGGGACGTTCTGTCCGTCTCGTGAAGGACTATTTCGGAGTCAATACGGGCATAGTCAATCCGTCCGCAACGAATACAGAGGTACGCAAAATTATCCGCAACGGACAAGTGCTGATA
>DLLA01000010.1 GCA_002479035.1 Bacteroidales bacterium UBA7574 | reverse complement strand
GTGCCATACACATTCTGCCCTGTGACGTTGAAGATTATCTCCTTGTACCCGCCCACAGCACCTTCCGAGAACGACGAAACGGTATATTTGAAGCCATGGAGTTCAAAATACTTGGTGTACATACGGAAGAGGTCGCCTGCAAACAACGCTGCTTCGTCTCCGCCAGTACCGCCACGAATCTCCATCACCACGTTCTTGCTGTCCTCTGGGTCTTGGGGCAGAAGCATAAGTTTCACCTCCTCTTCAAGGGCAGGGATTTGTGGTTCAAGGGTATCTATCTCAGTCCGTGCCATCTCTTTGAGTTCGGGGTCGGACTCATTGAAATAGAGTTGCTTGGCTTCGTTGAGGTCGGAGAGGGCTTTCTTGTACTTGCCTGCCGAAGACAGGACACGCTCCAAGTCGTGGTACTCGCGGTTGAGACGCACATAGCGTGCCTGGTCGGCTATCACTGCGGGGTCTGTAATCAGCAAGCCCACCTCGTGGAACTTCGCCTCTAATCCTTCTATCTTGTCTAAAATGTCCATGTTTACTATTCTATCACACTCCCTAACAGGTTATACTTCACACCATTACGGATAATTACCACCTGAGAACCCTCGACTTGCTTATGGGTCTGCACAGATACCATTTGCACTTCATTGGTGGCTGTCGCGCCCGACACTTCTTGTACCAAACGTACAGAGAACGCTGCACAAGGCATTTCAACGTATTGAGGGTATATCTGTTCGGGGTCAAAATAAAGTGCATAACAATAGGTGTTGTCCGCCTTGGTAGAGAACCAATAGTAACCGGCATACTGTGTATCAAACATATCTACATCATATCGGTAGCCTGCTGCTGGTAGGAATACTGCACCATTAGCCTGCATAGATGCCCATTGAGCAGATGTATAAACATTGTGCTCGTAGTTGTCTCTGTTCTCGTTGGCAAACATTTTGCTTTTCTCATTCCAAACCAGCCCTTTATTCTGACTGGGCACAAAGGTGCATCCATCGGGCAAACGCCATATATCCGGCAATATAATCAAGCCATGTATCTCATTGACAGTGGCTGTAGCAAATAGTTCGTTGGCATTTGTACGCCCATAAAGCAGATACCCAAATTCGTCTTTGGTCAGCGTGCGCCACACTTTAGCCGCATTGCCACCATTGCTTATGGGGTTATTTCCCCATTCGGTAAATGCTCTATAATCGTCTCCCTCGCTCACTTTGGTAGGATTAGAACCTGTTCCCCAACCGAAAACATCAATATAGCCTGTATAATCAATACTCGTATTTTGGTTGCCCAAACCGATGGTGTCCGTTTGCTCATTGGCAAACCGCCACGTATTACTGCTTGCCTGATATTGCAAATTACCCTGTGCAAAATATACTTGTTTCCCGTTTGCTACGGAAAATCTGCCATTGATAGCACCTGCAGGCACACTTTGCGCCGTTACGCTTGCCGCCACAACTGCAATGGCAGCACTAAAAAACAATCTCTTTTTCATACTATGATATATTTGATATATTTTGGAAAAACATTATTTGCTTTCTGCTTGCGCATCTCTCTCCCGCCAATACTCGTCGGTAGGCATGTCTCCCTCTGCTGCCATCTTGAGGTTCTGCATAAACCGTTCCACACGCCAGTCGATGGTCTCGCTATACACCTTGCGCGATATGAAGATGCGGAAGAACCAACCGAACTTGATATGCACATCAATCGACATAGTGGCGGTGGTGTCGCTCGTCGGCAGCACGTGAAAGTTCCCCCACGCCTGTTTCAGAATAGCCCCCGAATAGTAAATATCCACCCGTATGTCACGTCTGTCGCCTGCCATGGTGTCAGTCACAAGGCTCTCTATCACCGCGTCCTCGAACTGCGGTTTGCCGTTCACAAGGATGTCGAACAGCAGACGGCTGTAGTGGGTCTCGGGATTGTATTCGGACTCTTTCCATATCAGGTAGATGGCGTTTTTGCTGTCGTCTGTTTGCTCACCTGTACCCGCAAACGCCCACGGCGAAAGCAGTTGGGGGTCTGTCTGCAGTTGGTGTATCAGCGTATCAATCACCGCATTGCACGCCTCTTGCGAGGCATTCACCTCCACGGGGCACTCGGTGTGGAACGTGCTCTGTGAGTACGTGGTCAACATAGTCAGCAGGACAAACAGTAACTTCATATACCTGTGGTATAAGTAATAGTTAATAGTTAATGTGCATTGAGCACTTTCTCCATATTCTGCTCACGGTGAATGAGTTGCACCTCCACACCGAACTTCTTGTTGATATGCTCCGCCATCTTTTCCGCCGCATACACCGAGCGGTGTTGCCCGCCCGTGCAACCGAAAGAGACCATCAGGTTCTGAAAACCACGGTCCATATAACGTTTGACGCTAAAGTCCACCAACTGATACGCCTGCTCAAGGAAGGGCGTTATCTCACCGTCTTCCTCCAAGAACTGAATCACATTCTCGTCCATACCCGTGAAGAAATTGAAACGCTCATACTTGCCGGGGTTGTTGATGGCGCGGCAGTCGAACACAAAACCTCCCCCGTTGCCACTGCTATCCGCAGGAATGCCTTTTTTGTACGAGAAACTGTACACCCTCACCACCAGCGGCTTGCGCCCACCCACCTCCTTGAACTGCTTCATCTCGGTCATATTCTGCAGAACCTCAATCAGATACGGGTAGTCGTCACTCGCATACTTGAGCAACGCGCGCAGGTTCTCTATGGCAAAAGGTATCGACTGCAAAAAGTGTGGCTTCTTCTCGAAATAACCGCGGAAACCATACGCGCCCAACACCTGCATCGTCCGGAAAAGCACGAAATGCTTCAGCGTATCATAGAACTCATCCTTGTCAACAGGCATATACTTCTGCAACTCGTCAAGGTACACCTCTATCAGTTCCTCACGCAGGTCGGGATGGAAATTCGCCTTCGCCTGCCACAAGAACGAAGCCACGTCATAGTACACGGGTCCGCGTCTTCCACCTTGAAAATCAATAAAATACGGCACCTCTGTACCGTCGGCTTCGGTGCGTATCATCACATTGCGCGACTGAAAATCACGATACATGAAGGCATTCATCCTGTTCTGCAAGAGGATATAGGCAAGCCGCTCAAACTCATTTTCCAACTTATCTTCTTGAAAATCAAGCCCCGTAGCCTTCAGAAAACAGTACTTGAAATAGTTCAAATCCCACAATATGGAGCGCAGGTTGAACTCTGGTTGCGGGTAGCATTGGTTGAAGTCAAAGTCCTGTGCACCAACCACTTGGAACTTAGCCAGCGCACGCATCGTACGGCGTAGCATCTCTTTCTCTTTGGCGGAGAACACTCCCGTCTTGCGACCGTCGGCAATGTAATCAAAGAGTAGCGTGTTGCCCAAATCCTCTTGCACATAGCACATCTCGTCATCGCTGACAGCCAAAACGCGGGGTACGTTGAGCCCTTGTTCGAGGAAATGCTGTGCCATATACAGGAAAGCGTGGTTCTCGTCGTGGGACGTGCCTTGCACACCAATGAGCGACACCGCCCCGTCCTCACTCGCAATGCGATAGTATTTCCTGTTGCTGCCCGAAGCAGTCAATGCCGTTTGCTCACCGACTTTCTTGCCGGTGGCCTCGTAAAACAGTTGATTCAGTGACTTTGCCATACGTTCATTCGCGCTAATGCCATAAAAACATCTCGCAAAGTTAGTGTTTTTCT
>DLLA01000190.1 GCA_002479035.1 Bacteroidales bacterium UBA7574 | reverse complement strand
TTTCGGGTGTATATACCAGTAGTCGTGTAAGAATCACCACGCCAATCGTAATGATCATACTGAGGGTTGCCCACACAGATATTCTCACTGATGGTATCATAGTAGGACGGATGAACGGTGATATGCAGATAGATAATGGAGTCGCCACCATCCACAGTCTTCAACGGATAACGGAAATAATCTTCACCCAAATGCCGGAACTTTTCGGGATAGAACTCACCCTCTCTGCCCACGAAATTGCCATCAGCATCCAACGGTTTGTCGGGGATAGGCGTGACAGGAATCTTGACAAGGGAGTCGGTGCCATGGGTGTCTTGAAGGGGATATGCCAATGTGTCTGTACGGTCGCAAACAGATATATCCTCGATGATGTCGTAGGTAGGAATGACGCGCAAACGCAGATAATAGACACTATCGCACATCGTTAATGTAGTATCACGCAGCCCCATGTGGATTTGAGTCGGGGTCATGTAACGTTTCTCAAAGCCATATACCCCCGCCGACAGGATACTATCCTGTGTATCCAGCGTATCGTAGGTCAGCCCATCCCTGTGACTATCCTGCGTTTGCCCCAAAACATAGAACACCTTGCCGCCATAGTGATTGCCCCGCAACTTATATTCACGCCAATCCAAACGTTGATTTTGTGTGATGACGCTGTCAATGGTATCAGTGGGGATAAATTGAATGTTCCAAATCACAATACTATCGCAGTCGTACATATTGATACTCTGGATTGTATCATAGTACAGGTAGTCCGTCTGCTGCACGGCATCGGAAAAACGCGCGGTATCCTGATGGGTACCATATACAAAATAGGTGCTATCACACGTGCACACCCGAATAGGATCCACACGAAATTCCGTGCGGGGCTTCACATGCAACTTTAACGTCGTGATGCTATCGCAAACGGATGTCACCTTAGTGGTTGCCGTCTGCTTGGTGACGGGTAAGGTGGATATGGTATCCACAATAACGGTGTCTGTGAACTGCCCTACGGTGATGCGCACCAGACTATCCAATTTGCGGAATTTGGGGTAGTCGCTATCTTTGAAGAGAGTCGCCAATTCGGACGGGCAGATGGTGGTATCAACCTCAATCATCTTGCTCTCAAAAAGCACTAATGTGTCTGCAACGATGATGCTATCGCACCCATGCGGCATCTTCGATCGACAGGTATCGTTGAAGTACAGAATGTCTTTTCCGTTGAAAGATGCCTTGGTAACATCCTTTCCTGCATACGTCTTGAGCGTGTCGTTGCCACAGAAGGGTTTGGTAGTGCCCTTATAGATAGGAGCATATAATTTTAGTTTCAATTCATATACAGTACCACAGCCATACTGATATCCCTCATCTTGCAGCGTGTCGCGAATAATCCACGTCTCTGCTTTGGTGTCCACTATCAGTTTGCCCGCATTGCGCCACTGAACCAAGGTGCTATCGCGCCACTTGAATTCGGATGTATCACACACACATATAATGCTGTCTGTTGTCTTTTTTCCCACCGAAGGATATACCGTCAATGTCAAAGCAACAGTAGTGCTATCGCAGCCATATATGGTCTGCAAAGTGGTGTCGGGATGGTTTATCACCACCTTTTCTGTCTTCAAAGTCTCTTTCTGTTGGTCGGTGACATTGATGGTTTTGATGATTGTTCCGTCACTTTTTTTCCACTGAAACGGCAAATCACGGCTACATATAGTAACAGCGGTATCTATAGGCGTCGGACTCTTATAATCTCTGCGGATGATTACGTGTCGTATCACAATACTATCACACCCCGTCACAGACTGCAAACTATCCACAAACTGATAATCCCGATTGCACTGAAACATCACACCATATTCGGGCACTAACTGCTGCAAAAGAGGTTGCGCCTTCGTGGTATCAGCCATAAAGGGGTACTCCTTATCACCGGAAAGAATTGTAAAATCCTCGCCATAGCAGATGTTACAATTCTCCTGCACCCATTGTTCTCGATATTCGGGGGGGCCGTCTGTCAATAATACAGTCTCATTACCATCTTTGTTGCGGTAACTCACTTCGGTGGCAAAGGTGTCACGGACAAAAATTTGCACCATGACAGTATCATTGATAATCTGCTCACAGATAGGCGTTTTGCGGGATACAATCATCTTCACGATGTCCTCCACCACATTGGAGTTCTCATAGTCTTTTGTCATTCTGAGACTTCCCCTCTCAGAGTATCCCTCTTCTCCTTTCTTGGGATAGGTGACAACTCCGTCTTTGAGTTTGCCACCTTTCTTGGGGGTTGGCTGGAATTCCCATTTGATAGAGTCGTAGTCAAAATCTATGTCGCTTTTGAACAGGAGAAGAGAGGAGTTTTGGCATACCGTTTTTTCAGAAACTATACTATCCAAATCTCCATCGGGAATGATGATATTCATGCTGTGTTGCGGCTTGCGGCCTGCGGAATAAGAATAGGAAATAGCCCCCACATTTCCCAACTCGTCTCGCCCATACACATGAGCCACAAACGGTGCACTGGTATTGCTCAACACAAATGAAGTCTTACCTGCCACATCAACCGTCGTATATGCGTATATCTTGCCATTCAAAAGAATGGTCTTCCAATTGGGGATAGAGTTTCCATCCAACCTCATGCTTCCCGTTGCCACACCAGGAATCACGATATTTACGAAGTGATGTTTGATTTCTTCCTCCATGGTTGCATTCAGGCAGTATCGGAACGTACCGCACAAAGCCTCATTCACGCCCTGTTCAATAGGCGTGATGTCGGTAACGGTTGGCACACCATTTGTAGTGTAGTCACCTATCTGGTACAAGCAGCACATCACTGCTTTAGAGGCATGGAAACTGACTGCCTCACGCCCTGCCACAGGCCATTCCAATAGGATTTCCCAAGTCTGCCGTTTGTTCAGCGTTGCGATAAGATTGCCATTCTGATAAAGTTCTGTAGCATCTTCTGCCGCCGTGAAAAGAACATAATCTTTATTCTGCCCTTCTGTCCGGGTAACCACATAATTTTTCCCCCATGAGTCTGTAGGCGGAGCCTGTGTGTAGATATGGCTGAACGGACCACGTGTATTGTCTTGCGGTATGGCAGAATTCTCTCCTCCTTGGTACACCGCAATCGGAAAATCAGCGCAAATAGACGTTCCGGATATGGATGTGATAGTAGCCTCTCCCTGGGCTTTGTAAAGATATGTTTCTCCCTTCTGAAGTGTCAGCGTTATCTGTTGTCGCAATGTGACTTGACCACTTTGCGTTTCCTGAACATTAATGGCAATTTTGTTGTTGTTCGCCGTAGATACAATTGCGAACTCATTGCCACTGCGGTCGGCGGAGAATGTCTGTATCACATATTCCCGATTCAATGCTTCCCTCGGATAAATTTTAGAAGCATCATAGGAATTCAAGTTCGAATTAGAAGCATATAGCGTAATGGGGTTATCTGCCGTGACAATCAATCCCTTGTGCAGCCATTCTTTGTTTGTCCGTCTGTCCACACCTTCCAAATAGCCGACATTTAGCGGAATCGGAATCCTTATCATCTGATCCTTATTGACCGTATATGTTTGAGTCCATGGCTTCCCCCCCTGCATATCTCCTGCTTGCGTTTCCCAGCCCGTAACGGTTACTTTGGTATCTTGTTTTGATGTTGCATATAGGTTCAGGAAAACGTCCTTCGTATCCGTTACTGTCCTACCATTATTACGCATAAACGTCACATAGAACTCGCGATTGGCATTGCTATTGTCTCCACCTTTGCCATTCCACCATGAGGAACCGTTGGCGGAGTTTTGTGCAAAGCCATAGGAAAACGGAAAGCAAGACAACACAGCCCACAGCAGCACCTTCAACACAGGCTGCACACGAAGTCCAATACGAGTGCACAA
This sequence comes from Bacteroidales bacterium UBA7574, assembly GCA_002479035.1. Classification (GTDB taxonomy): domain Bacteria; phylum Bacteroidota; class Bacteroidia; order Bacteroidales; family Paludibacteraceae; genus Colicola. The sequence goes on along the minus strand of DLLA01000190.1, from coordinate 2,238 downwards.
GGCAGCATGTATGCCTACCACAAACGACAATATATGGTGAGAAGTACCCTTTGTAAACATAATCAAACTAAATTACAGCCTTTATCTATCATCCATGCGTGTTGGCGTCAGGGCACGCATAGCGGGTGCAAAATTACAAAAAACAGTTGACATATACAAACATAACACAAAAACGCCCACAACACTACCCTTATGGTAATGCAACAACGTACCAACCTATGAAAAGGCAAATACGTATATCGCCCAAACAGGATGGTCTTTCATACGGCCGGTGATGCCGATGTTATGTGTAAACGGAACGACTAATCAGCAGGCGACACATCCTCGATGGTGCCATCGTAGTTCAAAGCCACATCGCCGAGAAGGATGGTTTCTTCGGATTGGGAACGTTGCTGATATGCTGCCGTATTAGACAGAGAATCTGTAGGTTCCCCATCCACCTGTGTCGTATCATTAGGCATAGCGGGATCACCCGTTAAAGGAGTGTTGTCCATACCCTGTACCACACAAGAGGAGAGTGCCGGTGCCATGGCAGTGAGACAGGTAGCGATGCCTACGACAGAGACTGCTTTGCCCAAAGAGCGACGCCTGTCAAGTTGCTGCGAGAGGTAGCGTACCTCTTGTTCACAGGCGGGGCAAGTCCCCAAGCAATCGCCCTCATGCGTGCAGGGATGCGGGTTGTAATCAATCTCATTCGCGTCCGCGATTTGCTTGCGAATACGTTTCAGTTCTTCGCATACGTCTTTTCCTTTTGCCATAAATAGTTATATTTAACGGTTAATGATTTGCTATTCAACAGGTTGCTTACTGCTATCGGGTAAGCGATACGTGAATTGGTCGAAGTGCGTAATCCCCATAGCCTGCAGACGCTCGATACTCCGCGCTTGGTCGTGAGGCGTATTGTAGTTCGGGATGAGCGGGATACGGACAAGGATGTCGTCTGCCCTACCCTGCTCAATGAGCCACGATAAGTTGCCGAGCACCTGCCAGTTGTCGCGACCGGTATAGCGATGGTAAATGTCGGGGTTGGTGTCCTTGATGTCCACGACAAAGCGTTGGACGGCAGGAAGCAACTGCCCGATATGGTGACGCGGCACGTTGAGTGCGGTTTCGATATGGATAGTCCATGCCGATGGGCACAAGTCACGAAACTGCGCTATGAAAGCACTCTGCAGAGCAGGTTCGCCACCTCCGAAAGTGACACCTCCACGAGTGGCGAGGAAATAGAGGTTGTCGGGCATAAGTTGCTCAATGAGTTGCGTGGTAGTGTAGTGTTTGCAAGCCCTGTTCCCATCCATGGCAAAGACATTCAGGCAATAAGCACAGCGCAACGGACACCCCTGCATAACCACCAAGGTACGCACACCGTCGCCATCCAACACGATACGATGACGCGAGACAGCCGCAACAGGCGCGGTAAGCATGTGAGAGTCAGGGGAAATCATAGACACAGGGTGGCAATGGTGAGAATATATGGTTGCCGAGGGCTGTCTATGGTGTTGAAAGAGACATTGGCGCAATCCTCCAAGGTATGGTGGAGGTCGGCAATGATGCCTGTGCCACGTAATTTGAGGAAGGCTTCTTTGCAGGTCCAAAGGCGTGTGAATGTTCTGTCGGGTTGCGAAGATGCTGCGATGAGGGTTTGTTCGGCAGTATTCATGGTTTTCGCAACCAATTCGGAACGTAAGGGGCGGATAGACTCGACATCTATGCCTACGGGGCGGTCGGAGACGGCAACGGCAATGGCATGGCGGCAATGGGATATGGAAAAACAAGGTCCTGCCTCCAATTGAGGTTGCCCATGATCGTTGTAGAGAAAAGACGGAGGTTCGGCAAAGGCAGGAACAACCACGTGCTCCCTACCCCACTCGCGGAGCAAGTTGAGCAGCATCTCATAGGATTTAAGGCAGCAAAACTGCCCGAAAGTGTGCGAGAAACGCAGAGCCTGTTCACGCCGTTGCGCACTCACCACGGGCAGAAGACGCGCCACTTCAGCGGGTGTACATTGGGTCATATCGTCGAAAACAAGATATCGCATAGGCAGGAGCCTGACAGACAGGCGCAAACATCCGCACAAAGGTACAACAAAATATAAAAATACACAAGGGATGCCCCTAAGAAATTGTAGGAAGGACGAGATGAAAAGTGCGAAAGGGTGTTTGTGTTTATTAACAAACGGGTGCATATCGTATGTGCAAGCCCATAGCAAGGTCCGAAGAATCACATACTAATCACATT
>DLLA01000150.1:869-20167 GCA_002479035.1 Bacteroidales bacterium UBA7574 | reverse complement strand
GGTGCTCTCCTCGTCCGCGGGCAGTTTGTGGAGCCCATTCACAAATTTTCAAATTATCCACTTGTCCTCCTCATATTCCCCTCGTATTAACCATGAACAATTAGTATGTGATTAGTATGTGGTTAGTATGTGATTAGTATGTGATTGTTGCGTTAATCTTATTTGGATATTGGGTGTTTACACAGCACTTCTTGTCAGTACGAAAATGATGTTGTATTATCATGGTATGGCTGCCCTGTGTGAGGATTTGTGTATGTCGAAAAAATGTTATAACTTTGCGGGCGGTATTGGTGTTCCTTGAGAAAGGTACAGGTGCCAATGTGGGGTGATACAGGTGGGGGTGAATAAGTTGAATGTCCTTGTTTATGAGGGGATTGCCGATGATGTGCATAAGGCGTGTACGGCAGGTGTATCGGGTATGCATCGAATATGTGTCGGGTATGCATCGGGCATATATCGGGAGTGCGTGAGGGGGGAGGAACAGGGAAGAAAAGTTTTGTTATGGCAAAAAAGAAACCGTATTTAGACAATGAGGGGAGGGCTTTACCCTACCCGTGGTTGATTAACACTGTACTGTTCTTGGTAGGCGGCAGTCAGACAGTACGTTTGAAGTTCTGGAGCCGTCATCCGCGTCAGGCTGCGGAGCGCACTTTGCGCGACATTCTGGCTATCTCGCGCGACACAGTCTATGGGCGCGAACACCATTTCGACATCATTCTGTCGGCATCCAATGCCGAAGACCTGTTCCGGCTGTACAGGCAGTATGTGCCTGTGAATGACAGTTTTGAGACGTTGCGCCCGTATGTGGAACGCCACAAGAACGGTGAGGAGAACGTACTCTTCCCGGGTAAGCCGGACATGTACGCCACTACCTCGGGCACAACGAGTGAGCCCAAGTGGGTGCCGATGACGCACAAGTATCTGAAAGATGTGTATGGCAAGATGTCTCACATCTGGACATGGAACTTTGTGAAACACCGTGACCGTATCTTCGGCGGGCATATCTTCCCCATTGTGGGAAAGGAGGTGGAGGGTTACGCACCCGACGGCACGCTGTACGGCAGCGTGAGCGGTGTATTGGTGCGTGATATACCTGCTATTATCAAGAAGCATTACACGGCTCCCGCCTGCGTGATGTCAATAGCCGACTACGGGGCACGCAACTATACGCTGATGCGTATGGCGATGCAGCATAGGGATGTAACGTTGTGGGCAACTGCCAACCCCTCGACTATCCTCGAACTTATGCGTACCGTGGACGAGAATGCCGAAGAACTGATAGAAGACATCAAGTGCGGTACGCTGAGTGCAAACTTTGAAATATCGGACAATATCCGCGAGGAGTTGTATCCGTATATCCAAGCCAACCCCGAGCGTGCGGAAGAGTTGAGCAGGATACTGCGCGAGAAAGGGCGACTGCTGCCTAAGGACTTCTGGCCGTGGTTGCAATACCTCAGCACATGGAAATGCGGCAATACGAAGATATATATGGAGAAGTACATGGACGACTTCGATTGGGATAAGACCTATTACCAGGAATTAGGCTATATCGCCACGGAGTGCCGCTTCGGGTTTGCACTGGACGAGAGCAACGAGTCGGTGCTGTTCCCGCAGTTCCATTACTATGAGTTCGTAGCCGAAGACGAACTGGACAGTCCGAACAAGCACTTCCTTCAGATAGACGAGTTGGAACAAGGCAAGAGGTATTGCGCTTATGTAACGACCTATTCGGGACTGTTCCGCTATAATATGAACGACCTTGTGGAGGTGGGAGGCAAGTACTACAACACGCCTACGGTACACATGGTGTCGAAGGTGAACGGCATTGTCTCGATGACAGGAGAGAAGTTGTATGAGCCTCAGTTCATAGAAGCCGTACATGAAGCCGAGAAAGAGACAGGGATAAAGACCAAGTTCTTTGTAGGCTTTGCCGAGGTGCAGGACAGCCGCTACCACTTCTATTATGAGTTTGAGAATGAGAACATAACGCAAGAGCAGGCGGACGAGTTCACCAAGATAGTGGATAAGAAACTGTGCGAGATGAATATCGAGTACGAAGCCAAAAGGGCATCGTTCCGTTTGCACGAACCTCAGGCACATATATTACTGAATAACGCTTATGCTCGGTTCAAGGCTGCGTGCCTGCGCGACGGGTTCCGAGACGGGCAGTTCAAGTTCAATCTGCTGATGCAGGACGAGAAGCGCAGGGACAAGTTCTCGTTGATAGAGCGGTTGTCCACCCAGATTCTGGAGCAAGCCAATGCTATTGATGACGCTGTGCGGGAGCGCAAGCAACGCCGTCTGAAGCAGAAACAAGAGCGCAAGACGGGCAAACTGATACACAGTGCCAGCCCTGCGCAACGCAAAGAGAACAAAGAGACAAAGGCTGAGCAGAAGGCTGCCGCGGAAGCCGAGCGGTTAGCCCAAGAGGCTGCTATGGCAGCACAGAAAGCAGCACAACCCAAGGTGGAGGAACCCAAACCGGTAGAGCAATCTGCCACGGAGGCGACTCCACAGGCAGCGCAACCTATGAAGGAAGAACCGAATAAAGAAACACAAGCATGAACAAACGATATGAAGACCTGAAAGTGGCGGATGGCGTATATGTGCCGAAACCACAGATGGACTATCCCGAAGATGACCCGTACCTGCACCTGGTGAATGCACCACAGGACAGGGAGATGACGATAGACGAACACTATCCGTATTTGGACGACAGACCACTGACACGCTTCAACCATTGGTGGGCTTACGGAGTGATACTGCACTTCTGTTTGGGGGCTTATCTGCGTGTAAAGATGGGGTTGCGTATCCGTGGGCGCGAGGTACTGAAGAAGTACAAGAAAGAGTTGCAGGGCGGTGCGATAACCATTGCCAATCACATGTTCAGGTTAGACTGCCCGTGTGTACTGGTAGCCGTGAAGGCCAAGTGTACGACACGAATACCTATGTTCGCACCCAACTTCAGAACAAAGGACAGTTTCTTCCTCCGTGTGGTAGGGGGTATTCCCATCCCCGAGCCGAGTGCGGGAATGAGTGCACAAAAGAAGTTCAACGAAGCCTTTGACGAGTTTCACCGGCGCGGCTGGTGGTTCCATATCTTTCCTGAGAGTTGCCGCTGGGATATGTACAAGCCGTTGCGTCCCTTCCAGAAAGGTGCGTTTACGATGAGTTACCGCTACAACATGCCGTTGCTGCCGTGCGTGATAAACTACAGAGAACGAAAAGGTATATATCGGTTGTTCGGTCCGAAGGATTTGCCACTACTGACGGTAACTATCGGCGAGCCTATCTTCCCCGATACCACCCAACCGAGGAAAGATGAGGTGGCACGGCTCAGGGAGACCGCACACGCTCAGATGACCGAGATGGCGGGGATTACACACAATACGTGGCCGACGGTGTGGGGAAACCTATGATAAGTAATAGGTAATAGTTAATAGTTAATAAACCTGACTGATATATGAAAAGATTGTTTTTGATAATGATGGTGTGGGTGGTGCCGTTAGTGTGCGTGGCGGAGACAAGGGCTGCGCGCGACACGCTGAGGCACGAAGTGCGTGTGGGGTGGGGCGACCTGATATTCGAGACAGCGATGTTTCATGCCAAGCCCAACACCAACCTCAACACCGACCATTACCGCTATACGGGTCACCTGTTCGCAGAGTATCAGTACAGGTGCTGCTATTGGTTCTCATTCGGCGGCATTATAGACTACGACCAAGTGAATTGGCGCGTGCTGCGCGAAGGGGACAATGCGCCCGACCACTACTATGTAAATCTGATGTTTATGCCTTCGGTACGGTTTACGTATCTCCATTCGGAGTGGGTGAACGTCTATTCCGCCTTGTTTGCGGGACTGAATATCAATACCGGTACTGAGGAGAACTTTCGCGGCGAGAAGACTCGCTGCGCGCCTGCGTTTGGTGTGACCCTGCTCGGCTTGTCGATAGGTCGCGGGCATTGGTTCGGTACGGCAGAGTGGGGGGCAGTGAGTGCCTTCAATGACATGTATGAAATCTATAAGTTGAATGCCCGCATACTGACCGTGTCGGTGGGCTACCGTTTTTGATATATGAAAACAAAGAATCTTTTTTGGATAGTATTGGGTGTGCTGCCCGTGATGTCGGGTTGCTCTCACGGAGATGTAGAATGGAGTGACCATACCTACAGCCACAAGGTGAAGAAAGCCTATACGGTGCTGAGCGAGGGCGATGAGGATATGTCGAATGTGCCATGGGAGACGTACGAAGACCAGTGCCTGAACGATGATATGCCGAGCAATGGTACGGATACCACGAGCGGTGCAGCCCATGTGAGTCCCATCACTGCGATGGACCTGATACGAGAGTTAGCCGACGGCGTGATTGGCGAGAAGGTGCACCAAGTGGCGGTTACGTATAAGAGCGTGGACGTGAACGGGGATTCGATAGATGTGTCAGGCAAAGTGTTTTATCCCAAGGACGGTAAGATACGCAATGTGATACTCGCCAGCCACTATACGATAGGGGCAGACCGTGAGGCACCGAGCCAGACCTACAGTTTTGAGGGAATCTTCGCCGCTTACGGCTACTGCGTGGTGGCAGCGGACTATATCGGTTTCGGTGTGTCGAGAGACAAGGTGCACCCGTATCTGCAAGCGGAAACGTGCGGGCGCAATGTGATAGACATAGCCCGTGTGGCAATGACGCTGATAGAAGACCGGAAGTTGCAGTTGCAGTCGGACGAGGTAATCCTGTTCGGTTACTCGCAGGGCGGTGCCTGTACGATGCACGTGCTACGTATGTTGGAGACCTATCCCGAATACGCTAACGAATTCAAGATTAAGCAAGTGTATGCGGGTGCGGGTCCGTACGATGTGGCAAAGACATACGATGAGTGTGTGAAGCAAGACGAAACGGGAATCCCTTGTGCGGTGCCGATGATTATTCAGGGTATGTCGCTGGGTATGTCGCCGAAGTTAGACATGGGGTATTTCTTCAAAGAACCATTGCTGAGCAACTATGACGAGTGGCTGAACTCGAAGAAATACACGACCAACGAAATCAATCAGAAGATTGGCTCGAACTACCTGCACGACATATTGACGGAGAACGCCATGGACCGCGAGAAGGAAGAGACGGCGCGTTTCTATCAGGAGTTATTGGAGAACAGTATCCCTGAGAATTTCAAGCCGAAAGCCCCGCTGCACATGTTCCACTCGATGGACGACCAGACGGTTCCGTTTGTGAACTCGCAGTTGATGCAACGCCAGTTCCGTTCGCTGTCCGACGCAGGGGAGTTAACAACAGGCGGGGAAGACCCCGTGAACGTGTCGTACGACTTCGGGCATTACGGCACTCACATGAGGGGCGCGGTAGTGTTTATCTACAAGACGGCACAGAAATTGAAATAACAGGGTAGGGAGATACGATGATGAAACGATATTTGAGACAAGTGTTGGTGCTGTTGCCTGCATTGCTCGTGTTGGCGGGTTGTGCCACAGAGGATGTGGAGGACAGTGCTTTTGAGATAGGCATCACCTATCCGCGGGCAAAGAGTCTGCTGTATGAGGTGATACCCGCGACCAACGACTACTATTACATGTGTGCCGCCGTGCGTGTGGCGGATTACAACCGCCTTGGCGAAGAGGGTGTGATTGACAGTCTGCATGATATGAACAAGGATATGTATCACATCATCAAGACCCTGTACAGGGAATACTTTGACCAGCGTCCGCCATCGTTCCGCGAAATGCTTGAGAACGGTGCGATATACGGCAGTGAATACAATCTTCACCCCGAAACAAACTACTACCTGTGCGTGATGTGCTACAACAAACACAACCGCCCTATCCGGCATATCGTGAAGCAGTCGTTTGCCACCAAGGATTCATTGGCATCAAGCATCACATTCGATGTGGCGGGGTCGGGTACGAAGGTGATAGTGACTCCGTCGAATGACGAGAAGTATTTCTGGGACATTGAGACGAAAGAGGTGATAGATACGCGGTACTATGGTATGCCCGACTACTACTATTCGGCGCAGGTGGAGAACTACGAGCGGTACGGGTTTATGAACACTATGCTGTCGCAGGGCAGGGAGAGCGAGGACGTGGCGGATATGTACACGCTGCATACGCAGGACACGCTGTATGTTACCGCGGCGGGGTACTATAACGAAACCAACTCGCAAATCGAAGTTTACGAGTTGGTGTATCAAGGCGACAACGGCTTCTCGGTGCGCCGCGTGGAGGACACGTGGACCCTCGACGACGAGGACGCGGAAGAGCAAGCCGCGCGCAGTTGGCTACTTAGACATAATCATGTAGCGCCAAGGCTCAAGCGTTAGCGTGTGGGTGGCATCGAGTGCTACCTTTTTCCCGCACAGACATTGATACTCGCCCGCGTAGTTGCCGATGTTGAGGGTAACGGTCTGCGGTTCGGAGGACATATTCATGATGGCGATAACGGTGTTGTCGCCATATTTTTTGCACTCCAGATGGCGAACGCAAGCGAAGATGTTGGCATTGTCCGCCTCGATGCGCTGCATGGGTGCTCCGAGTTCGTTGCTGAACAAGGCATGGTTGTCGGCACGGAAAGCGTTGAGGTTCTTGTAGACAGCGTATTGCGGTGCATCGGGTACGCGGTCGATGACGTCTTTCTCAAAGAATGCCAGGCGGTGGTGATTGCCACTGATTTGACCCGTGTAAATCATCGGCATACCGGGGACTACGTAGGTGAAGGCAGCGAATAGTTCCGCCCCGTCGCCCATGCGCTCGAACTCTGTGCCGTTCCATGAGTTCTCGTCGTGGTTGCTGGTGAAATTCATACGGATAGCCTCGGGACGGATGGTGGTATCGACTTTGGCGAAGTAGTTCCAAAGGTCGCAGACAGTGTTCTTGCCCTGTGCCACACCGTTCATAAGGTGGTGTAGTTCCCAACCATAGTACATGTCGAATGCCGACTCGGTGAGTTCTTGTGCTTTGGCTTCGTCCTCGGCGAGTGTGAACATGTCGGGGTGCGTCTGGCGGAGTTCTGCCATGGCGTCGTTCCAGAAGTCGGTGGGCACTTCGCCGGCGACATCACAACGGAAACCGTCGATGCCGATAGAGTCCATCCACCAGTGCATGGCTTGCTTCATAGCGGCGCGCATGTCCTGGTTGTCGTAGTTCAGTTTGGCGATGTCGGTCCAGTCGTACTGCACCATGAGGTTGCCGAGGCTGTCGCGGTAGTGCCACCCGTCGTTGAATGCCCACGGGCTGTCGGGCGCGGTGTGGTTAGCCACCCAGTCGAGGATGACCTTGAAGCCGAGACGGTGTGCCGTGGCGAGGAAATGCTCAAAGTCGGCGCGTGTGCCGAACTCGGGATTGATTTGGCAATAGTCAATGATAGAGTAGTAACTGCCGAGGGTGCCCTTGCGCGTCAGTTTGCCGATGGGCTGGCAAGGCATGACCCAAAGGATGTCGATACCGTTGTCGCGCAACTCTGGCAGCACGGCTTCGGCAGCGGCAAAGGTGCCTTCGGGGGTGAGTTGCCGCGTGTTGAGTTCGTAGATAGTGGCATCGTACGCATAGTCAGGGTGACGATGCTGGCAGCATTGCTGCGACTTGGTGGTGCAGGACGAGAGTGCCAGCACGCCAAGAGCGAAAATTAAGAGTTTCTTCATTGTTGTTTATGTTTGTTTATTGTCGATGCTTTTGTTATAGGATGCTTATAGGTTGCGTATGGGTTGCGTATCCCTTGCTGTTTGACCCGACCGTCAGTCGATGATGAGTTTAGCAGATTTTAATCCTTTGGCGGTAGCCGTGAGGGTGCAACTGCCTTCGATGATGGCGGTCAGTTCGCCCGAGAAGGCGTGGTGCTGCGGCAGGTGGAAGAGGTCGAGGTTGGCAGCATCGCCGTTGGCAGCAGCACGGAAGCGACCTGTGCCGCGGGTGGCAAAGCGAATGAGATGGTCGGCATCGGGGCAGAGGTTGCCGTTGGCGTCGCACACGCGCACACGCACGAAATGTAAGGTGTTGCCCGATGTGTCGGTGAGCGGCTCGAGGCTCATCTCAATATGGTGGGGCTTGCCGGCGGTGCGGCGGACGTCCTCGCCGTAGGGCGTGACGACACGCAGTTCGCCCGCCTGCCAGGGTATGCTGTCCCAGATAAGACGGTAGCGGCGTTGCAGAGCCAGCGGGTCGCCTTGGGCGGCTGCCGCCTCGGCTTGCTCGCGGGTGAGTTTGGTGCGCTTGCCGAGGCTCACGCCGTTGAGGAAGAGTTCGCCCTCGTTGGCATCGGTGTACGCCATGACAGGCACGGTGTCGCCCGCCTGCCAGTTCCAGTGGGGCAGCAGGTGCGTGGTGTGCTCGCGCGTGTTCCACTCGGCACGGTAGAGGTAGTAGCGGTCCTTGGGAATGCCCGCGAGGTCGATGATGCCGAAGTACGACGAGTGGCTGGGCCATGCGTCGGTGTCGTAGGGCGAGGGCTCGCCGAGGTAGTCGAAGCCCGTCCAGACGAACTGACCGATGGTCCAAGGGTAGTCGTCCATATTGCGGAAATCGTCGTCGGGCAGGTTGCTCCACGGGCAGTATTGCAGGTCGTAGGAGGAGCACTGGTTGGTGCGGCTGTTGCCACCTGGGTGGTCGATGTTGGTGATGGTCTCGGTGTTGTCGGGCAGGGCGGGCAGCAGATAGACGCCGCGCGAGGAGACGGTGGATGCCGTCTCGCTGCCGAGGACGAGACGCTGCGGGGTGCGCTGGTACGCCTCTTCGTAGCGGTGCGGGCGGTAGTTGAGCCCGACCACCTGCAGGATGCTCGCGAAACCGTTCTCCAGCACGCACGAGACTTGGTCCATGCCCGCCGTGACAGGGCGTGTGCCGTCCTCGCGCATACAGATGTCCTGCAGCATCTTCGCCACGCGGTAGCCTTGCGGGTCGCACTGTGTGGGTACCTCGTTGCCGACCGACCACATCACGATGCTCGGGTGGTTGCGGAAATGATGGAGCATATTCACCATGTCGCGCTCCGCCCATTCGTTGAAAAAGCGGCTGTAGCCGTTGTCGCACTTGCCCCAGTCCCATTCGTCGAAGGGCTCGCACATGACCATGAAGCCCATCTCGTCGCATAGTTCGATGAGTTCGGGCGCGGGCATGTTGTGGGAGGTGCGTATGGCGTTGACCCCCATGTCGCGGAGCATCTCAAGCTGGTGGCGCAACGCCGAACGGTTGACCGCCGCGCCGAGCGGGCCGAGGTCGTGGTNNCGGGCATGTTGTGGGAGGTGCGGATGGCGTCGCAACCCATGTCGCGCAGCAACAGCAGTTGGCGGCGGATGGCATCGCGGCTGACAGCGGCACCCAACGGACCGAGGTCGTGGTGCAGACAGACGCCCCTGAACTTACGCACCTTGCCGTTGAGCATGAAACCCACGTTGGGCACGATTTGTACACTGCGAATACCAAAGGTTGTAGTGATGTCTTCCTGCCATTCGCTATTGATATACAGGCTTGTACGTGCCTCGTAGAGGTGAGGCGTCTCGGGCGACCAGAGCAGTGGGGCAGAGAGGGTGAAGTTCTGCTCCAGCGGCAGGTTGTGGCGGACATCGTAGTCGCTGGTGAGCGAGTCCACCACCTCGCCGGTGGTCTTGCTGATGAGCCTCGTGCGGAGGGTGATATGTTTGCCGAGGGCGTTCTCCACGCGCGTGCGGAGGTTGACGGACGCCAGTCGGTCGGTGACGTAAGGGGTGGTGATGTGCGTGCCCCACACAGGCACGTGCGTGCGCGGCGAGGTGATGAGGTGCACGTTGCGATAGAGCCCCGCACCCGGGTACCAGCGGCTGCTCTGCTCGCGGTTGCACAGGCGGACAGCGATGATGTTCGACGCGTCGGTGCGGAGATAGGGCGTGATGTCGCAGTGGAAAGCGTTGTAGCCGTAGGGCCAGTAGCAGGCTTTCTGCCCGTTCACATACACCTCGGCTTCACTCATGGCACCGTCGAAGAGCAGGGTGTATCGCTGCCGGGTGGTGTCGGAAGCCGCTGCCAGTGGGGCAATCTGCGTGGTGTACCACGCCGTACCCATATAGGGAAGCCCGCCCGTACGACCCGTCTTCAGCGAGGGGAATGTCTCACCGTTCTGCCAGACGGTGACGTTTTGCAGGTCGTTCTTGCGGTCGAAAGGTCCGTAGATGGCCCAATCGTGGGGGATGGTGACCTGTTGCCACGCCTTGTCTGCGGGCGCGGGCATCTGATGGTCGATCTGCTCGAAGGCGAACTGCCACGAGGTGAGCAGGGTGGAGATGGCTAACAAAAGGGTATGCATAGTTGCGTTGTTTTATTAGTTTATGGTTGTTGTCTTTATATAATAGGATGTATCCATATTGCAGACAAAGGTACGATAAATGTGCGAATTGTACAAGAAATGAATAGAAATTGTTGTTTGTTATATTCGCAAACGTTTTCTATTAGCATTTTGATATTGTAGGAGTGTGAAAATGGAGGGGAGGTTGCACATCTCACAGAAAAGCAGTATCTTTGTCCCCGAATTGGCGAAAGGGCATTTTACGGGGTCCCTACAAGCCCGTGGGCGCAGTGGGGTGTTTGTGTGCGCCCGGAGCCGTAAACATTTGTACGTTTATTATGATTAAAATTTCGTTCCCGGACGGTAGTGTCCGCGAGTATGAGAGCGGCGTAACGCCGCTCCAAGTGGCTGAGAGTATCAGCAGTCGTTTGGCGCAAGACATCCTTGTGGCAAGTATCAAACCTATTACGAACCAACCCGAGACCATAGAGGAGCAGGGCGAAGGGTGGAGTATTGTAGAACTCAATACCCCTATCACTGAAGACAGCCAAATCCGTCTCCACAAATGGGATGACGCCGAGGCAAAGCATGCTTTCTGGCACACTTCGAGCCACTTGATGGCAGAGGCTCTGCAGGAGTTGTATCCGGGTATTCAGTTCGGTATAGGTCCCGCTATTGAAAACGGTTTCTACTATGATGTCTATCCCGCCGAAGGGCAGACTATCAAAGAAAGCGATTTCCCCGCTATCGAACAGAAGATGATGGAACTGCGCAACCGCAAAGAGCACCTTGTAAAGAAGAGTATTGCGAAAGCCGATGCCCTCAAGGAGTTTGGCGACAAAGGGCAGATTTACAAGTGCGAACTCATCTCCGACCTTGAAGACGGACACATCACCACTTATACACAGGGTACGTTCACCGACCTTTGCAAAGGCCCGCACCTGCTTTCGACCGAGCCTATCAAGGCGGTGAAAGTGCTCAGTTGTGCGGCTGCCTACTGGCGCGGCGACGAGAAACGCCCGATGATGACCCGTATATATGGTATCTCGTTCCCGAAAAAAGCCATGTTGGACGAATACTTGGTTCTTCTCGAAGAAGCGAAGAAACGTGATCACCGCAAGATTGGCAAAGAGTTGGAACTCTTTATGTTCTCCGATATGGTGGGCAAGGGTCTGCCTATCTGGCTGCCGAAGGGTACGGCTCTGCGTCTGCGCTTGGAGGATTTCCTTAAGAAAATACAGAAACGCTATGGCTATCAGCAGGTTATCACCCCGCATATCGGTAGCAAGCAACTGTACGTAACCTCCGGACACTGGGACCACTACGGCAAGGACTCGTTCCAGCCTATCACCACACCGGAGGAGGGCGAGGTGTATATGCTCAAGCCGATGAACTGTCCGCACCACTGCGCTATCTACAAGAACAGCCCGCATTCCTATAAGGAGTTGCCTTTCCGCTGTGCGGAGTTCGGTACCGTCTATCGCTATGAGCAGTCAGGTGAGTTGCACGGGCTGACACGTGTGCGCTCGTTTACGCAGGACGATGCCCATATCTTCTGCCGTCCCGACCAGGTGAAGGACGAGTTTATCCGCGTGATGGAGATTATCGAGATTATCTTCAAGGCTTTGGATTTCAAGAACTTCGAAGCGCAGATTTCGCTCCGCGACCCGAAGAACACCACCAAGTATGTAGGTTCCGACGAGGTATGGGAGAAAGCAGAAAACGCCATTATTGAGGCTTGCCGCGAGAAGAACCTGCCCGCCAAAGTAGAGTACGGTGAGGCAGCATTCTATGGTCCGAAACTCGACTTTATGGTCAAGGACGCTATCGGACGCCGTTGGCAGTTGGGTACTATCCAAGTGGACTACAACCTGCCCGAGCGTTTCGAATTGGAATATACGGGTGAGGACAACCAGAAGCACCGCCCGGTGATGATACACCGTGCGCCGTTCGGTTCGATGGAGCGTTTTGTGGCTGTACTGATAGAGCATACTGCGGGCAAGTTCCCGCTCTGGCTCACACCCGACCAGGCTGTGGTATTGCCTATCTCCGAGAAGAGCAACGAGTATGCTTGGAAGGTGAAGGAGATGCTTGAGGCACAGGATGTGCGTGTCGTAGTGGACGACCGCAACGAGAAACTCGGACGCAAGATCCGCGACAACGAGTTGAAGCGTATTCCGTTTATGCTGGTAGTGGGCGAGAAAGAGGCAGAGCAAGGTCTGGTCAGCGTCCGTCAGCAGGGTGCCGAGGACAAAGGTCAGATGACTGTGCAAGAGTTCGCCGACTTCGTGAACACCACAGTCAAGAGCCAGATGAATGCCTATTAAGAGGCAATAGACGTACGTATGCCTCGTGGCGAAGTGCTATTCAACCAATAAGGGCTGCCTAAACAAATCAGGCAGCCCTTATAATGTTCTTTGCTGATGTTTCATCAGTTAAGATAGTAGTCCACTGTCGTAACCACCCGCACGTGCTTTATCCAAGGGCGGTTTTGGTCGGACTCCACAGAGAATTGCCCTTGATTGGCGCGGCGAATACTGCCCAATCTGCAGTTGGCATCGTCGGCAAATTTTTGTGCTACGGCGCGGGCATTCTTGGTGGCTTCTTCTATCATTTGCGGTTTCAATTCATTGAGCCCATTATATTGATAATCAATCGACCAATCATACGAATTTAGGATAATTCCCTCATTCAGCAGTTCAGCGAGCACTCCCTGGCTGGCTATCACAAGGTCCACGTTGTTGGTCGAGATGATAACCGACGAGTTGAGGGTGTAGTGGTTGTCCGGACGGCGGTCGTAGTAGTTTGCCCAATTGTCATTCACACTGGTGGTGCCCATTTGTATATCAGCCGTCGCAAAACCTTTTTTTACCAGAAAATCCGTAACTGTTTTTTGTACATCTGCCAAATCTTTATAGAGCGCAGGTAGGTTATTTCCGTTGATGACAAAGTTTAGTGGCCACACCACATGGTCTGCTTTCACATCTTGTGTTGAAAGTCCTTTCACCGTTACTGCACGGTCTTTGTCTGCGTGGTGGTGAATTCCCAATTCAATGAATAATCCGCACAATGCTATGCCTGCGGCAAGGATGGAAGTCCCGATAATGGTTTTGTTCATAGTTTTTTGTCTAATGATATTACTACTCGTTTATTCTTTCGACTTACAAAAATCATACCAAGTTTGGCAAACACCATACTTTCACTGCCCTCTCATTTCCCCCTCTGAAAGGCTCTGGTTATTTTCGCGTCTTTATCGGGTTATTAACGGGTTGTTAACGGGTTGTTCTGCCGGGGATATAGGGGGCATACCGTTATTTCTTGCCCAACTTCACCACGATTGCCGACAAAGGTGCCACCACAATATCTTCCCTTCCGAGGTCAATGACGGCATTCCCGTTTATGACGTCAGTGCCCACAGGATTGTACTTGCCCAGTATCTCCGCATAGTGTGCCGTGGGGATTGTGCGGGGTTCCTCGCTGGCATTGAGATACACGAACACAGCCCCCTCGTCCGTATAGCGGAAATAGGCGTAGGTGTTGTCGCGTGTCGCAAAGTGCATCAGTTTGCCCGTATGCAGAATGGGTTCGCTCTTGCGGAATTGGAACAGGCGGCTTTGGTAGTCAAACATCTCCTTTTGTGCAGAAGATAATGTATCCTCTATAGGCAACGGCATTCGCAATGTCGAATGTCCCTTCGACATGTCCGCCGAGCGCATACCGTACTCATCGCCCGCGAACAATTGGGGTATGCCACGCATGGTGGCGAGTATGGTCATGGTCAGTTTCACACGACGCAAGTCATTGTCTTTCAGCACGTCTGCGATACGGTCCATATCGTGGTTGCCCGCAAAGATAAGCAGGTTGTCCGTATTCGGATAGAGGTAGTCCATCGCGAGAGCGTCATAGACCTTCATCAGTCCGCCGCCCCATGACTTGCCGTCGTCCGCCAATGCCTGACGGATAGCCTCGTTGAGCGGGAAGTCCATCACCGCGGGCAGGTTGCTGTTGAATCCGTTGTAGTTGTGGGCACCGTCCTGCCAATATGCCACTGCCGATGCGGGACGTGTCCAGCACTCACCCACGATGTTCAGGTTGGGATATTCTGCACGTATCGCTGTCAACCACTCTGCCGCAGGCGCGGGCTCTATATAGGGGTAGGTATCCACGCGCAACCCGTCCAGATTGGCATACTCAATCCACCAGATAGCCCATTGCTTGAAGTACTGCAGCAGGTCGGGATTGTTGAGATTCATGTCCGCCATCATGCGGTCGAACCAACCGTTATTGTTGTGTTCCTTGTCATAAGCGGAAGCATGAATATCGTAGTTCGCCGAGAAAACATTGTTGGTGGTTGTGTATTCGTCCCACTGGTTGTACCAGTCGGAGTAGGGTAGGTCGTTGTTCCACCAATGTGCTGTACCACAATGGTTTGGCACCATGTCCATAATGAATTTCAGTCCCTTTTCGTGCGCCTTCTCCACCATCTGACGGTACAACTCGTTACTCCCGTAGCGCGGGTCTATATGGTAGTAGTCCGAGCAGGCGTACCCGTGGTATGAGAATGTGGCTTCGTCGTCGCAGAGTAGG
Source organism: Bacteroidales bacterium UBA7574 (assembly GCA_002479035.1). Classification (GTDB taxonomy): domain Bacteria; phylum Bacteroidota; class Bacteroidia; order Bacteroidales; family Paludibacteraceae; genus Colicola. The sequence goes on along the minus strand of DLLA01000150.1, from coordinate 5,321 downwards.
GGAGTGGCCCAGATAGTAGTAGCCCCGAGTGCCGCAATGTGGTCAAAACTATTGATAATACCCTGTATATCACCGCCCCAGCGACCGTGGATATTGCTCTTGTCCGCTGCCTCACGCATAGTGGGAACGGTGTTGTTGGTCGGGTCGCCGTCCACAAACCTGTCCGACATTATCAGGTACACCACGTCTGCCGATGAGAACGAACTGCGCTCCCGACTACCCGCCCTGCGGCTGGCAATCACATAGTCGTAAGTGGCGCGTTTCTTGTTCTTGCTCAGCGTGATACGGTAGGTCCCCGCTTCGCGCACGTCCATATTCACAAACAGGTAGTTGGGGCTCTCGGCATTATGCTGTCCTGTTACGACAAGTCCCTCGCACACGTCCTTTACGGGTCGCCCGTTCTTGAGGCGTTGAACGCTCACTTGTGCGTCTTGCAGGTCCTCGCCATACAGCATCAGTGTCAGGGGGCACTGCATATCCGTCCACCACGACAAGGGTTCTGCACGCTCGATACGGGGAGTGGCTGTCAGTGTCATTCCGCAAAGAAGAGCGGTGATAGTCAATAAGATAGAGATTCGTTTCATATTCGTATAAATGATTATTCGGTTATTATGGTCATTGCCCTGTGATGTTTTCAAAAGAAAATAGCGGGTCTGTAAGCCGGGTTCTGTACCGCTACCTGTATATTATATATAAGGTATCGGCGTTCATCATTAATCTCGAGTGACACATTACTGTGCACTTCTCTTGCTTCCTACCCTCCAACTTGCGCGAGTAACGCTCAGGCGTTGGTTTACTTGGAATTGCAGCCCACAGTGTAGTCGTTTCACCTCGTCGAATCCCTATTCTCACTCTATAGCAAGGTGTTTACCACCTTGCGTCCCCAAATCGTAAAACGCAGTTTTGCGATTTGGAGAGGAGGAAATGCGGCGACCCAAACCCGCGCGAGCGGGTTTCTTGTCGCAAGCCGTTTCCGACGTCTCGTCTCTGTACCAGTGACCAAGCATTGTTGCCTGACGGTTGTTAGCCGCTGTGGTACTCTGTGCTGCCCGGACTTTCCTCGTTGCAAGGGATTAAAATGCGTGCACTTTTCTTCCTTTGCTCCGCGATGAACCGACCCGCTATTTACTAAGACAGCCCTTCGGGCATACACCTGTCGGGCTGTTCTGGAGCGGCATAAGGGAGTCGAACCCTCCTCCTCAGCTTGGGAAGCTGATGCACTACCGATGTGCTAATGCCGCCTGCATTTGAGACCGCAAAGATACTGCTTTTATTTGATTCGTGCAAATCGTTTGCAATTATTTTGTTTGTGCACCACCAAAAATGTTTTTACAAAAAAGTTCTTGCTTGTTTGTCGTTATTGAAAAAAGCAGTACTTTTGTACCGTGAAATGTGAAAGGAAAAACTTTTTAGCCGCCATCTTGTTTTTGTGCTGTGTGCACATACCCTCTTCCGTATATGCAAACGATGCCATATACAAAGGCTTTTCCGGTGGCATGATGGTGCATCTCGGCTACCTCTACGGCAGCAATTCCAAGGCACCCATGACCATGAATGGTGGCACCATGGGCATCGGCGGAGCAGCCCGCGTGCATTTGTGGAACCACCTGCGCATAGGCGGCGAAGGCTTTGTCTCCACACTTCCCGCATGGATGTCAAGTGTGCAAACGCCCTCGCAAGCCCCAAACACACCTGCGCAAACCCATGATACTCCCAACACCCTGCAACCCGGCAGTTATGTCCGCAACGGCTGGGGCGGTATCTTGGCAGACGCCTATTGGCAGTGCGGCAAGGTTTTTCCTTTCCTCGGAGCCACCATCGGCGGAGGGGCGCAGCGCGCTCTCTATATCGCCGAGGGCTCGCAAACCGACTGGCAGGAGGAGCCCCGCGCACTGTTCCGCCGCCAGACCTATTTCATGCTCGACCCCTTTATCGGCATTGAGGTAGCCGTCTCCGCGCACATGCACCTGACGCTTCGCGCGGACTACGTCCTCCCCATACAACGCACAGGACTCCTCGCCCCGCACGGACCGCGTATATATATAGGTATGATGTTTTGCCACTGACGCGCATGGGCGGTGGCAAGCAACACAGCAGACAGATGAACACCAACAGAGAAGTATTGCGACTGGCTGTGCCAAGTATCTTGGCTAACATCACCATCCCGCTGGTAGGGCTGGTGGACACTGCCATCGTGGGACACATCTCCGACGCGCACGCCATTGGTGGCATAGCCATAGGCACCATGCTCTTCGACCTTCTCTATTGGAACTTCGGTTTCTTGCGTGTGGGCACCAGCGGCATGACGGCACAAGCCTATGGGCGCGGCGACAGGGTAGAGTGCGCACGCCTTTTGAGCCAGAGCATCGGCATAGCCCTCATTGGTGCTGCCGTGATATGGCTGCTGCAATGGCTGTTCGTGACTGCCGTATTGGCATGCGTCCCGTGCTCTGCCGAGGTCGCAGACTTCGCCCGACGATACTTCTTCGTCCGCGTATGGGCAGCACCTGCCACCCTCAGCCTTATGGCGCTCAAAGGCTGGTTCATCGGTATGCAGGACACCGTCAGCCCTATGGCTACCGACATCGTGGTCAACGTAGTCAATATCATTGCCAGTTACACCTTGGCAGTCTGTTCGCCCCTTGGCGCAATCGGTGTGGCACACGGCACGCTCATCGCCCAATACACAGGCTTGCTCTTGGCGGCAGTCATCGTGCTGATGAAGTACCGCAAAGTATGGAACGGACTGTCTCTCTGGCGGTTAGCCCGCGACAGTCAGGGTATGAAACGCCTGATGCTACTCAACGGCAACCTCTTCATCCGCTCACTCTGCTTCATGGTTGTCTATGTCGGCTTCACATCGTTGGCGTCCTTCTACGGCGACACCGAGTTGGCTGTCAGCAGCATTATGATGAAGTTGTTCATGCTCTTCTCCTATTTCATCGACGGTTTCGCCTACGCGGGAGAGGCTTTGGTCGGGCGGTTTATCGGCGACGAAGAGCAGCACGACCAAGTCCCGCGCGTAGTACGGGTGCTGTTCCTGTGGTCCGTAGGGCTGGGCATAGTGGCAACTGTCCTGTTTGCTATCGGGGCAAACCCGATGTATCGCCTGATGACCTCCGATGTGGACGTACTGACTGCTATTCAGTCGTTTACACCTTGGCTGATAGCCATGCCTGTCGTCAGCGCACTGGCGTTTATGTGGGACGGAGTCTATACGGGTGCCACGGCGGGAAAAGAGATACGGAATGGCATGATTTTTGCGGCAATTGGTTTTGTAGTCGGCTATGCTGCTACGTATCGTTGGCTGGGGGTGCACGCCATCTATGTGGGTTATTTCGCACACCTCGTCGCACGTGTGGTGTATCTGACCGCCAAATGGAAAGTGGTTTATGATAGAGAAATTGGAGAATAGAAAGTGGAAAGTGCTTGAGAGTAAGCACATTCTTAGTCTTGGTCCGTGGCTGAATGTCCGTCAGGAGACGGTGCAACTGCCATCGGGAGTGCAGATTCCCACGTGGTTTGTGCTGGAGTTCCCCGACTGGATAAATGTGATTGCCATTACCCGTGACGGACGATTTGTCATGGAAGACCAGTACCGCCACGGACTCGGGCAGACCAACTACGAGTTGGTGGCAGGGGTCATTGACGCGGGCGAGACGCCCCTTCACGCTGCCCAGCGCGAACTCTCCGAGGAGACAGGCTTTGGCGGAGGCGAATGGCAACTGTTCATGACCCTCTCTCCTAACCCTACGAACCACAACAATCTCAGTTACACCTTCTTGGCAACGGGTGTGGAGAAACTTTCCGAGCAGCATCAGGAGCGCACTGAGGACATTCACGTCCATGTCATGTCCCGCGAGGATGTCCTGCAACTCCTCCGTGAAGGCGGCATCGTACAAGCCCTTCACGCCGCACCCCTGTGGAAGTATTTCGCCGAAAACCCGCTTTAATCTCATGACTACACGTAGCAACACACATAGCAGTCTCTTACGCAACAGCATACTGTTGGGTATCGGCTTATTGTTGTTGTCTATAGGTATGTCTGTGGGGACGACGCGTCTCGCGTCGTCAAAGAGTGGAAATAGCGAACCGTCTGTCACCATAGGAGGTGAACTCAATGCATTGCACCCAAGCGACCGTGTGGCGATTATCAAGGCGCAACACGACCTCTCCGATGCCATCATCACCTATCGTTCCACAGGCACCAATAGTTTCGAGAGTGCCGCACGGACGCGCAGGGTGGAGTATTCAAGGCGTGCTGCTTTCTCTAATGCGCAGGCTATCGCTCATCCGACCGTGCAACAGCAACTGGCGGCAGCCACCGCGCACCTGCTTAACGCTAACATCGCCCTGACAAGGGTGTTGCCATTAAACCTACCGCCTGAACAAATCTCGTATCCTTTCCATAGTTTCTGGTAATAATCACGTTTTTATCCCATGCAAGCCTTG
>DLLA01000150.1:194-807 GCA_002479035.1 Bacteroidales bacterium UBA7574 | reverse complement strand
GACGCGGCTCGCGTCGTCATAAAGTATAGGTCGTCATTAAAAGCCGACATAATACTTGTGTGCACATCCTCGCTCCGGGTGGAGGTGATTGTGCCATAACAATGTGATTATTAACTTATAAACTGTATTTTTATATTATGGATACTTCAATGGTTCTTTTGACCGTTATCTTTTTGGTTGTTTTTGTAGCGCCGTTTTTCATCATCAGTGCTATCAAGGAGCGTCGTGAAAAACGTGAAGCCGATTCGGCTCAACACGCTACTGAACAAAACACTACAGACAAGTGATAACAGGTTAATATCATTGTCCTGATGTGCTTTCGCGCACATCATCCCAGGCTGCCGGACACCTTCTGGCAGCCTTTCTTTTTATCAAGTCTGCCACCTAACTACTCACGCAAACCAATCTGAATTCAATCCGGATACAATCCGAATAAAACAAAACTTGTTATATGTATGTTGCAAGACACATTGTATATACGCTATGTCAACACCCGTTTTCAGGAATTTCCATAACTCTTTATGCATTTCCTTGTTCACTTCTCGCTTATTCGTCGAATGTTAATCGAAGTTAAATCGTACTATTAGTATGAAATTAGTATGTGATTAGTATG
>DLLA01000150.1:0-146 GCA_002479035.1 Bacteroidales bacterium UBA7574 | reverse complement strand
AGTATGTGATTCAACCAATCTTGCTATGAGGATAATCTGAGTATATGCTAACAAATGTTATCACTGTTCCCATACTATCCGAAAGCCTTGTGCGTGAGATTTGCCATTAAAAAGAAGAAAAGTATATTTTTTTCCGCAAAAACATA
>DLLA01000151.1 GCA_002479035.1 Bacteroidales bacterium UBA7574 | reverse complement strand
GTCTGATTTCTTTACTTGTCATTATCTTCTATTATTTCTTCTTCTACTTCCACTTGCACTTCTTCCTCTACGGGTTCTGCCGCCACTGGCGTATTCTCACGTTTGGGCGGAATAGGAGCGTATTCTTTACGCTCGCGCTTGTCCTCACGCGGGACAAACGGTAGCGGGTTGGCTTTCAGTTCGACATTCTCCTGCCGCCTTTGCAGGATGTCGATGGCGGCATAGATGGCATGCAGCATACTCTCCATATCGGCTTTGTTCTGCCCTGCGATGTCGTACGCCGTCCCATGGTCGGGCGAGGTGCGCACGATACGCAGCCCCGCTGTGAAGTTCACCCCGCTCATATCCAGAGCCTTGAACGGTGCCAGCCCTTGGTCGTGATACATCGCCAATACCGCATCGAAATGCACATACTGCCCCGCCCCGAAGAACCCGTCGGCGGCATACGGACCGAACGCCCATATCCCTTCCGCGTTTGCCTTCGCGATAGCAGGTTTGATTATTGTCTCTTCCTCCGTGCCTATCAGCCCATTATCCCCCGCATGCGGGTTCAATGCCAACACAGCGATACGCGGTTTCTCTATTGAGAAGTCGTTCTTCAGACTCTCGTTCAGCACTTTCAGTTTGGCGAGGATACGCTCCTCCGTGATGGTCTGTGCCACCTCGGCTATCGGCGTATGGTTGCATACCAACGCCACGCGCATACGCTCGCTGAGCATCATCATCAGGCTCTCGCCCTGCCCGAAATACTTGGTCAGGTACTCCGTATGCCCCGAAAAGCGGAATGCGTCGCACTGGATATTGTCCTTATTGATAGGTGCCGTCACCAAGGCATCCACCGTGCCCTGTTGCAGGTCTTGGCACGCACGTTGCAGGCTTTGCAAGGCTGCTTGTCCCGCTTCCGGTGTGGGCTGTCCCAATGCCGCCATTGTCTCGTCGCCGTAGCAGTTGATGATATTGATGCGTCCGTCTTTGGCTTGTTTCGGGTCGTCTATCACGTTGAATGAAAGCCCATGAAACTCGCTATCCATGGTCATAGCGTGGTAGTGTGCCATCTTGGCATTGCCGTACACCACAGCACGGCATATCTCACTTGTGTGCGGGTCTATCAGGCTTTTGAGTATCACTTCATACCCTACCCCGTTGATGTCCCCCGCTGTTATTGCTATTGTCGGTTTCATTTTATACTATGTGTAAATTGTTCGCTTTGCTCACATCAGACCCAATGTACTTTTTGGTATGGAAGTTTGTCGATGTCGTACATCTTGCGCTCCTCGTTCTTGTATCCGAGGGATATGACACACAGCACCGTCAGGTTGTCGGGTATGTCTGCCAACCGTTTCACCAGTTCCTCTGCGCCTTCGCGCTGATACACTTGGCACCAGCACGCGCCCAACCCTTGGTCGGCAGCCGCCAACCAGATATTCTGCGCGGCAATCGCCCCGTCGCTCTGCCAAGTATCTGTCAATGAAGCGTCCAATGCCACCACTATTGCCGCCTGCGCAGTCTCGAACATTCCGCTGCCGTAGGTTCTGCAGCCTGCCATTTGGCGGAGTTTCTCCGTATCCGTCACCACATAGAACTCCCATGGGTTCGTCCTCTTGCCCGACGGCGACATCAGCGCACACCTAAGTATATACTCCAATTTCTCCCGTTCCACCTTCTGCTCGGTGTATTTCCGTATCGACCGCCTCTGCCGGCACAAAGTCTGAAAATCTGTCATATATTCGTACTTTTTATATTCATTACAGAACCCATAAAGTCTGCAAATTTACTGCTTTTTTATAAGATATACAAGGTTCTGACGCATTTTACACATCTACCTGTAAAAAACAACCTCAAAGAGGCTACCCGACACGAACATGGTAGGTAACCTCTTTTATGGGTTAGTCAACTATTCTGTATAGAATGTCTATCAGAACTTTACTTGCGGTGCCACCTCCGCGCCGTCCTGTGCCTCGAAATAAGGTTTCTTCTCGAAGCCGAACACAGAAGCAATAATGTTTGTCGGGAAACGGCGAATCATTGTGTTGTAAGCACGCGCCACCTCATTGAAGTTGTTGCGGGCTACGGTGATGCGGTTCTCCGTGCCCTCCAACTGAGACTGGAGATTCATAAAGTTCTCGTTGGCTTTGAGGTCAGGATACGCTTCTGCCACCGCCATCAGTCGCCCTAATGCCTGCGTCAGTTCGCCTTGTGCAGCCTGATACGATGCTATTTGTTCTGCCGTAGCGTTGGCAGGGTCAATGACCACCTGCGTAGCCCGTGCGCGTGCAGCCATGACGCCCTCAAGGGTCTCACGCTCATGTGCAGCGTAGCCTTTAACCGTCTCTACAAGGTTGGGTATCAGGTCACTGCGACGCTGATACTGGTTCTCTACCTGCGACCAGGCAGTCTCTACACTCTCCTCTGCAGACACCATGGCATTGTAACGCCCGATGCCCCACAGAACAATGATTGCCAGTACGCCAAGTACCACAATCCAAGGTAATGCTTTCTTCATATCAATATGTTAGTTATTTATCTTTTCGCTCATAAGGGGTTAAAACTTTCCTCCCGCACCTCCGCCGAAGGTACTGCCCCCGCCGAAACTGCCACCCGAGAAACCTCCGCCGCCAAAGCCTCTTCCGCCCATACCGCTTGAGGTCGTGACATACGTGCGCGTCTTTCTTGGGATGACAAAGTTCTTCTCTGTCTTATAGCCGCAATGCTTGCAGCAATAGGTATATACCCCCGTCCCCGCATTTGCGTACGTAGCCGCCCGCAGGACACGTGACGAAGTCTTTCGCAACTGACGCTTGCCGCACTGCGGACAACGCTTCGGACGGTTAAGCAACCACAGCACCACTATCAGGACACCCAAGCACAACGCTACACAAATCCACGATGCCATATCCGGCTCACTCTCCTTGTCTGCCTCGGCATATCCGTAACGGTTGGTCACGGACGAGGCATTGCGCAGTTCTTCAGGCGCAGCACCGTCGGTACATACTTCAAATATACGCAACGCACCTCTACACAAACCGGCGGAATAGTCACCCTTCCGTAAAGCAGGCATCATATCACGCTGAATGATACCATTGCATACTGCATCGGTAAGCACGCCTTCGATGCCACCCCCCGTCATAATCCGTATGTCACGCGAATCAAGCACCAGTATGAGCAGCACGCCGGTATTCTTGCCTTCTTTGCCGATACCCCATCGTTGGAACAACTCGTAAGTGAAGTCAAATGCATCATATTCGCCGATATCATCAATGGCCACCACACACAACTCCACACCGGTTTCTGTCTCCAACTGCGCAGCACAACGGTTGAGGTACGCCACATCGTCCTGCGAAATAATGCCGTCAGGATTGCAGACATAGTTGTTCTTGTCGCTATGCTTGGGGTTGGGAACTGTCTGCGGAGTATAAGACGCAGCACCCACAAACGATGCTACGAAAGCCAAAACTGTGATAGTACCCAAACGCTTTATCGTAGCAAATCTCAATAATACTCGTTTATACATCGCCATATCATCCTTTCCTAATCCTATTCTATTCCATTCCATTCTTTCCTG
>DLLA01000165.1:11408-11951 GCA_002479035.1 Bacteroidales bacterium UBA7574 | reverse complement strand
TTGCTGCCATTAGCCGTATCACCGGCATACGGCATGCACAATTGTCCCACTATGCCAACGCTGTCTCACGCCCCAAGCAACAGCAGTCGGAGAAAATAATATCGGGCTTGCACGCCATAGGTCATGCCTGCCTCGCCGCCAATTGTTAGAACATATCAGTTTGTTTAATACCATAATGAAGAATAAAAAATGAATAATTTAGACAAAGAAACAAAAAAAGGATATATCGAAAAGGTATTGTATATCCTGTCTGCGCTGGGCGGTAATGTGGATAAATATCACCTCTTTAAGATAATGTATTTTGCACAAAGGGACTATTTGCGAAAGTATGGTATGGTCATATTCCCAGACAATTTCATTGCCTTGCAGTATGGACCGGTACCAAGTTTGCTGTATAATGCCTTGTCCGGTTACTACCCCTCCGAAATATCAGATGACATCAAGGGAGCCATAAGTGCAGGTGAAGCAGATGCGCAAAACTACATCTTTGCGAACAAAGAGCCCAATATGGCATATCTTTCAAAAGCGGCGAAGGAGACTTTG
>DLLA01000165.1:10733-11402 GCA_002479035.1 Bacteroidales bacterium UBA7574 | reverse complement strand
GATTCGATACAAAAGTATAGCACGCAAACATTCAACGAGTTAAAGGAATTGTCACATACCGAACTTTGGAAAAAAGCGTATATGACAAGCGGGCATCTTATGACTCCGTTTGAAATCGCCAAAGATGCAGATGCGCCCGAGAACGTTTTAGATTATATCAAAGATAACGAAGATTTCGAGAGTGCATTTGTATGATATTTCCCAAAGACATAGCCGCCTCTGTTGTGTGCAGTGGTATTTCTGTAGGCGATGTGTTCGCGGCACGTATGAATGAAAGTAATGGCATTACACCTAAAGATGGCTACAATAGTAGGAGAAAGTTTTTTGTAGTGTTAGGCATAACGGAAGATGGGTTTGTTTATGGAGGTGTGGTTGTAAATTCCCAAATAAACAAGAACACAGAACCTGCAAAGAAGATGTTACAATATCCTCTTGATGAGAACAAATATGATTTCCTTGAGCATAATAGTTTTGTGAATTGCGCAGAGTTAAAGACTCTAACACTGGAGCAACTATTAAAAGCGGAGTGTATCGGCAAAATCATTCAAGAAGATTTGAATTTGATAATAGGTGCTGTAATTGGAAGCCCGTTTGTAGAACAAGCGACATTGGAACGTTTCCAAATACAATAACCGCACATCGTTTTCTTTTAGCCGCCATCTCTTGGCG
>DLLA01000165.1:5058-10697 GCA_002479035.1 Bacteroidales bacterium UBA7574 | reverse complement strand
GCCATCTCTTGGCGGCTTTTTTGTACTTTACGGGAATAGAAATGCATCGTTTCTGCCAAATATCACGAACTTAATTGCTTATTTTGTCAATAAGTGTTTGAAAACAAAGCATTATTGTGTACCTTTGCAGCGTTAAGTTTAATAGCAAAGGTTATGAGCAAAAACAAAGAAGATGCGGTAGATAAGGTATCAAAGAAACTGAACAAAAAACAGAAGTTGTTCTTGGAGGCTTTTACTTCTCGTTGTGCGTGTAATGTGACTGCGACATGCAAGGCTGTTGCCATCAGCCGTCGTGCTTATTACAAGTGGCTTGAGAATAATCCTACTTTCAGGGAGGAAGTGGAACTTGAGCAAGATTCTTTGTTGGATTTCGCCGAAACGCAACTTCAAGAGAATATCAAAGAGGGTAAGGAAGCGTCTATATTCTTTTTCCTCAAGACAAAGGGCAAAAAACGTGGGTACATAGAGGCATTAGAGCAGAAGATAGACCCTAATCCGTTCTTGGACTTGATGAAATCATTGCCCAATGATGTAAAAGAATGACAGAACGCGAGAAGGCACAAATGTATATGCGGCGTTGGCGGAATGATTGGAATACATTTGCCAGCGACGTATTGCATGCGCGACTTGACAAGGAGCAGCAAGCCATTTTGAGTGCAGTTCAGCACAACAAGATGGTTGCTGTTTCTTCTGGTACGGCAAGAGGCAAGGACTACATCTCCGCCTGTGCTGCCATGTGCTTCCTATACCTCACTCCCGAGTTCGATAGTAAAGGCAATCTTTGCAAAAATACGAAAGTTGCCATGACTGCGCCAACAGGGCGGCAGGTAACGGATATTATGATACCTGAGATTTCGCGATTGTATAAGAAAGCAGCGTTTCTGCCCGGTAGATTGTTGTCGTCAGGCATTCGTACAGACTATGAGGAGTGGTATCTGACAGGCTTTAAGTCCGCCGAAGACAACACCGAGGCTTGGTCTGGTTTCCACGCTGTTAATACGATGTTCATTGTTACAGAGGCAACAGGTATATCCGACATCACCTATAACGCCATAGAGGGTAACTTGCAGGGTAATTCGCGTCTGCTTATCGTATTCAATCCAAACGTGACAACTGGCTATGCTGCGAAAGCAATGCAGTCAGACCGTTTTGTCAAATTCCGATTGAGTTCGCTCAATGCCGAGAATGTCGTGTCAAAGCAGAATGTCATTCCCGGTCAAGTGGATTACGATTGGGTTAGTGATAAGGTGAAGACGTGGTGCAGTTTGATACAAGCGTCTGACTTTAACGAAGGAGAAGGAGATTTCACGTGGGAGGGCAAGTTGTATCGCCCTAACGACCTATTCCGTGTCAAGGTGCTCGGAATGTTTCCAAAAGTATCGGAGGACTCTCTTATACCTTACGAGTGGATACAGATTGCCAATGAACGTTGGAACGAACTGCAAGCAGAAGGCTATACGCCTACAAAGAAATGCCGTCTCGGGGTTGATGTGGCTGGCATGGGGCGCGATAGTAGTGTGCTTGTACCACGTTATGGCAATTATGTAGATGAGATTAAGGTACATCAGTCCGCAGGACATGCCGACCACATGCACGTTGTTGGAATGATTACTCCCTATCTGCGAGATAAGAAAGCAAAGGCATTTATTGATACGATAGGCGAGGGGGCTGGCGTATTCTCCCGCTTGCAGGAGTTGGACTACAAAAACGCTTATTCGTGCAAGTATTCGGAAGGGGCGAATAAACTGCACGACATCACAGGTGAGTATTCCTTTGCCAATATGCGTGCTTATTGCTATTGGGCATTACGTGATTGGCTCAATCCGAAAAACGGTTTTGGGGCAGCATTACCGCCTTGTGAGAAACTGATGGAGGAGTGTACATCTACCAAATGGCTCTTTATGAGCAATGGGGCTATTGCCATAGAAAAGAAAGATGACATCAAGAAGAAGATTAAACGCTCTCCCGACTACATGGACGCTCTCGCCAACACATTCTATCCGCATGATGGCAACTATATGCCTGATGATGAGATTATGAAGATGTTTTTGTAATCTCCACTACGAATATAACACTAAAGCAGATGTGGCAAAAACTCCATATCTGCTTTTTTATGTATTGTCAAGTCATTTTTTTCTTGCAAAAGTGTTTGAATAATAAATACGTCATAGTACCTTTGTGGCGTTTTTCAAAACTAACATTTTGTATGGATATAAAAGCATTAGTCTTAAAAGACCTAAAACCGAAGACGAAGGCACTCGGGTTTAGTGGTGATGAAGTAGAGAGTGCTGCCGAAAACATCTCCGGCAATCTCACCATCGACGAAACAGCCTCGGAGGAGGAAGTAGCAGAAGCCGTATCGAAAGCAGTAGATGCTGCGTTACCATTCCTCAAACTCAGTCAGAAAGCGTCGAGCCGAGTAATCAACGAGTGGAAGAAGTCTCACCCCGTCAAAGACGGTGATGAGAAAGACCCGCAAGATGGTGACGACAAGGGCAAGACGAAGAAAGACGGAGACGATAGTGTTCCCGCGTGGGCGCAGGCAATCATTGATGCTAACAACCAGATGAGACAGGAACTTGCAGCAATGCAGACTGAAAAAGCAACCGCAAGTCGTCGCGGACGTTTGGAAAGTGTTCTGAAAGACTCTGGTAAGTATGGTGAAAGCCTGCTGAAATCTTTTGACCGCATGTCTTTCAAAGACGATGCCGAGTTTGAAGAGTTCCTTGCTGATGCGCAGGAAGACCTCAAGTCCTACAACCAAGAACGTGCAGACCAAGGTTTATCGACTTTGGGAGCACCGCCATCCGCAGGTAGCAAGGGCGCGCAAAAGAAAGAACTAACCGATGCAGAAGCAGACGAGGTGGCGGGTCTGTTCTGATTAAACCACTAAAAGAATATGGGTGCAAAAGCCGATTTGACGAATCCTACTGAGATGTTTGACGACGGAATGGACTCCGTTGTTATCCGTCAGTATGGTGCAGGGATTAAGGGTGGTCGTACACTCGACACATCCAGTTTCCCGCTTTCAGCAGTAAGGGCTGGGCATGTGGTTATTCGCGACACTGTGAATGACATCTACAAGCCTATGCCTTTGAACTCCGGCAATACTGCATATGGCAGTTTGCCTGCAAGCCACGAGTATGTTGGCTTCGTAGTAAACAGCGTACCCGCCTCCCGCGCTATGGTAGGCATTATGTACGCAGGTGAAATCAACGACAAGGCTATGCCTTATCCTATCACGGGTGATATGCTCACCGCAGTGAAGACGGCGTTGCCTATGATTGCATTTATGCACGACTAAAGAAAGGAGACCTAAATTATGCAACCTTCACTTTTTGCAGAGTATGCTAATCGGGTGTTCCCGAAATTGCAACGTATCATCACCACTGTCAATGAGAAGCGCAATGCTAATCTCACCTACTATCATAAGACGATGCTCCGCCCCGAGTATTCGGCTGACCAGAAGTGGGACAGTGCGACCGTAAACACGAACTTCGTTGCTGCTGACATGGTAGCAATGGACTCCCCGCTTCCCCTCAAGAAGCGCGACCGTATCCAAGTCGCTTCCGGTGTATTGCCGAAAGTCGGCATGAAGAAAGTCATGCGCGAGACGCAACTGAATGCTCTCAACATTATGATTGCGCAGAATGCCAAGTTTAACGACATTGCAAAGCGTCTTGTGGACGACGCACTCGCTTGCTCCGTCGGTATTGACGAGAAGAACGAGTACAACTTCCTGAAGGCTTTGTCCGACGGCGTTATCCTTGTTGAGGACGCAGACAACACTGGTGTCGGCTTGCGCGTAAACTTCGGTTTCTTGGACGACAATAAGTTTGGCGTGGAGGACAAGGACGCTATCTCGTATGATGACATTCGTCGTCCTATTGCAAAGGCAAGTGATGACGGCAACGCTATTACGAGAATTGCCATTGCTCTCTCCACCTACAACAAGTTGCGTCAGACGCAATGGGCTAAGGAGTTGGTAGCCAACTACCGTGGTCTGGTATTCACAGACGCAAGCAATCTGCCTGTGCCTACTGCAAAAGCCTTTGACGAGGCATTTGCTGATGACAACAATGGCATCACGTTCCTCAAGATAGACCGTCCCGTGCGTATTGAGAAGAATGGCGTACAGACTACCGTCAAGCCGTTCAACGCAAAGCACATCATCTATCTGACCACGGAGGATTTGGGTGCTTTGGTATGGAGTACTCTTGTAGAGGCTCGTAAGGGTGTAGATGGCGTATCGTACCAAACGATAGACCAGTACAAACTTATTTCGAGGTATCGCGAGACCGACCCGTTCCAAGAAATCACAGCAGGTCAAGCGCTTGTGCTGCCTGTGCTTGAGAATGTTGACCAAATCTACATGCTCGACCTCGACGATGCCGAGGCAGTAGATGAGGACGCGGAGAAAAGCGACTCGACAGACCAGTACATCACCATCAAAGGTAACAAGTACACCAAGTCTGCTGTTATCGCCGCTCTCAATGCCATTGAAGGCGTAAGTGTACGTGCCAATGCAACAGACGCGGCTGTAATTAAGGCAATCAACAAATTGAGCGACGAGCAAGAGGCCGGCTTGATGGCAGCCATTGCAAGTGCTAAAGCGTAAACGTTGAAATCTAAAGTGATATGAGAACAGTTAAGCAGGCATTGATAGATGAGATACATTATCCGATTAGTGACGGTTTTGTCGATAACAAAATCCTTGCCCGCGGGTTGGACGGAGAGGACGAAATCACTCAAGAAATCCTCCGCTCCGACGAGTTTATCGGTGCGACTGCTGACTGTTTGTATTCTCTGATTGAGGCTCCGAATTTCAATGAAGCAGACAAGTCGTTCAGCCTTGCGGATAGGGATATTATCCTCAAAAAGGTTAATACTTTATATAACAAGATTGGCGAACAGCCTGTGGCATTGGGGGAGAAGCCTATGGTCTATTTGGGTAGTGCAGCATGTCAGTCCTAACTCTCAAACAATTCAAACTACAGTCTTTCAAGACCGCTCCGCCTTATCGTGATGAGAATGGTGATTGGGTAGAGGGTGTTGAGGAGATTGATACAGAGGAGCCGTGCGATGCGGTTTCCGCAGGCAAGGCTAATGAACGTCAGTTTGAGGACGGGGAGAAGAAGACCTACACATTCACAATCTACCTTGACAAGAGATGCCGCACCTATCATATTGGTGAGCATGTAAGACTGGTAATGTACGAAAACGGAGAGCCTGTTTACCATGATTTTTCCGTTCTTGGTTTCACACGTTATCAGATGCAAGCAAAGGTATTGGTATAAAAAGCAATTTCACCCCAACTGCAATAGTGGCATACTATGACAATGTTGCAAAGATAATTAGCGAGGAGATTATTAGAGTCTTGTCCTACTTGGGTGAGAAATGCGTTTTGCGCATACGTGACAGGTCGGCTGCAGAAAGTTGGATAGACCACACGGGTAACCTGCGTTCATCAATCGGCTATGCAGTTTCCGATAAGGGGCGGATAGCCATTGAGTCGCAGTTTAATAAAGTCCTCGAAGGCAGTGAAGGCTCTGCCGCAGGAAAGAAACTTGTCGAAGAACTGGTGTCGCAATACACACGCACTTATGCCCTAATCGTAGTAGCAGGTATGAGTTATGCCG
>DLLA01000165.1:0-5013 GCA_002479035.1 Bacteroidales bacterium UBA7574 | reverse complement strand
GAGTTATGCCGAAAACGTAGAGGCTATAGACACGAAAGATGTGTTAGCAAGTACCGAACTATGGGCAGACGCACAGATAGACAAGTATCTACAGACGGCTCAATCGCGAATAATGAAACGAGTAAAAGCGTTAAAGTTATGAAGACTGATATTGACATAAAAGACGATGTATATCGTGCTGTGGCAGGCTCCGCGCTTGTTACAGAAATCAACGGCGTAGTGAGCAAGACTATCCGTCCTGCGAACTCTGCCAATGAGGATGTTGTCATATCGGTTCTCGCAAGCCAAAACACCGAGATACAACAAGCCTATGTCAATGTGAATGTCTATGTCCCCGATTTGGATATACCGTATCATGTTAATGGGGAGACCGTCGTTCAAAAAGAGGAGAATACCAAACGTCTCCGTGTGCTATGCAATATCGCCAAGGAGTTATTTGCACTCATTATCGGAGATACATATCGTATCACTTTGAACTCTCAAAGCATCCTTGCCTCTAATACGGGTGAGGAGCATATCATCAATAACAAGTTGTTATATCAAAATTATTAGGAAATATGTCGTTACTTTCATGGGGTAAACCCACAATCATCACAAAGCCCGAAGGTGGTAACAAGTATCGCAAGTTGCACACTCCTGTCGAGGGTTCGACCTCTCTTGATACTACTGAGGGTGACAAAACCGAGGCGAAGATTGAGGGCGGGGAGATTGAAGATGTTCGCTACAACAAATCAACTTTCCAACTCAAGTTCCAAATCCGAGGTCTCAAGAACGGTAAGAAACCGTTTAGCGAGAAAGACGGTATCGTTTCTGGCAATCACTCTTTTTGGGTAGTACCCGAAGACCCTGCCTGTCCCGGTATTCAAATTCTGAAATCGCATGTATCTGTCAAGACATCTTTCACAGCCGCAGACGGTGTGCTGTATGATGTTACGGTAGATGCGCTGTCGAATGACACAGGAGATGCTCAATGCCAGTTCGGTACGGTAACTCCCACAGAGTCCGGCGGTAATATCTCGGCAGTTGTTTTCGTCGAGGTGAAAGCCGAAGACGAGTCCAGTGCTGCGTAAATTCAGACATAGGGGCTGGGATAATCCCCTATGTTTATGCGAGAGTACTCCCTAAAGGATAATGGCAAAAGGTGCATTGGTCTGTCGCCCATGCGGGTTCGAGTCCCGTCTCTCGCACTGGTCATTGTTAATTTTTTGTGTCTTATTACTTACACCGCCAAACGCAATCGCTGGGAAGCGCAAGGTTTGGCACCCCCGAATGAGTGGCGGAAACGGAAAAACGCGCTCTTTACAGAGACATTGTAGGTTCGAGTCCTACCTCATTCACAACGAATTAGAAATATCGCCTATATGCCAACTCAAGATAACGCCAAAGAGATAGAAAAGATATTGGTAGATACCATCACGGAAAACCCCATTTGCTTTGAGTTGTCGGGGCGTTTCTTTTATCTATACCCGCCATCTCTCGGCGTGTCTATGTTATCAGCAAGGTATCTCAAAGAGTTGTCCGTCAACAAAGAATTGATGGCTATAGACAACACCTTGGAAATGCTACGCCTCGCATACGAAAAGAGGAGTGAGATACTGCATCTCATTGCCATGCACACTTTCAAGCGCAGGTCTGATATTCTCAACGAAGACATGATGCGTGAAAGGCTGTCTCAATTCAAAGAACTAACAGCCCCCGAACTTGTTGCTCTCATACTCCCTATTTTTGATTGGCAGTCATGGCAAGACAAACTCATCAAGCATTTCAATCTCGACAAGGAAGCCCAGCAGAGAGCCAAGATAAACGACTTCAAGAACAAAGACCGCAGTTCTGTTACATTTGGCGGGCGCAGTGTATTCGGTTCATTGCTTGACTACACATCGGAACGCTATGGCTGGCAAGTCGGCTATACAGTGTGGGGTATATCTGTCATCACCCTGAATATGATGCTGGCAGACTCCATAACAACGATGTATCTCTCCAAAGAGGAGCGTCAGAAAATGAATGTCTCCACAGATGGCATATACATCAATGCCGATGACCCTGCAAACAAAAAACTGATAGCGTCTATGTTCGGCAAACGAGCACCAAAATCGCAAAACAAACAAACTACCAATAGTGAAGAAAAAGTTGCTACAAATTGGCAAAAACAGCCCAATAGCGACGAAAACAGCACCAAAACAACCACGAAACAAGCAAGAAAAGGCAAGAATAGTGTGAAAAGTGACCAAAACAACGCAGGAGAGGTAACAGGAGAGGTCGATAAATAGTGGAGAGGCACAAATCCTCGTTCACGGATTGCACATAAAAAAGGAAATAGTATGGCAGGAATACATTTTGTACAGACAGGAGACAACTCACAACTCATAGCGTCGCTCAAGCAATCGCAGAAAGCATTCGATGGCTTGAATGACGCAGCCAAACAGTCTGGCACAGGCATAGACGAAGTAATGGGCAAACTCAATGGGTTTGCTTCACTCGCAGGCGTATCATTCGGAGCGGCGGGGCTCACATCTTTTGCAAAGAAGATATACGATGTGCGTTCCTCTATGCAAGACTTGGAGAGTACGATGAAAGTATTCCTTGGCTCGGAGGAGAAAGCCGTCAAGTTCACAAAGCAGTTGCAGGATTATGCCTATTGGAATATGTTTGAGTTTACCGACCTTACCGAGGCGAGTACTCAACTGATGGCGTATGGAACAGCGACCGAGGATTTGATTGGCGTGATAGACCAGTTGTCTAATGTCGCCACAGGTACCAAGAAACCGCTTGAGCAATATATCAACCTCTACAACAAGGCAAAGAGTACAGGTCGAGTAGATTCTAATGGACTACTGCAATGGGCATCTGCTGGCATTGTGCTGAAAGACGAACTGCAGAAGATGAATGAGACCGTCAATGGTAGTACCATTACCTTTGAGCAGTTGCAGAAAGTGCTCAATCATGTGACGAGTGACGGCGAGAAATTCGGCGGTCTGATGATGTCGCAGATGGATAACCTGTCTGCTTCGTGGGGACAATTGGAGGATAACTTCTCGAATATGTTGAATGAGTTAGGAGAGAAGTTGCAAGGCACTTTCAGGAGTGGCATTGATATAGCAGGCAGCCTCGTTGATAACTACGAAAAGATAGGCAAGGCATTGGCTACTCTCATACTGATGTATGGGGAGTATAAGGCTGTGCTTATTGCTACTCGCGCCATTCAGTCCGCGACCACGCTCATGGAGAATATCCGACTGATAGGCATGTTCCGTAATGAGTTGGGGTTGCTTAAGGCGGCACAGCAGGCTTTCAATATCACGGCGATGAAGAACCCATATATCGCTTTGGCTACGGTGCTGATAACCACGGTTACTGCAATCGTCGGGCTGACAAAGGCTTTTTCGGACAATAGGAGTGAGCAGGAGAAACTCAACGATACTTATGATGACCGCTGTCGCGCATTGGAAGATGAAATACGACTTGCTAAAGACCAAATCCGCACTCTTGAAGATGAAACTGCCAGCACGGAAATGCTCCGTATCGCACGGAAAAAGTTATCCGAAATGGACGCTTTCAAAGATGTGAACCCTGCTGAATTGGCGACTTGGACGGCGGCAGACTTTAAGAAGTATTTGAATGATTATCAGCAAGAAAAAGACAAAAAGGACTATAACGATTGGAGAGAGGCTACACAATCAGAAGCAGAAAAGAGTGCTAATGAATACAAGAATAGTCGTCTTAACATGATGACTTCCGCTGGGCCCATAAATTCATCTGCATATAGTGAAAAGCAGGAGGAGTATCTCAAGCGTTTCGACAAGTCTAATGAAGAACTGATAAAAGACGACCTCAGCAAAATTGCTGATGGAAGTAAGAATTTAGAAGAACAGAAAAAGCAGCAACAAGATAAGTTGGAGTTGTATGCCGAGGAGAAGAAAAGCGTACAAGGTGTTATTGAGCAATTGCGCCAAAAAGGACAGTTAAGTTATTCCGAAAAAGAGCAACTTGCAGGACTTGAAGTACAATTACGTAAAGTAACGCTCGCCGAGCAAATGTATGGAGACGCAGTTAAAATAACAAACGCGAAACTTGCAGAACATGACCCTAATGACGACGGCGACACGCTTGCTGCTATTATCATCAAGATAAAGGCGCAAGAAAAAGCCGTACAAAGAGCGCAGGACGATTATGCTGCCAATACAAGCGAGAACAACAAACAACTACTTGAAACAGAAATCAGTGCCCTAAATGGTCTCACTGAAGTTTATGAGAATGCCGCGGGACGCAAGTGGGTTGCAACCAAGTCTGTGAATGAGAAGATACTCTCTGACACGCAGAAACTCGCCAATGAGCAGGAGAAGATAGAGATTGAGCAACTCAACGACCAACGTCAGCGTATCATCAAGGAGGGGGAACTGCAAAAGAAACAGATAGACCAAGAGTACAAGCAGTGGAGAAAGGAAAATAACGGTCGCACGAGTAGCACGTTTGCCTCTCGCAAGCAGCAGGTTGATTTGCAGACGCGTATCAAACTCGAAGAAGCGGACAAGCAGTTGGCAAAGTGGAGGAAAGATACAGAGGACAACAAAATCAATCTCCAAGCCACTATTGACGAGTCCAACCTCAAGACGCAGTTAGACCGTGCCACATCTTTTGCCGAACAGCAGGCTATCACGCAGAAGATACGCAAGCAGGAAGATAATCGTGCAAAGCGTGAGAATAAAAAGAACACCACGAATGAAATGCTCGGAGTGGTAGATGATACTGCAACCATATCCAAAGTGCAAGCATTGTGGAAAAGCACAGGCGGAGATATACAGAAAGTCTCTGCCGATGAGTTGTCTGCAATGAAGTTGAACGCGCAGACACTACAGCAGTTGTTTGACATACAGCAGAAATGGCAAGATATTGCAGCGTTAGAACAGCAACAACGCAATGCCACAAGGGACGCGGAGGACTACAACAAGCGCTTTGACCGCTACACCTCCTACCTCGACCAAACGCTCACGTTGGAGGAGCAGTATCAGAAGC
>DLLA01000113.1 GCA_002479035.1 Bacteroidales bacterium UBA7574 | reverse complement strand
TGCTTTTTTGTACTTTTGCAGCCAAATTCAAAAACAGGAATTTATGCGTCTGACATTTTGTGTACCATAGTAGAAAAAGAAATGCAGAAAACGGATTATATCATTGAGGTGAACCATGTCTCGAAACAGTTTGAGGACGGCAAGTTTGCCTTGGACGATGTAAGCCTCTCGGTAAAGAAAGGCGAGTTTGTAACCATCCTGGGGCCTTCGGGCTGCGGTAAGACCACGTTGCTGCGCTGCATAGCGGGCTTTCAGGTGGCGACCGACGGCGATATCCTGCTCAACGGCAAGGATGTGACCCAAATGCCCCCACATCAGCGACCCGTGAACACGGTGTTCCAGAAGTACGCACTATTTCCCCATTTGAACGTGTATGACAACGTGGCTTTCGGTCTGAAGTTGAAGAAGTTGGACAAGAAAGTCATCGCCAAGAAAGTGAAGCAGGCGTTGAAGACGGTCGGCATGACGGACTATGAGTACCGCGATGTGGACAGCCTGAGCGGCGGTCAGCAACAGCGTGTGGCGATAGCGCGTGCTATCATCAACGAGCCCGAGGTGCTGCTGTTGGACGAGCCGTTGGCGGCACTCGACCTGAAGATGCGCAAAGACATGCAGATGGAGTTGCGCGAGATGCACGACAAGTTGGGTATCACGTTTATCTACGTGACGCACGACCAGGAGGAGGCACTGACGCTGAGCGACCGCGTGGTGGTGATGCGCGAAGGCAAGATACAGCAGGTGGGTACGCCTACTGACGTCTATAACGAACCGCAGAACTGCTTTGTGGCGGACTTTATCGGGGAAAGCAACATATTGGACGCGACGATGGTACGCGATGAGGTGGTGAACTTCTGCGGACGCGACTTCGAGTGCGTGGACAAGGGCTTCGGCGAGAATCAGGAAGTGGATGTGGTGGTACGCCCCGAAGACCTGTACTTGGGCAAAGAGAAGCCCGAAGTGATAGGTACGGAGGACGACCCTTGGCAGTTGCATGCCGAGGTGAAGAGTTGTATCTTCAAGGGTGTGCACTACGAGATGACGGTGGAGACGGACAACGGCTACGAACTGATGATTCAGGACTACCACGCCTTTGAGCCGGGCAGCCGCGTGGGGCTGCTGGTGAAGCCCGAAGATATACAGGTGATGAAGAAAGAGCGGCTGTGCAATACCTTCGACGGCGAGATGCTGGAGGGGCACAAGGTGCTGTTCCTCGACGAGGAATGGGAGGTGCCGGAGCGTATGGCAGAGCGGTTCAGTGTGGGCGAGAAAGTGGAAGTGGAGGTGGATTTCAACCGCGTGAACCTGCAGGACGACGAGGAAGACGGCGTGTTGTGCGGGGAGGTGCATTTCATTCTGTACAAGGGCGACCACTACCACCTGACGGTGCGCACCGATGACGGCGACGACATCTATGTGGACACCAACGATGTATGGGACGACGGCGACCGCGTGGGTATCCGCGTGGCACCGAGTTATATACGACTCTATAAGGTACCCGAGACGCTGAGCGCAAAGGGGCAGGACGGCGATGAAAGCAAGTAACTGGAAGATGATGTTGCAGTCGCGCCGCACATGGGCGTGGCCTTACGCACTGTTTCTGGTGTGCCTGGTGCTGCTGCCGCTGGTGATGATTGCGGTGTACGCCTTCACCGACCCCGACGGGCACTTCACGGTGATGAACTTTGTGAGTTTCTTCACCAAGTCGGAGGCGATAAACACATTCATCTACTCGCTGGCTATTGCACTGATAACCACGATAATATGCCTTGTATTAGGCTACCCTGCCGCGTACATCATGGCGATGGCGGACTTCAAGACACCGCAGGTGATGGCGATGCTGTTCATACTGCCGATGTGGATAAACTTCTTGTTGCGCACGATTGCCACGGTGGAGTTGTTTCATATGTTCGGACTGCCGTTGGGCGAGGGGGCGTTGCTGTTCGGTATGGTGTACGACTTTCTGCCGTTCATGATTTACCCCATCTACAACACGCTGCAGAAGATGGATATGAGCCTGATAGAGGCGGCGCAGGACCTGGGTGCGAACCGCAGTCAGGTGTTTATGAAGGTGACACTGCCGCTGTCGATGCCGGGCATCTATTCGGGTATCGTGATGGTGTTTATGCCCACGGTTTCGACCTTTGCCATCTCGGAGTTGCTGACGCACAACAAGGTGACGCTGTTCGGTTCGCTGATACAGCGCAGTTTCGGCGAGGGTGGTATAGCAATGTGGAATTATGGAGCGGCATTGTCGCTCATCATGCTGATAATCATAGGTGTAACCAGTTTCCTCGGCGGGGGCGACTCCGAGGATGACATCAACCGACTGCGATAAGTATGGAAGTATACAGAAAATCAAAAGTGGAGAAGCGCAGCCTCGGTTCGCGCATTGCAGGGCAGGCATACCTGTGGCTGCTGCTGGTGGTGCTGTATGCACCTATCCTGCTGATTATCATCTTCTCGTTTACGCAGAGCAAGGTGTTCGGCAACTGGGAGGGCTTCACCCTCGGGCTGTACAAGAACCTGTTCACGGGCTACGATGCCGCCGCGCAGGTGCGCGTGGACCCCAACCTATACCGCGCTATCTTCTACACGGTGGTGATTGCACTCACGGCGGCGACTATCTCCACCCTGCTCGGCACGCTGGCGGCGATAGGAATATACAACATGCGGTCGCGCGAGAGGAAGATAATGACGTTCCTCAACAGCATACCGATGATTAACCCCGACATACTGACGGGTATCAGTCTGTTCCTGCTGTTCGTATTCCTCGGTATCAGTCGCGGTTTCGGCACGGTGATAGCGGCACATGTGGTGTTCTGCACGCCGTATGTGGTGCTGAGTGTGATGCCGCGTCTGACAAAGATGAACCCCAATATCTATGAGGCGGCACTCGACCTCGGTGCGACACCCTTCCAAGCCTTGCGCAAGGTGATGATGCCCGAGTTGTGGCCCGGCATGATTAGCGGATTCATACTGAGCCTGACACTGAGTATCGACGACTTCGGGGTAACATTCTTCACCAAAGGCAGCAACGGATTGGAAACACTCTCCACGTTCATCTATGCCGACGCGCGCAAGGGCGGTCTGACACCCGAGTTGCGACCGCTGTTCTCGCTGATATTCCTCACCATATTGGTGCTGTTGATAATCATGAATATACGTACTCATAAACAACAAAATAAAACAAAATGAAAAAGTTCTTATTTGCCGTAGTGCTGATGGCACTGCCTTGTTTCTTGGTGTCTAACCTGTACGCTGCAGACCGCGAGCATACGCTCAAGGTCTATAACTGGGCGGACTACATTGACATGGAGAACGTGCTCAACACGTTCCCTGATTGGTACTATGAACAGACCGGCGAGAAGGTGGAGATACTCTACCAGACCTTCGATATCAACGAGTCGATGCTCACCGAGATTGAGAAAGGACACGAGGACTACGACGTGATTTGCCCGTCGGAGTATATCATCGAGCGTATGTTGCGTCAAGGGTTGCTGCTGCCTATCAACAAAGACTTCGGCAACACGCCCGACTACACCACCAACGTGGCACCTTTTGCCGTGGAGAAGTTCCAGGAGATGGCTCCCGCGGGGTCAGACATCAACGTATCGGACTACACAGTGGGGTATATGTGGGGAACGACGGGTGTGCTGTACAACACCAAGTACGTGGATGCAGCCGACTTGCAGTCATGGTCGTTTCTGACCAATCCTAAGTTTGCAGGTAAGATATTCATGAAAGATGCGTTCCGCGACATCTACTCGTGTGTGGTACTATATGCTTACCGCGACGAGATTGCCCGCGGTGAGGTAACGCGTGAAGACCTTGTGGCACACATCACTCCCGAGCGTATTCAGCGTGTGGAGGATACACTGAAACTGGCAAAGGATAATATCGCCGGCTGGGAAGTGGACTTCGGCAAGGAAGAGATGTGCAAAGGCAATACATGGATGAATGTATCATGGTCGGGTGATGCGCAATGGGCAATTGATGAAGCCGCAGAGGGAGTGGAACTGAAGTATATTGTACCTGTCGAGGGCTCGAACGTCTGGTTCGACGGCTGGTGTATTCCTAAGTACGCAGTGAACACCAAGGCGGCAAGTTACTTCATCAACTATATGTGCATGCCCGAGAACGCTATCCTCAACATGGAGGAGATAGGCTATGTGAGCGTCATCGCTTCGCCCGAGATATTGGACTGGGCGGACGATGAGGAGATTGAGGAGACCGCTGACCTGAGTTATATCTTCGGCGAAGGGGCTACTGCCGTGCATGCCAACCAGGTGCTGTATCCCGATAAGAGCGTGATTGACCGTTGCGCCCTGATGCACGACTGCGGCGATGAGACCGAAGCCATGCTGGCGATGTGGTCGCGCGTGAAAGGCGACAACCTGAGTATGGGACTGGTGATATTCATCATCGTGGTGCTCGTGCTCGTGATTGCCTTTGCCGTATTCCAAACGATAACCAAGAAGCGTCAGCGCGATATGCAGCGCAAGCGCAAAGACCATAGAAAGTGATATGAAAAAGCGATTGTTTCTGGCTCTTGCCCTGCTGCCGGTCTGCCTTGTGCAGGTCGGCGCGCAGGACTATGAAGCCGACTTCCTGCGGGTGAAGCACGCATTTGAGGAACGCTCGTCCGTGGCGCAGGCTGACCTCAAGACATACCTCAACACCTACCCCTACACCACCTACGCCGACGAGGTGCGTATGATGCAGGGCGTGCTGTACGTGGAGAAGCAGAAGTACAAACAGGCGGACAAAGCCTTCGACAAGGTCAACCCCAAGTACCTGTCGCGTCAGGGCGAACCGATGTACTACTTCTACAAGGGCTACTCCCATGTGCAGCAGAAGCAGTACAAGGAAGCAATCGCTTGTATGACACGCCTCAAGAACAAGCAGAACCCATACACCACGCAGGCCAAGTACTACGCCGGCTACTGCTACTATTGCACGCAGGACTACTCCCACGCCATGGCGGAGTTCCTCGCCGTGGAGCAGACGGGCGCATTCCGCAAGATAGCACCCTACTACATCGTGCAGATTTACTATGCGCAGCATCAGTACGACAAGGTCTATCAGCGTGCCGAAGACCTGCTCCGGCAGTACCCCGACAACGACTACAACGACGAGTTGCACCGTATGCTGGGCGAACTCTACTACCAAGACAGTGCCTACGTGGACGCGGTGCGCCACCTCAACGACTACCGCACACTACGCATGGCGAAGAAGCAGGAGTTGGTGCGCAACGATATGTACCTGCTCGGTATGGCGAACTACAAGACCGGCAACTACCAGGAGGCTATCGACAACCTTCGACAGGTCAAGCAGAAGCAGGACTCCATCTCCGAGAACACCTGTCTCCACCTCGGGCATAGTTACCTGCGTATCGGCGACCTTGAGAAAGCCAAACTGTCCTACTCGGCGGCTATGCAGTTCCGTCTCAACGACCGTCTGCGCGAGGAGGCGATGTACAACTACGTGCAAATCACCTACCTGCAAGGCTCTGCCCTCGGCGAGAGTATCACTGCGTTCCGCGACTTCCTGCGCGAGTACCCCAACACCGCCTACGCCAACAAGGTCTATGCCCTCATGGCGGATATGTACATGACCTCCCGCAACTACAAGGCGGCCCTCGAGTCGCTCACTGCCATTCAATCGCCCAACCCCAAGTTGTTGCAGACCATGCAGTATCTGCGCTACCAGATGGGCGTGGACGCGTTCTTGCAGGGCAATATGCCCGCGGCGGTGCAATGGCTCACCGAAGTCATCAACCACGACACACAGGCGAGTGCCTACAAGACCGATGCCTGGTACCTGCGTGCCGAAGCCGAGTACCGTCTGCAGCAGTACGATGCGTGCCTTGCCGACCTTGCCCTCTACGAGGCGCAGCCCAATATCTCCGCGTCCAAGAACCGCAATCTTGCCACCTATCTGCGGGGCTATGCCTATTTCAATACGGGCAGGATGGCAGAGGCGGAGCAGGTCTTCCGCGGCTATATCGCTGCCACAGACCCCAACGATGCCAACTACACCGATGCCCTCAACCGCATAGGCGACTGCCAATTCAACAGCCGTCAGTTTGCACAGGCGTGCGACACCTATATGCAGGTGGTCAAAACGGGCAAGACGGGTGCCGACTACGCCCTCTACCAGTGTGGCTATGCACAAGGTCTGCAGCACAAGTATGCCGACAAGATTCGCACCCTGCAAATCCTCACCACCGACTATCCGCGTTCCGACTATGCCGACGATGCCCTCTACGAGACGGCACGTGCCGAGTTGCAACTGGAGCATAACGACAATGCCATCAGTGCCTACACACGCCTGCTCGGGCAGTATCCCAACAGTGTCAAAGCACCCAAAGCGTCCCTTGAGTTGGGACTCACCTACCGCACCATGAAGCAGTACGACAAGGCCATCACCGCCTTCAAGACCACTATCGAGAAATACGCGGGCGGCGAGGAGGCGTATGCCGCACTCGACGGACTGGAGCAGGTCTATGTCGAGACCAACAATGTCAGCGAGTACCTCGCCTACACCAAGAGCCTCACCAAGATGAACATCTCCTCGGCAAGCCGCGAGGACTCGCTCGTCTATGTCACGGGCGAACTGCAGTACATCATGGGCAACTACGCCGAGGCGGCAGCAGGGCTCACCACCTATATCATGCGCTTCTGCCCGGGCGGACGCTACTGCACCAAGGCGCAGTACTATGCCGCCAACAGTTACTACCAACTCCGGCAGTTCGACAATGCCATCGACCAGTACAGTGCCCTTGCCGACATCCCGGGCAACCCCTATATGGAGGAGGCATGCATGCGTGTAGCCGAACTCACCTACGACAAGCGAGAGTACCGCACTGCCCTCTACTATTTCCGCCGTATGGACGAGGTGGCATCGTCCTCCACTATGCACACCACCGCGCAACTCGGAGTACTGCGCTGCAGCCATTATCTCGGCGACAAGACAGCGGTCATTGAGGTGGCTACACGCCTGCTCGACCAAGCCGACCTGCAGGAGGACATACGCCGCGAGGCTCTCTACTGCCGCGCCAAGGCATACCTGCAGGACAACCAGTACGGGCTTGCCGTAGTGGACCTCACACCCATCGCCAAAGAGGTGCGCACCGCCAACGGAGCAGAAGCCAAATACCTGTTGGCTGACTGCTATTTCCACCTCGGAGCGATGGATATGGCGGAGCAGGAAATCATGTCGTTCACCCAGATGCAGACCTCGCAGCAGTATTGGCTCGCACGCAGCCTTATCTTGCTCTCCGACATCAACGTACAGCGCGGCGACCTCTTCCAGGCCAAGCAGTATCTGCTGGCTTTGCAGACCAACTACCGCCAGCAGGACGACATACAGACCATGCTCATCACCCGACTCGAGCATATCGCACAACAAGAGCAAACCGAACAAAAGGAGGATGAACTATGAAACGACTGACCTTATCCCTGTGCCTCGTGGCATCGGCACTCACGCTCAGCGCACAGACCACTGCCGATAGTACTATCACCCGCACTGTCACCGTCGAGCGCGACTATCAGCCTACTATCCAAACGGCGACCAAGCAGAACCAATCTCCCGCTATCATTCAGGAGGATATACCGCTCAACCCCGTAGTCTATTCCACCTACTCGGAGACGTTGCCCATTGGCTTTAATGTCCACGCACTGCCGGCTGCCGAGACCACGTTCTCCTCGCAGACACTTTCGCAGGGCATAGTGGACGGCGCACTCGGACACCGCAACACGCATTTCGCCTTCGGCTATCGTATTGCCGAGAAGAAACGCGTGTCCCTCGACCTCTTTGCCCGCCACGATGCTATGTGGGGACGGCAGACGCTCTCCAACTCTACACTCGGACTGCAGGTTACACGCCACTTCTCGGCGTGCGAACTCTACTTCGGTGTGGACGGCAACAACGAGTACTACTCCCGCTACGGACGCTACTTCGACGGCAACCGCGGACTGACCGTCAAGTCTGCCTCGCTTATGAACCCCTACGATTGGCAGAATAGTTGGCTCATCAATACGCGAATAGGACTTCGCTCTCGCGGCAATACTACTATTCGCTACAACCTCAACACAGGCTATTCCGCTTATATACTGCCCAATGCCATCACCGAACATCAGGTGCGCACACGCTTGGATGCCGTCTGGGTACTCTCCGACGAACACCACGCCGGACTCAATGCCTACGTGCAAAACAACTTCTACAAAGCCTCCGATAGTCTTGGGCTCTCGCACGCCCAACTCGGCAACCGACATGCCTTCCGCTTGGAGCCTTACTATCAGTATATTGGCTATAAGTTCCGTATCCACGCAGGCATCAATTTCGACTTCAACCTCGGCACAGGGCGCATGATGAGCGGCGGCGACAATATCAGTTTCGCACCCTCGCCCAACCTGTCATTCGACTGGTTCCTCATGAAGGACATCGTGGACCTCTACGGCAAAGCCAACGGCACCTTCGGCACAAGCACCCTGCTCGAATTCATGCAGACCAACCGCTACATGGACTACTCCGCGTGCTTCACCCGCAACCACGTGGACGACTACACGCCCATCGATGCGCAAATCGGCTTCAAGATACGCCCTATGGCAACCATGCTCTTCGACATCTACGCGGGCTATGCCTACCAAATCAACCAACTCCTGCTCATAGCCCCGTCCGTGTATTTCGCGCAGCACAACTCGCAGTCATTCATTGATTTCTACTACTCCGACTGGCAACGTTGGAAGGTCGGTGCTACCCTGCAATACCACTACCGCGACATCATCAATATCCACCTCTCGGGCAACTACTACCATTGGACGTGTCAGCGTATCGAAGCGAATGATATGCAAACGGGTATCTACGACCGCCCTTCGTGGGACGCTGCGCTGCGAATTGATGCCCATATTGATAGCAAATGGACCATCTACTCCGACAACACCTTCATCGGCTCACGACGGGCGTTTACCACGGAGAAGGACAATGCCTCGGATGCCGTTGCCACCCTCAGACCCATTGTGTCTCTTAATCTGGGTGCCTCGTATGCTGTCAATCGTTGGCTCACCACCTACCTCCAACTCAACAACTACCTCAACCGCCACAACGACATCTACTACGGCTACCAATCCCAAGGTCTCCACTTCCTCATCGGAGCAAAGTATTGTTGGTAAATAAGATAAAAAGAGAAGGAGACTGCCTTCCCTTATTCTGCGGGCTCGGTAGTCTCCTCTTTCATAGCCTCCTGCTCTTTGGGCTGGGGCGGTATGCCGAACATATCCAACCTGTCG
>DLLA01000048.1:788-2783 GCA_002479035.1 Bacteroidales bacterium UBA7574 | reverse complement strand
TTTCAACGATTGTTTCAACGTTTCGGAGGTTCGCATAAAAAAGAAGAAGAGAAATCTGTCCCCGAAACACTTAAAGCAGAATACTTGAAAGCAGAAGAAACAATACCAAATACGCAAGATGCATCAGAGTACACAGAACCAAAGGAGGATTATATCATCATCAAGACCTCACTAAAAGCCATCGAAGAAAAGGGCAATCTGTATGATGCTACTCGTGGTTGCTGGAAAGCAACGTTGGAGAAAGCACAAAACTACAAGTATGTCCTTGCTGTTATACAGGGTATTGTTCGTGAGGTGTACGAGGTATCGGAGTGGCACACCTCTGCCGCTGAAGCACCACGTATTGAGTTTACCGGCAAACCTACCACTAATGCAAATATGCGCCGTTTGGTAGGCAAGCATCTCCCCGCAGCATACACACAGAAAGGAGCCGCTAACCCGTTTATGTACAAGAAAGCATAATAATCACTTTCAATTTCACAAGGCAGGCAGGATTGGTTTCCTGCTTGCTTACAAATATGTTTCATCTAAATAATAATAACTATGCTTAATCTGGAATATGATAATATCTTTCGTTGGAAAAGATATCCAAACTCCACAATCATTGTAAACAACGACACAAATTGTGATTTTGCTCACGAACTACAATCTTTGCTGCAAAAGGAAGGCAAACCCATTGCTCTCATTGATGCCCAAACACTCTATGCACGCAATGAGTTGAAAGAAAAATTAGCCTCATTGCAAGAGGGCTTTCTCATTATCGACCATCTTACAGAAGTACCCGATACTGCCGAACAAGAGGAAATACAAAACATACTCTATTGTGTGTTAAAAGGCGATTGGAGAAATGCAACGAATATGAATATATGTTTCGGTTCAGAATGGGAAGACCACCTTGCCCAAACGCCGTTGCAAATATATGCCGTTATTTCCAATGGCGTTACTAAAAACAGAGCCATTCCTATGGGGGCTTGCTCTTGGCTCGCTTATGGAGATAACCCTGATATACAAATACGCCGTATAGATAAGCCCTTATAAAAATCACCTATAACAATGAAACACCTACACTCCTCTATTGCCTTCCTATGTGCCGTTTCTCTTATGGGTTGCGGTGGCGGTACGGGCAAGACCGAACAGGGTATGGACAGCCAGACGGCAGAGCAGTATGCCGCTGTCAGCCAAACCGCGCAGCAGACGCAGCAACTCCTTGACGACCTGCAAACAGACTGCCGACACGGTAGAACCTTGTCCGCAAAACAAATCACATCTCTATGCGCCCTCAATGAGCAGTTGGTCTTCGACTACAACCCCGCCACACAGGACTCTGCCGCCAACGCACAATGCAAGAACCTGAGCCGGCAGATAGACGACCTGCACAACTCTGTCAATGAGTTGGTCGAGACGCAAACGCCCAATATCTTTGTTTCTGTCCACCGCAAACCGCAGGAACTATTGGAAACCACACAGAACTACCCCATTTATTTAGAGCGCGGCGACCGGCTGCTATATCACATCGAGACGGAGAAACCCGCAGATGTACGTATCTACAATGCGGATAGCCACCAACTGCTCAAGACCTACACCGGCAAGACCCTTGTCCGAGACTCGGTCAATATCTCTTTCAGTGCCATCTATCTCGTGCAGGTTACGCCCAAGACACGCCAATATGCCGGCATCAAGATAGGATACAAGACGCAGGACGTATCCCGCCTGGCGGGTACCAAGCAGGTGCGGGTGGACAGCGTGGACGCACAGAAAGGCGACTTTCTGGCAGCCCCTATCCGCGGTATCAAGATGACCAACCTCTTCGACGATCCGCGCAAGTTCACCCTGCGCGGGCAACTGAAAGCCGCTTTCTCGGGCAGTTACCGTGCTATCGTGGCATTGCAGGTGCCTGCAGGTGCCACCGACGTGCTGTACTCGCTGCGTATCTCCACCAACGAGGGCAACAAAAGCAGCGACGGCGATTTCTACGATGATATGGAGACCTCCTAC
>DLLA01000048.1:0-728 GCA_002479035.1 Bacteroidales bacterium UBA7574 | reverse complement strand
GGACTGCCCATCTATGAGAGCCATCGGGGCAGCGGACTGATTGCCACGCTGCTGGGCGAGAACGTGCCGCCCCGCGAGGAAGATGCGTACATCAATATGTATGTATTCTACAATGCGGCGCAGGCCAAGAAGTTCCAAGACGGCACCGAACCGTCCAAACTCAGTTACAGTGTGGACTATTCCACCATGGGCACGCAGTCGTGCAACGGTCGTATTCCCGCCAAAGGCTACAAGACCATCTACCTCGGCTTCCTCAACGAGCGCATGCGCTACAACAACTATGTCTGGCTCGAAGCCCTCTCCGCCGTCCCCCACACCGAATACATCAAACCCGTATTCAAGGCAAGATAATATATTATTAACCCAATAAACTCATAAACACAATGGGACTGATTAACAGTATCAAAGACCACTTCACGAACGCTGAGTTCTCGGTGGCACCACAGATGAAAGTAAAGAGCATCTGCAAAAGTTTCAAGGACACTTTCGGTTGCACACTCGCTATCTACAAGGGCGCACAACTCGCCGACCCCGAGATGACGCTCAAACAACTGAACAGCAGAACAACCAAGGACATCAAAACCCGCACCACCGAGGAAATCAAGATCAAAGCCTCGATGAAAGTGGGTGATGCAGAGAAACTGTTCGACACTGCCTACGGACTGAAAGTGCAAATCAAAGACCCCGCCGGCACCCGCTGCGTGGACAACAACCTCACTATCGGTCAA
>DLLA01000122.1:2777-3997 GCA_002479035.1 Bacteroidales bacterium UBA7574 | reverse complement strand
AGGTCGGTATGATAATCGCGGGCTAACTGTGTGGCATACTGCAGACCGATGCCACTGCTCGCACCAGTAACGAGACTTAACACCTTGTTTAAGTAATAGGTAATAATTAATAGTTAATATCAGGAGAGCATGGACTTCTTGGCGTTGGCTTCGAGGTGCGCAATCTCTTTCTTGAGGCAGGCGGGGATTGTTTCTCCGTCACGCTCTACGCATTCGTGGCACTTCATATCGAGGGTGTACATACGTCCGACGCAATAGTTGGAGCGTCCGCAACCCGCATGGTAGTGCGGGTTCTCGTGCACGTGATTGACAAAATCAGGGTTTTTGATAAGTACGTGGGCTATCTGGAACAGTTCAAAGCCCTCGTCCATAATCGTCTGGCAGTTGTCGCCCGACTGTACACCGCCCACATAGATAAGTTTGGTGTCACCGAGTTCGTCTTTCAACTCCTTTTGGAAGAGTTTCGCCTGCTCCATAAAATAGAGTTCCTTGAAAGGCACGGTAGGTATCATCAGTGCTCCGCCGCCACAAAGCAGGGCGGCTTTGAGCCACCAGAAAGACTTCATCGGCATATAGTGGGCAAGGGTCTTGATAGGCATAGCACCGCCCAAGATACGCATAGGCGAGGCACTTACCGTGCCGCCCGACAGGACGATACCATGCACGTGATGTTTGAGTATCTCACGCGCCACGCGCAAGCCCTCCTCTATATCCGATCCGCCACGGCACGCATCCCACATATTGGTCTTGACCACTACCGCCATATCGTTGCCTGCGTGCTTCATCACCTCGTCGAGTACCTCGTTGAGGAAACGTACACGGTTCTCGAAAGAGCCACCGTATTCATCATGGCGATGGTTGGTGCGTCGGCTGATAAACTGCGAAATCAGGTAGGCATGTCCTGCGTGTATCTCCACACAGTCGAAACCCGCCTTGCGGCAGAAGTCCACCGCTTCGCCAAACTTCCTGACCAATTGCTTTATCTCGTCCACGCGCAGACGGCGATGGATAGTAGGCGAATAGAGGTTGAAACCGTTGCTGGCACTCACGGGCATACAATGGCAGGTATAGAAATGGGTCATATTGCCGCAATGCCCGAGTTGGATACTGGCTTTGGCTCCCTCGGCATGTACGGCATCGGTGAGTTTCTTCAAGCCGGGGAGTGCTTCCTCACGTACATAGAGTTGTCCGTCGAAAGAGACACCGCTGAGGTCCACCGC
>DLLA01000122.1:0-2732 GCA_002479035.1 Bacteroidales bacterium UBA7574 | reverse complement strand
TATGCCACCGTGGTCATGGCTACTCCTCCGTGGGCTACGCTGACGTGGTAGTCGTGCAACTCCTGCGAGGGGGTGTTGTTGTGACACATATTCTCAAACGCTGCAGAACGGATAAAGCGGTTGCGCAGCGTGACAGGTCCCAGTTGACAGGGTGTAAAGAGGTTAGACTCCATAAGTAATTAAGAATGAAAAGACTCCCCCTGCCCCCTCAGAGAGGGGGTATATAAAACTGATTTCTATCAGCAATGGGGACATCAATAGATGAATGGTATGATACGTTTCAGCCGTTTGGCATCAAATTCGTCGGGGAACTCCTCCTGGTACTTGTGCCATATAGAGTTGGCACGCGGTATCAAGTTGCAGCAACTGAACCACCAGAAGCACAAGCCCGCCCACGACCAAGTGAGTACAGCAAAGCCGAGCCACTCGGTAATCTCTCCGAAATAGTTGGCACTGGTTACGTACTTGTACAAGCCGCCTTTCGGCAGATAGTGGTTGGTGTCTCCCGGTTTGCGCAGGTGACGGATGACATGGTCGGAGTGCATATTGATACCCCATCCGATAAAGAATATCAATGTGCCTATGATGAAGCGCGGATCAGTAAGCCAACTGACGGCATAAGGGGCATACTGCGGTGCGAGATGGAAGAGCCAATAGCCTTGTATATAGCCGTTTACCATATTCCACACTACCGACATACCCATGATAGCCAAAGGCATTTTGCTGTTGCCTTTCATCAGGAAGGGGAACACAAACGAGCGTTGGAAATAGTGGAACTCAAATATAAGGAAGAATATCAGATAGGGTATCTCCAACCGTACCGGCGATATTGCCCATAGATAGAACATCACTACAAACACGGGCATCTCCATAAGGAACCAGCCGACCTTGTTGTTGATAGCGGGTCCCCATTTCTCGGTGCGCATCTTGCCATAGCCTGCGTCCACAAAGAACAACGCAATAAACACCACAAGCCCTACGAGGGCAAGGATGAAAAGGAAGTTATAAAAGGCATCTAACGTAGTAGAAAATACCATAGGCTTCTGTCTTTTTAAGTTTCACATATCCACAAACGTTTGCGAATTGAGCGACAAAGGTACGAAGAATATCCGATATGGGCAAATAAAATGTTCGGGACGATTACTTTTGCCCCTGTTTTGGCGTCTTTTGGCAAATGAATAGTCCGAGGATGATTATGAGGATGCCGAGCCATTTGAGGGCGGGGAGTTGCTCTCCGAAGGCTATCAGCATAATGAGTGCGGTGAAGACGGGTCGGGCATTGTTAAAGGCATTGGCACGGGTGACTCCGATTTCACGTACAGTATAACAGAACAAGATAAAGGCTGCCACCGAGGACAGGACTGCCAAGTAACCGATTGCCCACAGGGAGGAGGACAATGTGCTAATATCCATGGTAGCAAACAGTTCGCCTAATTGACGTCCGTCCACTATGCCCCACAAGGGATAGAAGAGCAGAAGGGAAAAGGCTTGCACATAGAAGACGATGGTGAGGGACGAGTAATGGGTGGGTATGCGGCGCAGGACGATGGTGTAAGCCACTGCTGTGCTGACAGTTACGAAGGCGAGAGGTATGCCCCACGGGTTGCCTAACTCGAAGTTGCCCGCGCCTGCGAGAATGAGCAGCAGCACGCCTGCCGTGGAGACAATGATGCCGATGATGTTGTACAGGGTGACACGCTCGCGGAGTATCAGCCACGCAAAGAACGGCGCGATAAGGGGACTGGTACTGAGAAGAGCCTCTGCAATGGTGGGCGAGGCAAAGAGTTTGTAACTATATGTTTCCAATATATAGTACAAGAAAGGTTGGAAGAAACCGCCAAGGCAAAAGAGAGGGATGTCCTTTTTGCGGATACGTTGCAGCCCAAGTACAGCGTTGCCACGGCAGCACATACCTATCGCAAACATCAGCAATACCGCTATTGTAAAGCGCAGGATAATCATTGTCAGGGGCGAGAATGACACCAGTGCCGCTTTGACAGCGATGCCCGAACCTGCCCAGCAGAGCATGGCAAGGATGATGGCGATATACGGGAAAACTTTCTTCATAACAAGGCGCAAAGGTACAACTTTTTCGCCACACTTACAAATGCTGCTTTTCTTTATGCATTTGTCCGCTAAGGGGCAGTCCTTGCACCCGCCATCGCCCTCACAAGGCTGGTGCCGTTGCTTATGCACCGACCACCATACACCTGCTACTGCGCACACTATCAGTACTATAACGAGTATCTCTTGCCACATATTGTGCCACAACGGAAGTTGCAATTCTTAATTTTTAATTGCTCAGCATAACAAACTGCCCACCTGATATACTACAAACGCTGCCAACCACGCTACCGCAATGGAGTTCACCACAGTGAATGCCGCCCATTTCCAATTGATTTCGCGGCGGATAGTCGCTATTGTTGCCACACACGGAAAATAGAGCAAGGTGAATACAAGGAACGCATACGCACTCACGGGGGTAAGTGCCGTTGCCGACATGTCTCCACCAAACAGGATAGCGAATGTGGCAGCGATTGCTTCCTTGGCAGGCAGACCTGTCAAGAGGCAAACCGACATCTTCCAGTCAAAGCCCAACGGACGCATCACAGGCTCAATAAACTGCCCGATAGCCGCCAACCATGAGGTCTCAATGTGGTCAAGGTCACCTGAGGGGAAGTACTCCAACGCCCAGATAATCACCGATGCACACAGCACCACGGTCGAAATTC
>DLLA01000087.1 GCA_002479035.1 Bacteroidales bacterium UBA7574 | reverse complement strand
GGCGCGGATACACCACCACCGAAACGGAATGTCTGCTGCCGATGTACTGCGGAGGATGGGATTATACCGACTTGTCTTCCTCTGCCAATGGGTATCTGACACGCACCCAATACATGGAATTGCTGCGTTATGCACAGGAGCGCTGCATACGTGTCATACCCGAGATAGACATGCCCGGGCACATGCGTGCCTGCAAGAAAGCCATGCATGGGCTGCTGACCGACAGCACGTTGGAGGCACGCCGGTACCTATCGGCACAGAACTACACCGACAATGTGATTGCCGTATCCAATCCGTATGCCATTGAGTTCGTGGACCGTGTTATCACCGAGATAGTGAAGATGCACGCTGAGGCAGGCTGCCCGCTGACCGTCTTCAATATCGGTGGCGATGAGGTGCCGACAGGTGCCTTGACGCGCGAAGAGCATCAGGCGTTTATCAATCAAGTACTTGCTATATTGGAGCGGCATCACCTGCAACCCGCAGGCTGGGAGGAGATAGGGCATTTCTGTCCGCCCGAGACACGGGCTATATGCTATTCGTGGCACAATGGCGAGGCCAAGCCCCTCGAACTGGCAGAAGCAGGCTACCCTGTAGTACTGGCAGCGGCAAACCATCTCTACTTTGACCTTGCCTATTGCAACCACCATGAGGAGAAAGGGCTCAACTGGGGCGGATACACCGACGAGTATCGCGCTTTCGATTGGGAACCCTTGCAGCACCCGAATGTGATAGGTATGAGTGCCCAACTGTGGAGTGAAGTGATACGCTCCTTTGCGCAAGTGGAGTGGCAGTTGTACCCTAAGATGTTCGGCTTGGCAGAGCGTGCATGGAACACCCGCAGCCACCTCACACTCAGCGAGTACAACACCCTTGTATATGAGACTCTTCTCCCGCGCTTGCACGCCGCAGGGCATAACTTCCACCTGCAGCAACCTGGCATTCATGCCGAGCAGGCAGAAGACGGCACCTTGCTGATAACCATGAACAAGGTCATGCAAGGCGGCAGGATATACTACCGAATAGACAATGGCGAGTGGCAATGCTACACCGCGCCCTTCTGCGTACCGAACAGCACCGCCACCATCAAAGCATATATCGACTACCTCGACCACACAAGCAACACTACTTGGCTGTGGTTGCAGGAGTCCACATCAAAGACCAACAACTAAGAACCTGCAATAGCATGACCAGACCACATCTGATTTCGCCGAGTCTGCTGGCAGCGGACTTCGGGAACCTGCAACGCGAGTGTGAAATGATTAACCGCAGCCATGCGGACTACCTGCACGTGGACGTGATGGACGGCGTGTTTGTGCCGAACA
Source organism: Bacteroidales bacterium UBA7574 (assembly GCA_002479035.1). Lineage (GTDB taxonomy): Bacteria > Bacteroidota > Bacteroidia > Bacteroidales > Paludibacteraceae > Colicola. The sequence goes on along the minus strand of DLLA01000087.1, from coordinate 9,336 downwards.
TCTCCTTCGGCTTCCCCGTCATGAAGACGCTCAAACAGCACTGTACCAAGCCCTTGGACGTACACCTGATGATTACGCACCCCGAGAAATACGTGGAGCGTTTCTGCGATGCGGGAGCGTGGAGCGTGGGTTTCCACCTCGAAGCCACCGACCAAGCCGATGCTATCCTCGACCTGATTCGTGCCAAAGGGGTGCGCACCTGTCTCACCATCAACCCCGATATCGATGTGCACCGCCTTGACCCGTATTTGGACAAGGTGGATATGCTGCTCATCATGTCGGTGTATGCGGGTTTCGGCGGGCAGTCGTTCATTCCCGAATCACTGGACAAGGTGCGCTATTTGCGTCAGGCATTGGACGCACGCGGGCTGCCGACGCTGATTGAGATGGACGGAGGAGTAAACCGCAAGTGGGCACCCGAACTGTGGCGTGCCGGTGCCGATGTATTAGTGGCAGGCAGTGCGGTGTTCCAAACCAAAGACCCGTTGGCTGCCATCGACTTATTGAAAGAGGAATGAGATGGCTGGCGGCACATACGTGGCTGCTTGCGTTGGTGCCGCTGATAGTTGTGCTTGTGGTTTGCTACCACACAGGTTTTCCTGTTAACTTGCTATCTGACAGCGAAGTACCGTATCTCGACCGCGATACGGTGTTGTGTGTGCGCCTCATGAACGAGGGGCAGGAACGCACCAAGACCATTCGCTATACCGCACAGGCGCAAGACGGTAGCCGGTTCCTGCTATATCTACAGAAAGACAGTTTGGACTACCCCCGCGCAGGTGATGTCCTTTTAGTGCAAACCACCGTGCACCGCGGAGGCATGTTGGGCGACTTCGATTACGGTCGTTACCTGCGGCTGCAAGGGCTTGCCGGTAGCGGTTGGGCGCACCGAGGCAATTGGCAAGTGATTGGTTACCAGCCACTGCGCGGACCGCGTGCCATAGCAGAACGGTGCCAGCGGACATTGCATAAACGCTATCGGGCATTGGGGCTTCACGGGAAAGAGTTGGGTATCGTGAGCGCACTCACATTGGGCTACCGCGAAGAATTGGACAAACAGGTGCAGCAGAGTTTCTCTGCCGCGGGGGCAATGCATATATTGGCAGTCAGTGGTCTGCATACAGGCGTGATGTGGGGCGTGATAATGTGGCTGCTGACATTGGGCGGACTCGCCAAACCCCTCTACAAACAACGCGGCAGGCGTTGGGCAATCGCCATGGTAGGGATAGTGGCACTTTGGGGATATGCCTTCGTCACGGGTCTGAGCCCGTCGGTGATGCGTAGTGCATTGATGGTGACTTTGCTGGAAATCAGTTACCTGTTGCGCCGCACGCTGTCAAGTATCAACTGCCTGTCCGCAGCGGCAGTCATCATATTGCTTGTCAATCCGTTAGCACTTTGGAGTGTTAGTTTCCAACTCAGTTTTGCTGCCATGGCAGGACTGCTGTTCGTTGCCCGACGCATGCAGCAAAGGGTGATGTTGCGCGGGGCACTCATTACTTATATAGGTGGTCTGCTACTGACCTCGGTGGCGGCACAGATAGGCACGGCACCCCTGACGCTCTACTACTTCGGGCAGACGAGCAACTACTTTGCCATCACCAATATCGCCGTCATACCCATGGCGTTTGTGCTGTTTGCCCTGTGCCTTGGCGCGTTAGCCCTCTCGTGGTGCATAGTGGGAACATGGATAGGCACTGCCGTACAGGGCTGCGCATGGCTGTTGAGGAAATATGTAGAATGGATAGAATCCCTCCCCTACTCCACCACGCAGATTGAGATTAGTGCCCCTTCTGTATTTCTTTTGTACAGTGCCATCATCTGTGGACTGCTGATGATGCGCGGAGACAGGGTACACTGGTGGTGGCTCATAGGCGTAGCCACCTGCCTGACCGCCGTAGTGCTGATAGAGACTGAATTATTGCTTGTATAGCAAAAGAGACATCACTTTGTATTTAAGCAGTCCCAAAATGATTTTGGTAAGCATATATTGGGCAATGTAGCCGCTTCGAGGAATAGCGGGGCAACTTCCTCAGGAGTGTAGCCTGCTATGCCGCAACCGATGGGCGTTACCATGAATATGAGTTCGGGGTGCTCTTGTGCAAAGGCAATAAACCTGTCCACGGCAGCACGCATACTCTCCATACCCTCCATTGTGGGAATGGCATAACTATGCCCTTGCAAGCCCTCGCCTTGCCCCATAATGGCTCCGAACCGCCCGACAGCAAAAGCCGCCGCTCCGCCATAGTGCATACCACGCACATTGCTGCCGAAGACAAAGACCTCGTTGGGGCGCAACTCCGATATATAATCGGGGGTAATACGGGACTGAGGTTTAGGGTCGGTTGCGTTCACCCTGTTGTTTGTATAGTTGTCAGACACTGCTGCATACAGTTCGTTGATAACCGTCCAGAACTCTTCGGGCAAGCGATGATGCATCTCTTTGACAATGGTTGCCGGTATCTCGTGATAGAATGCCTCTGCTATACCACCCGTGATACAAGCAATGGTATCGCTATCCCCGCCTAATGATACTGCCAAACGAACAGCCGACTCGAAATCACGGCTGTCGAAGAATGCCGCCAAGGCTGCAGGCAACGTGCCTTGACAAGACACATCGAAATGATACGTCGGACGAATATCATCGCAATCGCGACTGAGGTCATAGCCGAAAGTCTCCTCCAAATACTGATGTATCTCCTCTTTGGTGCTCCCTGTCCGCGCCAGATATATCGCAGTTGCTACCGCTTGTGCCCCTTTAATGCCTTCGGGATGGTTGTGGGTAATCATCGCGGAACGCCTACCAAGGTCAAGTGCGTCTTCTAAAGACTGCGCCAACCAGCCGCATGCCGAAGCACGCATTGCCGAACCATTGCCCCAAGAGTTATACGGGTGGCGGACTCCATGCGGAATACCATCAATCGTATCCGTGGACTTGTCGCGAAGCGTAATGAGAAACTCCGGCATAAAAAGCCAACGTTGAAATGCGCCGCCATAACTTTCATCGGGGTACTTGTGTCCCCATTTGACGAGGCTTTCTTCCAATCCCTGCTGCGAGCGAACAGGGTCGTGAAGCAGCCAATCCGCTACGGCAATGGTCATTACGGAGTCGTCGGTGAAAGAACAGCCCTCGGAGAACAAGGGGAAATCGGTTGTCTTGATGTTGCAGAACTCGTAGATACTGCCTATGGTATCGCCAATAAGTGCGCCTAACATAAGTCAAAAGTTATTTAGTTGGTTATTATTATTTTATGGTTATACGTGAATACGGTTTTGTTTTATTGCCATTTTGCGTGCCCTGCCAATATGCAATGGTGGTACTGCCCGGTTTTCTAAATACATTCATATCTCTCTTTATATTTTGAATGCGGGGCGCATACGTTCCTGCTCTTCGCGGCTGATATGCAACTGCTTGGCTACATGCTCCCATTGACTTACAATGCTGCGTATTTTTTCTATTTCCGTTTGTGCCACAGCATTGGTCAAGCCGAAATAGGGTGCGACCTCCAATGCCAAACGCATATCCAAAGTATTGTCATGCTCATTGATGTTCAGACTCAGCCCTTGCCCATACGGCACAGGATTGAGGTCGTAGGCAGGAGCAAGTGCCCAACCGTTGCGTCCGAGCAGAAAGCCATGGTTGCGAAGATGGTCGTCACAATTGCTGGTAGCAATGTTGAACACAATACGAAACCACATCTGCTTCAGGTCATCTTCCACACGATAGCAGTTGCGGCTTATCCAATCTGCCAATTCCAAGTAACTACAGCCATCGGTATCACCATCCTGGTAGCCCAACATCGTCATCGCAGAAGTGAAATGCACACGTCCGCCTGCTGCATTACGGTCAAAACGCTGCGTCAAGAATGTGGCATACTGCCCAGAAAACCGCCTTGCGGAAAAAGGAGCCACATCAATCCCACATCGTTGTGCCAATGTCATGGCTACCGCCTCCCATGCACCGACATCATGTCTGTCTTGCCGGCTGGGGAACTTGGCAATCCACAAACGTCCGTCTTCCATACGCACGTTGGCTTTGGGGCGCGCGCCACCTAACGAAGAACATGGAACCACCAACATCTGCAGCCAACGGTTGTCCTCGTTCTCAAACGCCCAACTTGCCTGCTCCAGTTTGCCCAATGATGTGACAGGCGGGATATTGAGAGAAGCATCATTATCCATAAACTCGCCATCGGGCTCTAACTTAATCCGCAAAGCCCCCATGCGGCTCTCATCGTACACACCCAACAGGAAATCGCTCTCCATCAATGTCTTGCGAGGTCGTCCTTCTTCCCGTGCACGGACAGTCTCGCGCCGCTCAAGAAGTACACGCCCCCACCTGTCGGGGGATGAATCAAGCAGAAAGCCGAAGTTCGTTTTTGAGTCGGGGAGATATTGATGTCCACGATACAACTGCAAATCCGGGTCTAACATGCGACAGCGGCTATGGTGCAGCCACTCGTCCGACAGATTCATGGAGAACACCTCATGCCCACGAACTGCTTCTGCCGTCAGCACACCCACTAATACGGGTTTATCACCAAAGGCTTCGTCCAAATAGATGTACAGCCGCTTACTCATTGGTTTTCTTGCTTGCACGTTTACCGACAATCAGTCCTGCGTCTTGCAGTTTGCGCCCCAAGACATCGTCCTCTGCTACGCGGAACAAGTCTTGCTCCAGTCCGAGCACAATCAGCACCCGCAGATAGGCACCGATACTCACGCCTTCGTCGCCTTTCTCTATCTTCATCACGGCATTGCGCCCTATGCCTGCCCGTTCCGCCACTTGTGCTGCACTCAAATCACGCCTGAGCCGTGCCAAGCGGATATTCTCTCCGAGTCCTTGCAGTTGCCGTTCATACTTGGGTAGTAACTCCCGTTTCATACGCCGATTTGTCTATAATGTTTCTAATTCGGTGCAAAAGTACTATTTTTTGCTCATATATGCAAACGTTCAGGCTATAGAACCGCTATTATACTGATTGATATAGAGACTTTACTTCTTGGTGGTTATTTTGAGGACTTCGCGTTGGTTGTCGATTTCGATTTTGCCGAGAGCCCACGATGTCTATATTTAACTTATCATAAACCCTCCCCCTGCATGTTTGATAGTTAGGCATTTGGGGCAAATGAACAAAGAGCATAGGGTTCCATAATGTTCCCACCATGCAAACATAGGAGATTTATATATCATCTTTATCATAAGGCTTTGACAATTAGGGCATTTATTCTCTACCCAGTAGCACATATCCTTGTGCATGATTAAACTGTATATGAGTTCACGCTCCTCATTAATATGCACCAACGCATTAGGATTGATATGTCCTTTTGAATAAAGCATATCTAGTTCGTGAAATGCTTGTTTTTGCAACGTATCTTCCATTGCACAAATCTCTACAAATCTCGCATAGACATACTCGGGGTCGTTATAACATTTGGCAACAAATCTCTTGACTATGTCGTCAATTATTGCTCCGTCAACCAGTTTCGACCTGTCAACCTCACGAAGGTAATTACGACAAAGAGAATGTTGTAGAGATTTACTTTTTACGAATTTATCAAATTCTTTCTCTGCTCGCTTTTTCTCCTGATGGTTTTTAATAATAGAATACCATCTCATATTTCTGTAAAATTTTACAAATGCTTTGAGACCTCTCGTCATATTGCTATATGTTATTTTTATGGTGATTTTGAGTAGTTGGTATTGGCTGTTGTACTGATGCTGCGGCATTTTCTTTCTGCAATTTGCGCTGTGCTCTGCGTGTGATGATGGGCTGAAAGAATACGAGCAAAAAGAACACGACAGGAATACCGTGCATTAGCCAATTGCATATCCAAGCAGCATTGTAGTGCACCTCGCGGAAGATTGGAATAAATCCTCTCTGTCCCGAAAACAACCCTATTGCATAACCAGATATTGCGATAATCTGCTTGACAGCCACTAATAAGGTCAGTACTACAACTGTCCAACAAATGCCCTTTTGCCAGCGAGGTTTATAAGAATGGTTGTCGGATGATATATGCGCATAGATATACCACAACAAAAAGGAAGAAACCATGTAGTACAAGACACGCGCCCACATTGGCATAAAGATACATTTCCGCGGAAACATACAATAGTCCACCGAAAGGAATGACATTACCAAGAAAACCAACGCCATTATCAACAGAGCATATCGGGATTTCCTGCCAAAGGCAGGCAAATGCTCTCCGTCCCGTATGATGCCAATGGAAAATACTGCCCATGACACCATGAGTACGCAGGAGAAGAATATATACCATGCATTGTAGCACCATGGATGTTCCCTGTAATTGAGCCATGAAGCGTTGCAGCCAAACAACATTTGGCATATCGGCACAAAGATAGTATAAACGGTTGTTCCGATGGCAGCGATGAGGGCTGCACGTTTGAGGGTGAGTGGTGATGTTGATGTTGTCATAAGCAGTAGAGTTTGTTAGGTTGGCTAATTCTGCAATTTGCGTTGTGCTCTGCGGGTAATGAGGTATTGAAGAAACACAAACAGAAAGAACACAATAGAAACACATAGTATTAACCCATTGCACAGCCAGTCTAGCCTACCAAGTAGATTACGGAACATAGACACGTGCGCTACGGGGAATTGCGTGCATTGCCACACATACCATATAACGGAAGGTATCTGCTTTGCCAATACTGACAATGCCAATAGTATGGATATTCGGCAAATGCTTTTCTGCCAACGAGAACGACTTGGTTGTATATTCTCCGTTGTATGAGTATAGATGTACCACAACACCGCATCTGCCCCCAGCAGGAAGAATAGATACAGCCAAGGAACAGTATCCATTATACGTCTGCTATCAGATAGTGCAAACCACAATATATTGCCGCATGAGGCTATGGCAATGCCAAGCAATATGTATCGAACCCCTTTGCCCAGTATAGGGAAATGCTCGCCGTCACTTAGCACGCCAATGGCAAACACTGCACAAGAAGCGATAAGAATCGATGAAAAGAAGATATGCCACACATCGTTGTATAGCAGGTGGTCATCAAAGTAGAACCACCACCGGTCGCCAACAATCATTCGACAGACAGGTTCAAAGAGGGTGTAAATGGTGGTGCCGATGGCAGCGATGAGGGCTGCACGTTTGAGGGTGAGTGGTGATGTTGATTTTGTCATAAGCAGTAGGGTTTATTGGGTTGGATTATTGTTTGTTGTTTGACGGTGCAAAGGTAATACATGTGTGCGCCAAAACGCGGCGCATATAGAAAATAAATTGCATTTTCTTTATAAGTCAGTGATAATCAATACTACAAAAATTATCCATTTTCAGCATTCCCTCCATTTCTTTTTCAAAAACGATGTCATCACACTCTCTCCACATATACTTAAGAGCATCCATCAAATAGCCAACAGAATACTAACACAGCAATTACAAATGGGAGGATTGCTTCCAAGATGATTGTAAGACACCCTAATCCGCCAGCACCTCCCATTAATGCTCCTGCTAAACATCCTTGTGCAGGACTTAAATCGTCTTCCTTTGAACCGCTTGCAAATAGTCCAAAGATGGCACCGCCAACAATAAATACTATCAAAATTATCAACCAACCAGGCATAGATACGATATTGCGCTATTTGTTAGCTCATTTTACAAAAAGAAACATATTACAGCTATCAAAAGAATGACAACTAACACTATAGTCTGTATAGTGCCTCTCCTTTTTTCTGAGTTTGTTTTAGATTCAGCCTTAAATTCTGTAGGTACACGATTTTGCAAGTAGTATAGTATATTTCCAGAAAATAAATCCATAGGAAGACATAGAGCCATCAATCCCGTATCGCTCATAGGATGAACAAAATCCTTTTTGTAGATATTCCTGAATTCTTTAGATGTCTGTTCGAGGAGAGTTTCATATTGTTTTAGTTCAATGTACACACATTCTTCATCTTTATCTACCACCATTCTGTTGATATTATCCCAATCTACCAAACCGATAATTATTGGAGTATTATTTAGTACATTTCCACACAACCATACCCCTTGTGGTCCTGCGGCTGTATAGTGCATATTCCAATCAACAAATCGTGTTCCCCATGCTTCAAATGAATCTTCCATTTGATAATACTCTGTTGCCTTGCCCGTAGCAAGTTTCTTCTGCAATGCTGTTGCCATAAATTTTATTTTTAATAAGTTTGTTATTCTACATTGATTTCTGTATTTCTTGAGAGTCTTTATACGTTTAACAGATTGCGTACTACCCACCATAAAAGATACATAATTATAAACAGGTAGATAGCAATTGATGATGTGCACACGTGGTGTAATCTGGGGAAATGTCTCCCTAAAAGTATCAGTAGTGTGTACATCACACCTATCGGGAAAAAGTAGTTGTAACGCAGTCCTGCTATGAAACGACCATTCGCCCAATTGTAAAGTAGCCGTTGACATCCACACCCCGGACAATTATACCCTGTCAATGTTTTAAGAAGACATTTTGGGGCATAGATGCTATTGGTTGGGTCAAAAAAATGATATACGACGACTATGGCAATTACGATTACCCCAGAAAGGGCAATCGTAATTATCATTCGCGAGTGTTGCATATTTAAGCATAGACTGTTATCAACATACCGATGCCATAAATAATAATTCCAACAATTCCACAGATTAGAGCAACATTTGCCCACTTATCCGCATCGGCTGCCGCCTTTTGCGCCTGCTCTTTTTGACCTGAAGCCCAAAGAGATTCTACTTTTGTTGCATTAATTAGGGCAACAATACCAAAAGGAAGACAACAAAACAGCATAGTCAAAATGGATTTAACTAAATGGTTGTCTGGTGCTGGTGAAAAATCTTGATTTTCCATAAATTTAAGATTTGAAAATTAATAATATCGCCTACTCTATTGGAGGTTTTCGGCATCTCCTATTTCTAACCTAATTTGTATATGTTCCATGCCCAATTCAACAAAATGATAGCAAACACGGTTCCTGTTATCTTTCTATTCCAAAGTTGTGCTAATATGTTAGCAACCAATCTTTTATTAGCAACTTTATCATATAGATATAAGAACGGGAATATCGCAAAGAATATCATCACAATACATGATAATGGATTGATATATAGTGCACTCAAAACATCACCTTGTAACAACATATTCGCTGCTCGAAGACCTCCACAACCTGGACATGGCAAACCAGTAAGTAGTTTGAACGGACACAATGGAAAGGGAAATCTATCATAAAACAGGCTCGCAAATACAAGCAGCATCATTGTTGCCAAGTAGGCAAAGACAATTCTATATTTCCGTATGCGTATTATAGGATTCATTTATCAATATAACGTTAT
>DLLA01000173.1:3650-4188 GCA_002479035.1 Bacteroidales bacterium UBA7574 | reverse complement strand
GGGAAGAGCGCGAGGGCGTTCTTGAAACTGACTTTGGCAGTCTCGGCACGCTCCACATTGCTGCCGTCACATTTGTTGATAGCAATGCCGTCCGCCATTTCCATAATGCCGCGTTTGATGCCTTGCAGTTCGTCGCCCGTGCCGGTAACCTGCAGCAGGAGGAAGAAATCCACCATCGAGTGCGCGGCGGTCTCCGACTGTCCGACACCGACGGTCTCGACGATGATAGTGTCGAAACCCGCTGCCTCACAGAGGACTATTGTCTCGCGCGTCTTGCGTGCCACGCCGCCCAGACTGCCTGCCGACGGACTGGGGCGGATAAAGGCGTTCTTCTCCGTGGAGAGTTGGTTCATACGTGTCTTGTCGCCAAGGATACTGCCCTTGCTGCGTTCCGACGAGGGGTCGATGGCAAGCACGGCGAGGTGCTTGCCCTGTTCGCAGAGTTTGGTGCCGAGTGCCTCGATAAACGTGGACTTGCCTGCGCCCGGTACGCCGGTGATGCCCAAGCGTATGGCGTTGCCCGCGTGCGGCAGACAGC
>DLLA01000173.1:0-3603 GCA_002479035.1 Bacteroidales bacterium UBA7574 | reverse complement strand
GCGTGCGGCAGACAGCGTTTGATGACCTCTTGCGCAATGGCTTGGTCGCTAAGCAGTTGGCTCTCCACCAATGTGACTGCCTGACTGAGCATGCGGATGTCACCGCGCAGAATGCCCTCCACGTACTCGTCCGCGCTGAGCACCTGCTTGTGGCGGCGGAAAGTGGCATACGGATTGACCGATGGCAGGTTCTGCACGCCTGCATTCACGGTCAATCCTTTGTATTCGGCACTATTCTCCGGATGGTTCATATTTTACTCTACTGTCCAGTTGATTTTCAATGTGATAACAGGGTTCTCGGGGTCGTTGGTAATCAGCGTAACGGCACGCGAGTACTGCGCTGCGTCTTTGGCAGGCTTGATTTCCACTTTGAGGTCGGTGTGGTGTCCGCCTTTGATAGCCGACTTGGGCTGTGCTATACTGATAAGTGGGTCGTTGAGTACGATACGGCGCACCGTCAGCGGGTTGATACCGGCATTCTTGAGGGCTACCTTGAAGTTGGCTTTCTTGCCTGCTTTCACGGTGCCGAGGGTGATATTGCGCTCAATCTCCACGATAGGAGCCTGTTGGCGTTGCTCAACGGTCAGCCCCGAGAAGTCCTCTACGATGTTGCCTGTGATGTGCACGGCGTACTCGTCGGTGAGGTTGCGTTTGCCGTTGACCATCATATAGATACGTGCGTCCACGGGACCATACAGCGGGCTGTCCTCTGTGTCAAGAGCCACTTGCAGTTTGCCTGTCTGTTTGGGTTGCACTTCTGCCAATGTTACGACAGGCTTGAGGTAACTGTCCTGGTCGCGCATCAGGTACTCCACCTTCACGGGTTGGTCGGTCTGGTTGGCGTATTCAATCTCCAGCATCTTCTTTGCGCCCATCTTCATGGTGCCGAAACTGAGGCTGTTCTTCTTCATACTCAACTCGCCCATCTTGACGGGGTACTGGTCCACAGGCTTTGCCGGCTTGGGGATTACCTCACCTTTGATATACAGGCGCTTGGTAGCCTCGGTGGCATTGCTTGTGATGGTGATGGTCTTCTGGAAGCGACCCGGACGGCCATTCGGGTTGTATGTTACGGTTATTTGCCCTGTCTGCCCGGGTTCTACGGGTTCGCGGGTCCACTTGGGTGTGGTGCAACCGCAACTGGCGCGCACGTTGCTCAGCACAAGCGGCGTCATACCTTCGTTCTTGAACTCGAAGACGGTCGTTACGCGGCCATCTGCCTCGTTAATCTTGCCAAAATCATGCTCGGTCTTGGTGAATGTCATCACGGGTTGTTGACCCATCGCAGCCACTGCTATCAGCAGGAAGGCTGCAAAACTCATAACTTTTTTCATGTTGTATTGTAATTATGATTTGTTATTTTCTTTCTGTTCGTCGCCGATGCTCAGCACGTTCACTACGCTCACGCTTTCTATCTCGCGCAGGTCTTTGCACATCTTGCTCAGCGTCTTCTGCTCGAATATCCATATCTCCACCTCGCAGTCGAACTGCCCGTCGTCGGAGGTCACGTGCAGGTCATGTATATTGGTGTGGTACTCCTCGCAGATGACGGTCAGCATACGCATCAGCACGCCAAACGTGTCCGCACCTTTTATCTGTACGCTTGCCAACTTTGCCACCGTGTTCTTGCCCGGTCGAATCAGGCTCCACAGCCCTTCGCCCTTGCGGAAATGCCGCTTGATGCAGTCGCGCGCCTTGGCTGTCACCACTATCTCCAGCCACTCCTGCTCGGGCTTCTGCTTCTCGGAGGTCAGCACCTCCACCTGGTCGCCGCTCTGCAGGATATAACTGATAGGACGTGCCGTGTGGTTCACATTCGCGCCTATGCAGTGGTCGCCCAACTCTGTGTGCAACTGATAGGCGAAATCCAGCACCGTAGCCCCTTGCGCCAACGTGCGTATCTCCCCTTTGGGTGTGAACACAAACACCTCGTGCGCGTACAGATTCAGTTTGAACGTGTCCAAGAATGCCATCGCATCGGGGTCGGGATTGCTCAGCACGTCTTTTATCTCTTTCAGCCACTTGTCCAACTCACTCTCGGTCTCGTCGCCGGTCTTGTAACGCCAATGCGCCGCCAATCCGTGCTCTGCCAACTCGTCCATACGCTCGCTGCGTATCTGAACCTCCACCCATTGCCCGTGTTGCCCCATCACGGTCACGTGAAGTGCCTCATAACCATTGGCTTTCGGGGTCGAAATCCAGTCCCTGATGCGCTCAGGGTGAGGGCGGTATATCTCCGTGATTGCCGAGTAAATCATCCAGCACTGGTCTTTCTCCGAGAACGAAGTGTTCGGCTTGAACACGATACGCGCCGCCAGCAAGTCGTACACCTGCTCAAACGGCACGCCTTTCGACACCATCTTCTTGTATATCGAATACACCGATTTGATGCGCGCGAACATACGGAACTCGTATCCCATCTGCGTCAGTTTGTCGCGAATGGGCTTTGCAAACTCCTCGAAACTGTCCAATTGCGTGTCTTTGTTGGCTTGCAGTTTGGCTTCTATGTCGGCGTAAAGGTCGGGGTGCTCGTACTTGAAACTCAGGTCTTCCAACTCCGTCTTGATGGGAAACAAGCCCAATCGGTGCGCCATCGGCGCGTAGATATATTGTGTCTCGGCGGCTATTTTCTGCTGTTTTTCAACGGGTTGCGCTGACAGCGTACGCATATTGTGCAATCGGTCTGCCAGTTTTATCAGCATCACCCGCACATCGTCCGACATAGTCAGCAGCAGTTTCCTTACGTTCTCCGCCTGTTTTTTGGCTTGGTCGCCGAACACGCCGCCCGAAATCTTCGTCAGACCCTCCACGATATTCGCTATCTTCGGACCGAACTGATGCTCAATGTCTTCCACCGTATAGTCGGTGTCCTCCACCACATCGTGCAGCAACGCCGCACAGATACTTGTACTCCCCAAGCCGATATCTTTCACTACGATGCGCGCCACGGCCAGCGGGTGCATGATATATGGCTCGCCCGACAGCCTTCTGACGCCGTTATGTGCCTGTTTTGCAAAGTGATACGCCCGAGTAATCAACTCCACTTTCTGCCGGTGGGTCGTATGCGCATAGTCGTCCAATAGGGCTTGAAACTCTTGCTCTATCCGTTGCTCTTCTTCGGGTGTGAAATCACTGACTTCCATATATCTCTGTTTCCTGACGGGGTGCCTGTCCTTTGGCATCGCACATTTGGGCGGCAAAGTTACTGCTTTTTTCTGATATATCCAACACCTTTTTGCGCAAAGCCCTCTTCATCGGTTCTTTGCTTTCCAAGGATTTGTCGTGAGTCTGTCGTGAGTCTGTCGTGAGTCTGTCGCGGGTTTATCGCGGGTCAATCGCGGGTCTATCGTGGGTTTATCGTGAGTCTGTCACGGGTCAATCGTGGGTCAATCGCGGGGCTATTTATACCTCTCATACACTGCAAATATAATACAAAATCGTCCAAAATCCAAATTTTTTCGCATTATTTTCGCATTTTCTTTGTAAATTGTTGGTAATCAACACCACAAAAATCAGCGTTTTTCATCATTTTTTCCATTTCTTTTTCAAAATTTTCCCCAAGAAACTACTGCTTGATGACGACCTGTTGGATAACTTGGTCGT
>DLLA01000134.1:19172-20046 GCA_002479035.1 Bacteroidales bacterium UBA7574 | reverse complement strand
GTTCCCTTGTGCTTGAGTATCACTTCATCATTCAGTTGCAAAAACACATCCAATTTCGAAGCCCAATCTTCCATTGTCATTGGAATATGCTTGCGCGCTTGCCGTTCTGCATAATCCAAATACATCGAGACAAATTGGTTCAAGTCAGACAACTCTACTTCTGTCAGATAGTTCTTTGCTACCGATACATCCGCTTTCACAATCTTTCCTTGTGGCGCATTCTTCCATGTCGTCAATCCCATGTGTTTCTTTTCTGCATCGGCACGCGCCATAATCACTTCGGCTGCTGTGTGCCCGTGGATAGCAAAATGCAACTTATTCTGCACCATAGCAAAGAAATTGCGCGTTGTGACAGCATCTACCGAGTAATCCACTGCAGTAGAGTAGATATCTGTTATCTTCTGATAGAACTTGCGTTCGCTGGCACGTATCTCGCGTATTTCATCCAACAAATGATCAAAATACGCCTCGTCGAATATCTGCCCATTCTCCAAACGCTGCTTATCCAACACATAGCCCTGTACCGCGAATGTCTTCAGCACCCGAGTCGCCCATTGCCGAAATTGGGTGGCACGTAATGAATTAACACGGTAACCGACTGATATAATGGCATCTAAATTATAGAAACGGGTACGATAACTTTTCCCATCAGCGGCAGTTGCCGAGGATTCCTCGGTAACTGAATTCACGTCCAACTCTCCCGACGCAAAGATATTCTTCAAGTGCAACCCGATATTGTCCACCGAACAATCAAATAGTTGCGCCATAGCCCTCTGCGTTAGCCACACATTCTCGCTATGCACACGAACTTGGATATTATCCTCCGAGTTCTGCTTGGTAAACACCAAAAAGTCGGTTGTACTATTCCTAATCT
>DLLA01000134.1:18156-19149 GCA_002479035.1 Bacteroidales bacterium UBA7574 | reverse complement strand
ATCCCCTGTGGATTATTCCTTTATTTTACGGCTTCACCAGTGTGCCTATTTGCTCGCCGTCCATCACCTTTTCGAGGTTGCCGACGGTGTCCATATCGAACACATAGATAGGCATACGGTTCTCGCGGCACATGGTGATGGCGGTGAGGTCCATCACTTTGAGGTTGCGTTGCAGTACCTCGTTGTAGGTTATCTCGGTGAACTTGGTGGCGGTGGGGTCTTTCTCGGGGTCGGCGGTGTAGATACCGTCCACGCGCGTGCCTTTCATCATCACATTGGCTTGCAACTCAATGGCGCGCAGCACGGATGCCGTGTCGGTGGTGAAATACGGGTTGCCCGTACCGCCTGCTACGATGACCACGTTGCCTTTCGCCATCAGCCGCAGAGCCTTCGCGGTGCTGTACAACTCGCCTATCGGCTCCATACGGACGCTGGTCAGCACACGCACTTTCTGCCCGATAGCCTCCAAGGCTGAGGACAATGCCAGCGAGTTTATCACGGTAGCCAGCATCCCCATCTGGTCGCCCTTGACGCGGTCGAAGCCTTTCTGTGCGCCCGACAGTCCGCGGAAGATATTGCCGCCGCCTATCACAATGCCAATCTCCACGCCGCGCTCGGCTATCTGCCGGATTTGACGGGCATAGTCCGCCAACCGCACCTCGTCGATGCCATACTGCTTCTGCCCCATCAGGCTCTCGCCCGACAGTTTCAGCAGGATTCGTTTGTACTTTTCCATATTCATTTTTCTTTTTTTACCACACAACATCACAATGCCATTCCCCTCAAAATTACTGCAAAGATAATACAAAATCGCCAAAAATCCAAATCCGGCTTTGTTTTTCCCGCACAATCACCTTTTTTACCACATCTTCACGTTAGTGGTTGGTTAGAGGTTGGTTAGTGGTTGCCCCCTTCATTTGCACATTGGCAGACGCAACTTGCAATTTTTCATCCTTCATTTTTAAGTCTCAATTACACGAATCTTCTGGCAGG
>DLLA01000134.1:17913-18106 GCA_002479035.1 Bacteroidales bacterium UBA7574 | reverse complement strand
GCAGGTTTCATTTGCGGCACAGATTTTGTCCACACTTTTTTGATGTGTAACCAATTATAAATTGTTATGAAAACAAGTACCAAAATTTGGATGTGCCTTGCAGGCATCGCATTAGTGGCATTGGGCGTTGTTTGCCTGATTTACCCGAGTAGTACCATGCTCAGTCTCGCATGGGTGTTAGGTCTGATATTTC
>DLLA01000134.1:13063-17870 GCA_002479035.1 Bacteroidales bacterium UBA7574 | reverse complement strand
TTCTTGTCGCGGGCTGTTGCGAATTTGCGGCATGGGGGAGACTGCACGCTATCTTGCCCCAAAGCGGATTGCTATTCCTGTCTGCCCTCCTGCAGGTATTGATGGGCATTTTCTGCCTCGTCCACCCGCTCTCGTTGGCGGCTGCCCTGCCGTTCATTTTTGCCTTTGTGGTCATTTTCGAGGGCATACGTATTGCGGTTGAGTCTTTCGACTTCAAGCAGGTGGGTTTCCGATATTGGTGGCTGATGTTGCTCTTCGGCATCTTGGCTACGGCTTTTGGCGTGTATGGGCTCTTCCAGCCTGTCGCAAGTGCCACCACCCTCACCATCTTGGTGAGTCTCGGCATCATGCTCGCGGGTGTCGGTTATTGGGTACGTGTAGCAGCCATCAATCGTTTTCAAAAGAAATTCAAGCAGTTACACGACCGCTTCGGCTATGTGGATGCCGAGGAGGTGAAGTAACCGGACACTCATGCATCCAAAGAGGCTGTCCTACCCGCGTAGGCAGTCTCTTTTCTTATTCGTACTTCTGAAACAGGAAATCGTTGTACGGATAACGCTGGATATGAATGGCTTTGATGCGGTCGTAGAGCAGCGACTTGAGTGCCTCGATATTGGTCTTGTCCGCCGCCGAAATGAAAATGCAGTCGTCGTGCAACTTTGCCATCCACGTGCGTTGCAACTCCTCCAATGACATATTCTCGCGGCGCATTGGTGTCAAATCGTCCTCCTCTTTCGGAGTATAAGTAAAGGCATCTATCTTATTGAATACCACAATAGTAGGTATTGTCCGCGTCGTATGCTTGCCTCTCTGTGTAGCCGTCTTTCCGCCCTTGCTTGCCTGCCACGGCTGATGTTCCTGCACCTCCTCCTCGTGCTCCAGCAGTTCACTGATTGTGCGCTCCACCACCTCATATTGCTCCTCGAAGTTGGGGTGTGATATATCCACCACGTGCACTAATAAATCCGCCTCGCGCACCTCGTCCAACGTGGACTTGAAACTCTCAATCAGGTTATGCGGCAGTTTGCGTATAAACCCCACAGTATCAGACAACAGGAACGGCAGATTCTCGATAGTTACCTTGCGGACGGTGGTGTCGAGGGTCGCAAACAGTTTGTTCTCGGCAAACACATCCGACTTGCTCAGCAGGTTCATCAGCGTCGATTTGCCCACATTGGTGTAGCCCACCAACGCCACGCGCACCATCTTTCCGCGGTTCTGCCGTTGCGTAGCCATCTGTTTGTCAATCTTTTTGAGGTCTTCACGCAGCAGCGCAATACGCTGACCTATAATACGTTTGTCCGCCTCAATCTGCGTCTCACCCATACCGCGACTCGTGGTTCCGCCACCGCGCTGACGGTCGAGGTGCGACCACATTCGCGTCAGACGTGGAAGCATATATTGCAGATGCGCCATCTCCACCTGTGTCTTGGCGTAGGAGGTCTGCGCCCGCTGCAGGAATATCTCCAATATCAGGATTGTCCTGTCCATCACCCGCACATGTCCCGTCTTGCCATTGGGCAGCGTATTCAGTTCTTTCTCTATATTGCGCAACTGCCTCGGCGACAACTCATCATCAAAAATAACCACAGAAATTTCACTACCATCCGACTCCCCATTTCCCCTCAAAGAGGGGGTACTTACACATCCGTCGAGCCCCTCCCTTGGAGGGGTTGGGGAGGTCTTTATTATAAAATCCTTGATTTCCTGCAACTTACCCTCGCCCACATACGTCGCCGTATTAGGTTGGTCCAGCCGTTGTACAAACCGCTTCACGGGCACAATATGGTTCGTATCGGCAAGGAATGCCAGTTCGTCCAAGTACTCCCGCGTGCGCTCCTCGTCCTGCGTGGGGGTAATCAGTCCTACGAGAACGGCGTGGTTGACATATTCTTTGATTTCTATCATATTGTTCTGACAATAAATATAATGCTCGTCAAAATCCGTGACAAAGATAGCGAATAATTCGTGCACCTGCAACATCTCGGCGCATAGTAGCCATATCTTCACTATTGTACCACCTCACGAGACTATTTACTCTTTTTGGGTGAGGGATAGGGCTTACACACGTCTTCCGATTCCACACTTGTACTTCGCGTCTTTGTCGCGGGTCTATCGCGGGTCTTTCGCGGGTCTATCCGGATCTGCGCACATCGGTCGCAGGTCGCACCCGCTCTTGAAAGACAATGCAAAGATACATCATTTTCCCCTTTCTTATTGCGCATAGTGCGCAATAATACGCCAAAGAAGATACGGCACGTCTCAATCCTGCTTGCCTGATGACCATGTAGCAAAGGCAGAATTCAAGTCCTTTCAGAGTTTGCTAAATTCTTTGCCTAAACTTTTACTATGCACGGATTTCGCTCCGTAGTACAGCATCTTCTCTGCAAGTTGGTACTTGTTTGCGTGATATGAAGCCCATGCAAAAGGTCCCCGATAGCTAAAGTCCACTTGCGAACCATAATGTGATGTGGCAGACCCTGTAATGAAAATCGTATCTTGTGCGGGATAATCCACAGTCACCTCACCTTTCTCCAAAAAATAGGCTTTCTCTATATTGCCACTGCCATCCAGCACCGCCAAATAGGAGGGCGAAACGATATTGCGTTCCAAATCGTTTCCGTAAGATGCGGTGGCTACACCATATTTCCGCTCGTAGGAGATAGGATAAGTGCCTTTTTCTAATCCTGACTGAGTGATAAAATCCATACGCAATCCTGTCCTGTCATTCATCAAAAGCAGCGATGCCATAGTGGTATCTCCTGTTTGTGTTATTCCACCGTCAAAGTAGTTATAGGTCTGATTAAGTGTAACTGTTTCATGGGGCTCAACATCCCACCGTATGTCAAGAAAGTATATCGCTCCATCAGAAGTTGTCAAGTGATATATCACATCGGGGCATATAATCTCTATCTCTACATTGTAATACCCGTCCTTAACCAATGACATGGTTACAGACATTGAATCCGGATACACGATATCATCTTCCGTTATGGATTGTGAATAATTGGGTATGAATATCGTCCTCTGACCGTCAAAATCCCCATTGGCTTTGGACAATGTAGTATTCAACGTTTCCAGAGATTTGGCGGTCAGTATTTGTACCATACCTATACTACCGCTATGCGTAGTTCCTACGAATGCCATCTCGTAGTGTCCATCCGCATATTGGAAATAGTTGCATAGTATCAACTCATAGTTAATGGTCTCTTTTTGCTTTTCCGGTTTTGTGGTGCGCGTCAGCGTCCCAATGTATAGAATGGTGGTCTGTCCTCTTCGTACTTCTTTGACCTCTAATGATATGCTGCCGTCTTCTGCAGCCTGAACATTTACTTGATATGCATCATCTTCAGGAGCAAAAGAGCCCACGCCGGTTTTGGCATCATAGGAGAACTTTCCATTCAGGACTGTAACCAAGGATTTCCCATTTGAAATTACATTCACTACTGCAACATTCTCTCGGTCTTCTCTCGGCAATACCTCGACAGAAGCGAAGTCTTGCCCGCTCTCTGTAGAAGCCCAATAGCCGACCAAAGAATCGGGATATTGGGTTACCGGTTGTCTCTCACAACTGACAACGCATATCAATGTCGTCAAAAGGAGTAAGTAAAAACAATTCTGTTTCATGGCATCCATATCATCTGTATTTAGTAGTACAACATTTTTCCTTTCGCTGCCTTGCGCCGCAGTCTGTCGGTCATCAACTTGAGGATATAAGTATTTCCTTTCTGCATATTGGTTGCCGGCACCAGAATAGCAGTCTCGCCCGAAACTACCGTTACCATATCCAATATCTGCCCCGCATAATCATATACATACATCACAGCATCCTCAGACATCGGCTCAGGCAAGAATGCCGTATATACGCCATTATCGTCGCGTTTGACAACCATTGAGACATCAGCATCGGTGCCGCCTTCTGTGCGGATGATTCGTGCCGGTGATAGTGCCGATATATGTTCCTCGCAGCCTTTGTCTTCGTAGGACTGTACAGACAAATAGTATGTTGTACCCTCCTCAAGGTCTGTAAACATGACACAATCGGAAGTGGCAGGTACTTCTCGTTCTCTATCACGGCAGACATAATTGATAGTATGGTCCAATGTGGTAGTAAACCCGTCTATTACAGGACCACCGGTTCCCCTCGTATGCGTATATACAAAGCGGAACTGCATATATCCCTTACCTTGAACCGAATACTCCTTAATGGTTTGTTGCATCTCAAAACTAAGGGATATATTGTCGATAGTATCCCACTCCAAGCCATCTGCAGAACCTTCAAACAACAATTTACCTCCGGCAGTACTCTCATCGGCTATTGGTACGTATGTATTTGATAACCAGAAACGTACTTTCATCGGCGATTCCATATACGTCTTGGACACCAAGTACTCCCCTGACTGACTAAACAGCACGGCATACTTCTTCTCGGACACGGCATTTGTCAGTCGGGCAAAGTTGCTCTCCCATCCTGCTGCTTGGATATTCTCTATGGTGGTGAAAGTCTCGAATGTCTCTTCTTCATTCGACGAAACAGGCGATATGGAATACAATGTCACGAAATACGACACGGCATCTTCTTGCGGTTCCCAATAGGCAGTAAATGAAGACTCAGTAAGGTTCTTCACATCTGTAACCACCGGTGTCGTGATATAAATGGGACGAGGAGAAGAACCCTCCATCTGCATTTGGTTGAAATACTCTCCGTCTTGCGACTCTACTATCAGGTAGCCTATTCGTTTCGTACAACTCTGACGAGTAGGCGTATAGCGCACCTTCAAAGTCATTACATAAGAGGAGTCCTTGT
>DLLA01000134.1:0-13038 GCA_002479035.1 Bacteroidales bacterium UBA7574 | reverse complement strand
GAGTCCTTGTGTATTTTGACTTGTTGCGAACTGTTATACCATGTCTTCCCCCCATCCAAACTGAACTCGAAGTATGGCGAAGAAGAACGGATAGTCATTGAGTCTGATTGGACATCTTGTATAGACAAAGCCACATCCTCTTCATCATACTCTATCGGCTCTTTGTCATACGTGGTGACCATATCGTTGAGAGCCTGAGGCCGGAATACAAAACCTTCATCATCGTTCATACCATAATGGAATGAGATGTCATTGTCTGCCAATTGTGTGATATTCATCACCATCTGGCTCATCAACTTGGTGCCATTGTTCAATGTTGGCACCCACGTTGTCACCATTCCCGCGGAGGTCTGTGCAGGGAACAGGTCTGAGGGTGAACTATAAGAGGAGGTTACAAATCCCGCGCTCACCACTCGGAATCCGAGAGGCTCTTTGTTGTTGAACGTATTGTTGTTCCATGTGTCTAACGAGAATGTGATATGTGTCACCATCAATCCTGTGCCTACCAATGCATCCTTGTTCGCATCCCACCCTTCTTTCTGGCGGTTTTCCAATAAGAAGTACTCACTTGGCAAAGGGGAGTGTGTGGACATATTGTGCGTAGCATCTGCCACTAGAAAGGCGCGATTGGAGGTCTCTATCGGTTCCAACACATAATTGTTGGCGTGTTGCAGTTGCTCCGGCACCAACCACCCCATCATAAATCGCTCAAATGCAGTATATGTGGGAGGCGTAGAACCGTTGTTGTTATAAGGACCCGAACACATAATATCCCAAAAGCCTACGGTATAGTTGCTACCATTTTGAGTATCATACATATCCGGCAATCCGAGCGCATGCCCAAACTCATGGCAGTATGTTCCTATCCCCGCTTGTATGCTTCCATTATATCCACGATACTCCGATATCACCAAGTATCCGCCCAAACGCTTTCCTGAAAACAATTCCTGTGATGTCAATCGACTGTAGTGCGGCCAGATGGAGTTCTCCGGACCGCCTTCTGCTTCATTATAGCCTGCCACTACCACTGACAGATTATCCACATAGCCGTCCCCGTCATTGTCATAAGGTGTAAAATCCACACCTGCAGCACGCGCTAACGTGGCAGACTCTATCACCAACGAACTGGCACGTACATTGTGATTGTTACCGCTATTGGCACCATAGTATGCCATATTGTGGCTCAAGTCATAAGGACCATATACATCAAACACCAAGTTCAATGCACTATCCGACGAAGCGTTATAGTAGTCGTGCACAGACCCTGTCGCATTCGGGTTAGAGCCTCCCTTTCCGTTGTATAAATCAGTGAATTGCTCTCGTGCATTAGGCAACGTAAAACTCAAGTCTGTAAAGTTGACCAATATCACGGGTATATGCACAGTACCCTTGTTAGGAACTGATGAACTCAGTTGCACACGAGAAGGGGCGTGACGATGCGCCGTATGTTCCTCACTTGCGAGAGTTCCTACTTCTGTGCCGGGAATGATGGTGCCATCCAAATAGGTCAGATAGTGATAATGCTCACTACCGCGGATATACACTTTCTGTACGCTGCCGTCCGGCAAACGTTTCTCCACAGGATAAGGCGTGGCAACTACAGCGCCTGCAGTGCAGGCAATACTCAAGAGTACGATTATAAGGTTTGTTCGTTTCATATTCAAGTACGTTTACGCCGCAAAGATACAAAAACTATATAGTTCATGCAACTCTTTTTGGTGAGTTTCTTGTTTTTAGATTCATACTCTTTGTTTTTTGCTGAAAATGTAGTACCTTTGCGGGCGATTTAATACAGACGAAAGCATGAAAAAAGGATTTATCTTATGGGTTGCCGTATTGGCATCCGTTTCGATTTGGGCAGAGTCCCATCTTCAACACGTAACGGTGTATTCACGCCCCAATGGCGGTTATGTGATGGTGAATGCACAAGGCGGCATTATCGGATTCTCGGATAAGACGAATGTGCAAGACATCTCAGCGTATGTGCAGGATGCCTTTAAGGATATGGGGCTGGATGTTCAGCCCACTCCTCAAATGGCACCGCAACACATCGAGGCTATGCTCACGGCTGAAGTTACAGATTCTGTCGGACCTCTGTTGGGAGACATAGAGTTTGACCAAGGTGCGCCATACAATAACTTGGCACCTAAGGTGAGCGGTCAAAGATGTCCTGCGGGCTGTGTGGCTATTGCTATGGCGCAGATTATGACTTACTATCAACACCCCAAGAACGGTTGCAAGGGCTCTGTAAACTATAAGACTTCTACGCTCAGTAAAACAATAGACATCAATATGGAGGGCGAGCGTTTTGATTGGGACAATATACTGCCTACTTATAAAGGCGACTACACAGCAGAGCAAGCCGATGCTGTTGCAAAATTGGTGTACTATTGCGGGGCTGCTGTGCAGATGGACTACAATGTGGGGGGGTCAGGCGCCAACTCTGATAATGTGGTTAGCGCCCTGCGCACCTACTTCGATTATGATATTAATTTACAGCGTGTCAGTAAAGACGGAGACGGATATACTGATTCAAAATGGCACGAATTGCTACAATCCGAATTGAAGGCGGAATATCCGCTTTACTATAGTTCGCAGCAGAAAGCAGGTTCTGGGCATGCCTATGTGTGCGATGGATATAAAATCACCAAGAGAATGGAGAAATATCCATTCTACCACATGAATTGGGGGTGGAACGGACAATTAGACGGTTGGTTTATACTTAATGAGTTAACACCGGGGAAAGACAATCCCGAGGGCTTTACAGATTTGAAATATAACCAATCCGTTATTTACAATATCCGTCCCAATGGCTATACACCGGTAGAGAATGTGGTTGTAAACCAACCCGAGAACGATATTATCTATGACATCTTAGGTCGCCGTGTCAATGAAATGCAACCTGGCAATATCTACATCAAAAACGGCAAGAAATTCATAGCGAGATAGTTTGTCATAGCAAGATAGTTTGTCTTGTTATCCGACAAAACATCTCTTTCTTAGAGACCGCCTGTCACAATGCCGCAGGTGGTCTCTTGTGTCCTTGGGCATTCAATATCCAATAACCAGTCCCATAATCGTTATGAATGTCAGTGCTATATAATTGGAGTGTATGGAATTTTTGGTTTATCCGATATTTGTGACCAATTGGTGATAATATGGCACAGTCGTCTGTTCAAGAGAAGCCCCGATAATGTTATGTAAACTATATGTTTTTATTGATTAATAGTTGTTGCCTGTTGTTGACCGCCAAAATATCCCTCTCTATTCTATTGGAGGTTAGGTTGCGGTTGTTAGGGCTTGTGATAGGTCTTTTGTGCTATTAATAGATAGTTCTACTCCCAAATTACTGCTTTTCAATGACATACACAAGATGTGTGATAATATACAGAGGAATAAATATGCAATTTCTGACAAAATACAGAGGAATCACCCTATCGTAAGTGCTTTATCCAATTGTCCGGCATAGTAATAGGGTAGGCTGAGTAGGGTAAATTCTTTGTTTTCCAATGCAATGATATCTTTGCGCAATGGCTTGTTCCAAAACCGTACTGCCACGTTGCAAGCAGATGCTCCCATAAATGTCTGCAACGATTTCAGGTGGGCATTGCTGCCTGCCTTCACTTCGATAGGTATCAAACCGTGTTCGCGACTACTATACAGGTAATCCAATTCGGCTTGCGAGTTCTTACTCTCACGCACCCAGAACGCCCGTTTTGCCAGAAACTGCCTATTCATGCCTAATAGTTCTTGCCCGATGATATGTTCCGCTATCTTGCCCCGCCATGCATCGTTGATATCCTCCTTGCCGAGCAATTCCGATTGCACTCCCGCCGCATAGTTCATAAGTCCCGTATCAAGCCACAATAACCGCGGACGTTTCTTGTGGTCTGGGACAATGGGGAGACTGGTCTGCACGGTGGGATAACACAATTCCAACAACATGGTCTTCTCCAATGTGCGAAATGCCTCACCCACCTCACGGCTTTTGTAGTTGGACGCCGCAAAGTGGTCAAAAGTAATCTGCTCGTCTGCATACACCCAACCATTGGTAACGATGTGCCGAATCACATTGCGGCTTGTTTCTGAGGTGGTGTATTTCTCCACATCATCTTGATAGCCTGCCAACAATGACTGATACACATCGTCCAACGCCACCACATCACGCGAGGCGGCATATTCCGCTACTGCCTGCGGCATCCCCCCTATGAACGTAAACAAATCAAAGAGTTTCTCCACACGGCTATGCAGTACTTCAGGCACTTGAATATCGCGTACCAATTGGCGGATGTTTGTCTCGCCCAAGGCTCCCAAAAACTCGTCAAAAGTACAAGGACGAAGCGCCATATACTCTACACGCCCTACAGGAAAACTGACATCACGATTGCGATGCAACATAGTCTCCAACAGCGAGCCTGCGGCAATGACATACACATCGGGCAGTTGTTCGTAGAAATAACGTAGCATCTTGATAGCAACAGGCGAGTTCTGTATCTCGTCAATAAACAACAACGTGCTGCCGGCATCTTTTCGCTTGCCGCGCACGATGAGTAGTGTGGAGTATAAGTCTTGTACAGATTGCTCTTTCTCAAAGAGTGCCAAGTCATCTGCCACATCCAAATTGAAATGGAGATAGCAATCAAACTCTCGGGCAAAGGCATCTACCAGCGAGGTCTTCCCTACTTGGCGTGCCCCTCGAATAACCAATGGCTTGCGCGTCTTTTTTCCTCTCCATTGGCGCAGCCACAAGATAGCATTCCGTTCAAACATAAAGCATGTATTCTAAATCCTCTGCAAAGGTACTGCTTTTCAATGAGATATGCAAGTAGCTGTTGCTCGTTTTGTAACAAATCCAAAGTAAAAATCGCGATTATTTGTAACAAATCCAAAGTAAGACCGAGAGATATTTGTAACAAATCCAAAGTAAAATGCGCCAAACTATGTAATAAAAATGCGCCAAATTATGTAATGAAAACGCGCCAAATTATGTAATATGAACGTCTGATACTTGTATAGTTCAAGAAAAAGTAGTATCTTTGCGGCTGAAAATCAATAAGTAAGATATATGGCAAAGAAATATCGAAGCAGAATTGCAGATGCACTTTTAGAGAATAAATTGAAGACTATCGGAGCCGTGCTGATAGAAGGGGCTAAATGGTGCGGAAAAACATCTACTGCAGAGCAACACGCAGGTAGTGTGGTCTATATGACTGACCCTGCCAGAAGCAAGCAGTATATGTTGGCAATAGAAACCGACCCCGATTATCTTTTAGAGGGTAAGACTCCTCGTCTGATAGACGAATGGCAGATTGCACCTCAATTATGGGATATGATACGCTTCAAGGTGGATCACAGAGAAGGATGGGGGCAGTTTATCCTGACAGGTTCGGCCGTCCCTGCCAACTTGGATGCTGTACACCATAGCGGTACGGGACGTTTTGCACGCCTGAAAATGCGTCCGATGAGTTTGTGGGAATCGGGAGACTCGAATGGTGCTATCAGTTTGGGGCAGTTGTTCTCTGGTGAGAAAGTCCATATCGCGGACAATACGTTGAGACTGCCACAAGTGGCGTTCCTGCTATGCCGTGGCGGTTGGCCGCAAGCCACGTTCTTCAGCGGGGACTTGGCGTTGAATCCTGCCAAAGATTACTATGATGGTGTGGTTAATTCGGATATTCAGCGCGTGGATGGTGTGGAACGTCAACCCGGTAAGGTGAAACGATTGATGCATTCGTATGCCCGTCTGCAAGGGTCGCAGGCTTCGGTGGCTGAGATAGCCAAGGATATTGCTGCTAATGAGCAGGACACATTGGACGTACGCAGTGTGTATAGTTATTTGAATGCATTGGAGCGTATATTTGTGGTGGAAGATATGCCGGCATGGAATCCGAACATCCGCTCAAAAGCGGCTATTCGTTCTGCAGATACGCGATATTTTGTGGATCCGAGTATTGCAACTGCTGCTCTTCGTATTGGCCCGAATGACTTGATGAACGACTTGAATACGTTTGGTTTCCTCTTTGAGACGATGTGCATTCGTGATTTGCGTGTATATGCCGATGCGTTGGACGGCAGCGTGTACCACTATCGCGACAAGAACGGATTGGAATGTGATGCTGTACTCCATCGCGAGAACGGGCAGTATGGTCTGATAGAGATAAAGTTGGGCGGAGAAACAGCCATCGAAGAAGGTTCTAAGACATTACATAAATTGGCGGAACTGATAGATACCACACGAATGCAAACTCCGTCGTTCCTAATAGTGCTGACGGCGGTGGGAGCCATGGCATACCAACGCAAAGACGGGGTATGGGTGGTACCGATAGGTTGCCTGAAAGAGTAAAAAACAATCAGTTTGATATAATTTAGGGGATATATAATTTGTGGCTAGTTGGTGATAATACGGCGTAGTTGTCCGTTCCATAGAACCTCGATAATGCCAATTCATTGTCACTTTATGGTCATTCGTGTTATTTTTTTGAAAGAAAAAGGTGGCACTCGTTTCCGAATGCCACCTTCACTACAAAATATCTATAAATAATCGCTTATTTGATAGCCAGTTTATCGTTAGGCAGTACAATAGCCTTACCCTCGTTTATATCGCTGCTTACGCGAGGAACAATATGGTCAACGAAGATGCTGATGTCGGCAGGTGCCTCTGCTGGTTTTGTTCCGGTGGTGTAATTCACTTCTCCGCCAAACTCTACACCTGTACTCTTGAATACATACTTGTCATTCTCAATGGCAGCATAAACACCAGGGATACCCATAGTATCCGTATCAACGAACTTCACATTGACATTCATGTAATCAATCAAGTTCATATACTTGCTGGAGCCTTCTTGACCGGTAATATACAACTCGCCACCGGTAACGATACCATTGGGGGTATATTCCCACAGCCAGTTTGGATATGCCTCGTAACTGCCTTTTCCTTCTTCGTCAAGAGCATACTCTTTCAGAGTGAGTGTGGTTCCTTCAAAGCCATAGATACCTGCATAAGCGAAGTCTTGATAATTGCCTTGAGTGAACTCTCCTGAAATATTGAAACTATCCAACCACTGCTTCATATACTTCATGAATACTTCGTTGTTTGCATAGCCTTTGTGCGCATGATGCCACTTTACTTCCACTGTGTCAGCGGGTTCGAGGTCAATCGCATAACTACCTAAACTGAAAGATACGCCATTGCTGTATTGCGCCATATTGGGGTTATCCTTGTTCTCGTCTGCATAAGCCAATGCGATAGGAGTTTGGATATATATCCAACCACCACGCTCAGCACCATTTAACTGACCATTTGCATCGAAGAACAATCCCTTTGTGAAGAGTTGCACACGACCGGTAGCAATATGCACGTTGATTTTGCCCAATGAACCATGCTCGTACACAACAGTGTTGATGGAGTCATAGTCTGTGAAACCAATGTATGCTTCTGTAAATGAGAGCGTATTTTCCAATGGCTTAACAAACACTTGGCAAGCGCCTTTGATGTCAGTACCTTTCACGGTTGCCGTGATAGTAGCCTCGCCAACATTCAGAGGTGTAACACTGCCGACACCATCTACGGTAGCAACTTCTTCGTTGGAGGAAGCCCACTCAATAGTGGCTTTTGCACCACTTGGGGTCAATGTGTAACTCAATCGTAGTGGAGCATCTCCCTCTGCAAAGGTGTACGATGCAGGCGTAATGGTGATGCCTGTCACTACAGAATCTGTCTGTTCAATGTGCTCTTTGCACCCTGTCAGCAGCAAAGCACTTCCTAATACGGAGGCTGCTAAAAATAATACTTTCTTCATACTTTTAGAATTTTAATTTATTATACTCAAACTATCTATAGAACTCTGGTGTTCTATTTATCGTCAATTCTCGGATTATAGGTTGTCTCGGAACTTGGTATCGTCATATTGAACGCACGATCCTCGGGCTTTATCTCTGCAGTCTTATAGACGAGGTGGTTTCCTCCGCGTTTACGTGCCTCCGACAAACGCAGTTGCGGCACCAAGCGGCGGAAGGTCTGCAATCCATAGCCTTCGCCCCACATCTCTATACGCCAATTGTACTCAATAGCAGTCAACAGAGTAGTTTGATTGGTGAGAGTTGCCTTGAATTCATCATATTTCTGTTGAGCCAACGGGTATTCATCGTTGAGACGTTGGTCGGTAATGGTGGTCAGGAAGTTGGCGGATGCAGCCAAAGAGTCAAAACCGTAGCAAGCCTCTGCTGCTATCAGATACATACTTTCGAAACGCATCAAGACATTGTCACTAAGCCACTCGCGGTCGATATCGTCGGTGTTGGTGGATGTGGGACATGCTGCCGAGAAGAACTTGCCATCGGGGCAGTCTTTGAACTTGGAGTTCTTTTCTCCATCGTTGAACCAACGACTACGACCATCCCATGCAGGGATTTCAGCCTTCAAGTTGCCGTCAATCACCTTGGTATCCCCTGCCCATGCGTAACTATACGAGTGGATGTCCATCTGTCCGAACCATGAGCGCAATCCGCCCGTGGTTTCCGTAACCACATCCTGTCCCCACATCCAACTGGTATTTTCCACATTGTTGAAACCTGTGGAATAGAGTTCTGCCTGCGGGATGATTTTGTATGCGCCGCTTTCTATCACATCATTCGCATACGAATAAGCCTTCCTGTAATAGTTCTTAGCCGTTTCCGTATCGAAACTTGCATAATAGGGAGCCGCATTCAGGTATGCATACGCCAATTGTCCGCGTGCCACATTGATATCCATTGCCAACTTGCTCATACGTTTGAACTCGGCACCGCTGATAGAATCCTTGTAGTACGCACCAAAATACTCGAACATATCAATGGATTTCTTCAAGTCGTTGAAGACACGGTTATAGACAGCAGCACTGGTAGCGAGCGGTTGCGCATTGTCCATATTGTCCTCTGTATAAACGGGTACGCAAAGGAACTGGTCGATTCGCTGTCCATTCATAATAGAACTTTTTTCAACAGGCGTGTACCAACGTACTAAATTGGCATAGCAGTAACCGCGCAGTGCCAAGGCTTGTGCCAAATACATAGCATACGTCGTCTCCTCCTCGGTGTATTTGTGTTGGCATGTTGCATTCGGATAGCCGTATTGCTCTACCAACGACAGTATCTCTCCGCTATTCTCGATACTGAGAATGGTCAAGTTAATATTGTGAATCATCTTGTAGTAGAAATACCAGATAGTGCCTGTTCGGTTGATAGTACTCATACTCTCATCCGTATAAAGCCACCCGTATTTCTTGTCGGTAACTGCGATATCACCGCTGCAAATGTCCCCCCAGAGGTCTATGGCACGTTGTCCGAACTCATCGTGGTCATCGCTTGACATCGTGTATATCATTGTGTAGAGGCCATTGAGTGTACCTTCCAGTTTTGCAGTACCTAATGACTCATATTTCTCCTGGCTCATAGCGGCACCATCATATTGGCGGTCTAACCAGCTGTCGCTGCAGCCGACCATTGCCAATGCTGCTGCCAATACTACTATTATATTCTTTTTCATAACTTTGTTTCCTTTCTTTTATTGGTTACTCTTTCTCTTATATAGGCACATTAGAATATAATCTTCACGCCACCTACTATTGTGGACAGCGGAGTATATCGGTACGAGTTGGAACTACCGGTGGCACTGACGGTCGGGTTGTAGCCCTTGCGTGCAGTCAGGAGTGCCAAGTTGTCGCCTTGTACATACACCTCCAAGCGTTTGATTTTCGCCTTGTCCAATAGTTTCTTGGGGAATGTATAGCCCAAGCGTACATTGTTGAGACTCAAGAACGAGTTGCTTGTCAAGAAACGGGTGGACATACTATTGGAGTATAGGTCGGTACCGTTGTTCAGACGAGGAATATCGGTATTGGTATTGCTCTCTGTCCATGCATTGCGCATATCCACATGCCAGTTGTAGTTACCAATACGGTCGTTGCCCATCAAGTACATATAAGTGTAGTCCACACCATAGCCACCGATACGATAACTGCACGTAGCACTCAAAGTAACACCATATACCTCCAAGTCAAACCCGAAACCGCCGTCCAACGCAGGCTCTGCACTCTTGCCGATATAATCTGCGCCGCAGTAGTTGTAGTCCGTAGTGTGTACAGTGTCTATACGTGCTTCCGGGTGTTTCAAGCGATAGTCATTTACATCCGATATGTAGTTTTTCTCACCTTCGGTTGCCAAAGTCGCATTCTTAGTACCAAAAGTACCCTTGTCCGCGTCGAAATAACCAACATATACTGCTTCTCCTTTTTCGTTTACACCGATATATTCTACCATCTTGTAGTCGTACATACTATGTCCTACTACCAAACCGCCATTGGTGGTCATTTCGCTCTCCTCTTGACCGCTCTCGTCCAAGTTCTTTGGAAGTGCCAATACCATGTTACGGTAGAAACCACCATTCAAGCGGATGTCCAAGCGGACATTACGTGCCTCTACGGCATGTACATTGAGTTGGAACTCAAAACCTTGGTTGGATATTTTACCGGCGTTCACCCAACGTGAAGAATATCCGAGCGAGGGGGCTACATACTGCGGCATCAAGCAGTCGTCTGTAGTCTTGTGGAAATAATCCAACTCCACATCCAAGTACTTCATAATGGAGAACTCCAATCCTACATCGAAGTGGCTGGTGCGCTCCCATGT
Source organism: Bacteroidales bacterium UBA7574 (assembly GCA_002479035.1). GTDB lineage: Bacteria > Bacteroidota > Bacteroidia > Bacteroidales > Paludibacteraceae > Colicola. The sequence goes on along the minus strand of DLLA01000134.1, from coordinate 2,373 downwards.
CAGGTCTGGTGTACCATTGCTTGCCCATACATAACCAATCATACCATCCGAATAGCGGATATTCCACATATCATGGTAGTAGTCCGACCCTACCTCCTGATTACCAAGCATACCCCAACTGAAACGTAATTTACCGTCTTTCAGAATATCCGATGCGGGTTGCATAAAGTCTTCGTTGGTGAACTTCCATGCCAAGCCAATAGAACCGAAATGTCCCCAACGGTGTCCTTTGGCAAAGTTACTCGAACCATCGGCACGATAGTTGCCCGTGATACCATAGCGGTCGTGATACCAATACGAAGCCTGCATCAGGTAACTGTCAATAGCACGCGTACTGGTGTAGGACGACATATAACTGTTTTGTACCGCATTGCCCCATTCCAGGCTGTTCGGGTCGCTGATACGGTTTTTCTGTCCATACATCACCGAGGAGGTAGAGAGCAATGTCTCATGACCTGCCAATACATCTATCACATGGTCGCCTACCGTGGTGTTGTATTTCAGCAACTCTTTTGCCTCCAATACAAAGTAGTTTTGTTGCGCTTTGTAGATACGTCCGATACCCGCAGCATCGCCATAGTACTTGTTGGTCAACTCCGAGGTGTTGGCACCTGCATACTGCGCACCCATAGTAATCTCCAACTTCAAGCCTTTGTACAACTTGAACTCCAAGTTGCCGGCTGCGGATACGTGGTGCATCTTGGTATTCTGCTTGTCATAGAGCAAGGCACCCGCGGGGTTGATACCGGCACCGAAGCCACGACCCGAACCCTCACGCATACCATAGTCGTATGCATAATTGCCGGTCTTGCTATCAATCTTCTTGTTTCCATTCTCATCGTATTCAAACACAGGGTAGATGGGCGGGATACCATTCACGTATGCAAAACCGTTGTTCATATTGCTACCCTGCCCCGGGTTGTTCAGGTTAGAATACGTGTAGGCGATATTCAAACCTCCCTTGAGCCATTTCTTGGCATTGTAGTCTATATTACCGCGTACGGAGAAGCGGTCATAATCCGAGCCGATATAGTAGCCTTCGTCCTTCAGATAGCCATAACTGGTATAGTAGTTCACTTTCTCGTTACCGCCGGATATCTTCACGGTAGCGTTGGCTTTCTGCCCCGTACGGAAAATGCTCTTCTCCCAACTCTCCATATTCTTGTAGGCATCTTTCATCGTAGCATCGCTGCGGAACTTACCTGTAACAGGGTCAATCAGGTTTGTACCGGTTTGGTTCCACAAGTTGTAGTCCACAGGAAGACCTGCACCGGTCGTGCTGAACAATTGTTTCGATGCCTCCACACCCTTCTCGTATGCAGTATATTGGCTACTTTGAGCGTTATACAAACTCATCCATGCCATCTCCACATACTCTTGCGGGTTGGTGATAACCTCGTACATCGGCAGCAAGTGCATATTGGCACCGTACTTCACGTCCACCTCAATCTTGCCATCCTCATTCGACGAACCTTTCTTGGTGGTAATGACGATGACGCCATTGGCACCACGGCTACCATAGAGCGAAGTAGCGGTAGCGTCCTTCAATATGGTGGTGGAAGCGATGTCGCCCGGGTCAATAGACGAGATGTCACCATCGTACGTAACACCGTCCACCACATACAGTGGCGCAGTAGAAGCATTCACCGAACCGATACCGCGAATACGTATCGTAGCACTCGTACCCGGCTGACCGGAAGTATTGATAACCTGCACGCCTGCTACCTCACCGGCAAGGGCTTTGGAGATTTCTGTAGGACTTTTCTTCTCAATGTTTTCGGCATCAATGGCTTGCGCGGAACCGGCGAAACTACCCTTGGTTACGCTACCATAACCGGTAACGACCACCTCCTGAATCATCTCGGAAGCCTCGTGGAGGGTGATGCGCATTCGCTTGGCAATTTCCACTTCCTGCGTCTGCATACCTACGAAACTGACTGTCAGAGTCGTAGCGTCGTCCGATACGGACAACGTGAATTCACCATCGTAGTCAGAGATGGTACCCGTAGTGGTGCCTTTGACCTGCACGCTGGCACCGATGATAGGTTCGCCCTTCTCATCGACGACTACACCGCTAACCTGCTTCTCAGCCATCACTCCGAGGCTGACTAAGCATAGCGCCAAAAACATAAAGATTTTTTTCATTCGTTTTTTATTTTGTATTAGTTCTACATTAAGTTAAGTTCAACTCATTCGGTTTTCATAACCTTATTCGCTCAACTATGACTCTTTCTATAGCAAAATGCTACTTTACTATTCGCTCAAATCCAGTAGTCCACTATAGAAAAAGTGTGCAAAGGTAATGAATAAAATCGATACCTACAAGAAACGGGATATTTTTTGTCTCTTTTTTGCGTGTTTTCGGATAAAATG
>DLLA01000121.1:2301-3371 GCA_002479035.1 Bacteroidales bacterium UBA7574 | reverse complement strand
GCGATAAGCGACACATTGGTCGGATAACCGTCTATCAGGCGATGGTAATAGACCTTCACACCCAGGTTCTCCAACCTCCGCCGGTAGGCATCTGCCGATGGTTGCCCATTGTAGTGCGTTACCACCACACTGCCCACATAGAACCCGCGGTGCTGAAACTCGTCGCGCAAACGCAATACGTCCTCATCATAAGTAATACCCAAATCCTGACGCACCTTGTTGCGCTCGATGTCCACCGCGGAGATGACAATCAGTATCTCAATGCGGTCGGCGAGTTGCGAGAGCATCTGCAACTTCGAGTCCGGTTGAAAACCCGGCAGGATACGCGATGCATGGTTGTCGTCGAAGAGTTTGCCGCCGAGTTCAAGGTAGAGTTTGTTGCCAAACGCCACAATGCGCTCACGGATATGCTCCGACTGGATGCGGATGTACTTGTCGTTGTCAAAACCGAGTTTCATATCATCGGTCAGAACATATTTTCAATATCGTAGTCCGATGATAAATTCTGCGGCTCTTCGGGTAATGTGTCTGCATCTGCTTGCGCCTCCGTATTGCTGTTGTTGGTGCGATACTCGGGGCGATACAGCACTTGCACATTCTCGGCTATAATCTCCGTTTTTCGCCGTATCTGACCGTCTTTCTCCCATGTGCGCGTCTGCAGTTTGCCCTCTACATACAGTTTCATGCCCTTCCGCACATAACGCTCCGCCCACTCGGCAAGGTTGCGCCACAGCACGATAGGGTGCCATTCCGTCCTGTCCGGAACCTGCACACCGTTCTGCATGGTGTAACCACGCTCCGTAGTGGCAAGATTGAAACGGGCAATAGCAGTGCCCCGATCTAAATAGCGTACTTCGGGGTCTCCCCCCACATTACCTACCAAAATTACTTTGTTTACCGATGCCATATTTGCAAAAACTTAATCTATATAATAAGGTCTAAAAACACCGCAAAATTACGAAAAACTTTGTACACATCAAAATTTAGTTGTAACTTTGCACAGAAATATACACGGAATATGAAGCAAACTCGATTGGTAGTGCTCTTGGTGCTCGCTCTCGTATGGAGTG
>DLLA01000121.1:0-2251 GCA_002479035.1 Bacteroidales bacterium UBA7574 | reverse complement strand
GCGGGTTGTTTGTATGCGCAAGCCAAAGATATGATGGTGCGCTGCGTAGCGTTCTACAACCTTGAAAATCTGTTTGATACCATCCACGACGAGGGTAAGAACGACTACGAATATCTCCCCGACGGAGGTATGAAATGGACCCCCCTCAAGTATGAGCACAAGATACAGAACATGGCGTATGCCATCTCCCAAATCGGCACCGATGAGGACCCTCGCGGGGCTGCCTGCATCGGCGTGGGAGAAGTGGAGAATATAGGTTGTCTCCATGATTTGTGCACCGAACTGCGCAAGCACAACCGTCACTATGAACCCGTCCTGCTCGAAGGTCCTGACCGCCGCGGGGTGGATGTGGGTTTCCTCTACAACCCCGATATGTTCAAGCCCGTGTCTGTGAAAGGATACGAACTCCACGCCCATTATGCCGACGGCGGAGTGGTCAAGAGCCGCTTGCAGTTGTGGGTATCGGGATATATGCTGGACGATAACCGCAAGATAGTCCGAGACAAGATTCATATCAGTGTCAACCATTGGCCCTCACGCTACGGCGGAGAGGAGAGCAGCCGTGCCACACGTGATACTGCCGCCATGCTCTGCAGGGAGGTGTGCGACAGCATCTATCGTGCCGATGCCCATGCGAAAATCATCATCATGGGCGACCTGAACGACGACCCGTTCAATCACAGTTGTGCCACCGTATTGGGGGCAAAGAAGACCCGTGAAGAAGTGGAACCGCAAGGATTCTTCAACACTCTTTGGCTCAAACTTGACCGCGGTATCGGCAGCCTTGCCTACAACGGCAGTTGGAACCTCTTCGACCAAATCATCATCTCCGAACCCTTGATGAATGCCAAACCCGAAGACGGCAAATGGGTGTATTGGAAATCGCAAATTTTCAACAAACCTTTCCTCACCGTGCAAGAGGGCAAGGACAAAGGAACGCCTTTCCGTACTGTCAAGAGCGGCGTATGGCAGGACGGTTACAGCGACCACTACCCTACTATGATATATCTTATCAAACAGAAATAACCTATTGGCTAACAGAACAACAAGTATGAATACTACACCCCTTAAAAGAAATACAGAGCCCGTGCGTATGCGCAATTACGGGCGCATTGTGCAGGATATGGTGGCATTGGCTGCCAAAGAGCAGGATGCCAATCGTCGTCACCAAATGATAATCTATATTGCACAATGCATGCGGCAGAAGAACGCCATTTGGAACAAGGAACAGGAGTCCGGCATCCAACGTCTGAAAGAGGATATCTACACCCTGTCCCGAGGAGCATTGACATGCGACTTCCCCGAGTTTGAGCCCCTGATGCAGCAACTCATGCAGCACCCTATGCCCGTGAACGAAACGCGCGCCATGATGCCTCAGAAGAAAAAGAAGAAGGTCATATAAAAAGGGGTCCAACCCGCGATAGACCCCCTATACACCCCCGATATACAACGCTATTTCTCGCGCTGTATCAATTCGTACAGGTAGTTATATTGTTCGGGGAAGATGCTGAAGTCCATTTGTACGCCACTGCGTCCGGGGTCCCAACCATCCTTGATATGCAGAAACATACGTGCCATGGTCTGAATATGCACGTTTCCACGTATAGTGCCTGCGCGCATGCTGTTTTTGATGGCGTCGATCCATAGGTTCAGTTCCATCTCGTACAATCTCCGAGCACGACGGTAGAGGTCGGGATATTTGCTGTATGCCGTGTACATGACCGTCACCACGTTGCTGGTGTTGATATTCTTGTTCTCCACCATATCCAGGAACTCGCGCAAACGGTCCAAGTATCCCAACATTGCGTCTATCATCTCGGGTATCGTCACCGTATGCGGCACTTTGCCAAGTGCCTGTTGTTTCGGGGTCAGCAGATACGTATTCACCACTTCCTCAAACAACTCGTCTTTGTCCTTGAAGTAGTAGTACATCGTACCGCGCCCCATATTCAGCGCAGCCTGTAGGTCTGTAATTGACACATTGGCATACCCCTCAATCATATACAACTCCAATGCTTTGAGCAGGATATGCTCTCTTCTGTTCTCTACCATAATATTCTCCGATTAAAAAGCCACCCGGCAATGAATGTCGGGCGGCCGTTATGACAAGCACGTCATTTTTTGATTATTTCACAGGTTCGTCTTGCAGTCCCCACCCCGTGATGGTGGCGACATAGGGAATCACCGAGTAGGCTATCTTCTGATGTCCTGTATAGTTGGGGTGGGACGAGGCACCGAGGTCACTGTCATT
>DLLA01000145.1 GCA_002479035.1 Bacteroidales bacterium UBA7574 | reverse complement strand
TGGTACCCCATCACGTTCCGTCCCCGCCAAGGCGGCGTGAACAGCATCAACATGCAGCGTATCTTCCGCATCGGCATACACGCCCTGCACGATTTCAGAACTATCAACAAATCACTCAAACAATGAAACATTTCTTTAAGCAGAACTGGCTCTATCTGTTGATAATCACCGTATTGGTCATCTTGAGCATTCTTTCAGTCGGTACATTCCGATATGGCTTTTTCACTGCGTACGATGAGGCATATTTCCTGTTGAAATTGCAGGAGGCGTACGATATGAGCGTCATCACCGGCAAATCGCAATGGAACCTTATTGCCGTACATTGGTTCCCGTATTTGGACTTGACAAGCAAGGTGTCTTCTTATCTGGCATCAAGCATCTTGATATGGGCGACAATCTTGGTGATTGCCACAACGGCGGCAATAGTCTATGACAAAACGAAGTTCTTCAAATATCTGGCTGTCACCTACTTGGTATATTTCCCCTTTGGCGGAGGATTGAGTTATGTACCCATGCAGACTGCCGTCCTTGCGTGGGCGTTATGTGCATTCATGCTGTTCCATTACAGCAGCCGGACATGGACAAAAGCCCTGTTTGCCGCTGTCTGTGGCGTATGTTTGGGCTTGGCTTGCTTTATCATTATCCCTGCAGCATTAGTCCTTTTGTTGTGCGTAGCGGTACTGATAGGTATCCTCTATTGGAGCGACAAACGCCGGATGTTCACTTATTGGGCTGCTGGGATATGTGGTGTGCTTTTGGCAGTGGCATATATGCACCTTGTGGTGTGCAATATATGCGAAGTGATTGACGCAATGCGCTTTGCGGCAGGCTATATCGGCAAGAGCGGTTATCGCTACGATGGGTTGAGTTTTTTGGTGCAATATGGATTGTTTGCACGGGATTGTATCTTTGTCTTGCTGGCATTTACCGGAGCCTATGCCTTGTCTTCTCGCTTGAATAACAAATACTTGGCAGCATTGGCATATATCGCTTTGATAGGGATATACTACCATTATCAGGTGAAGCCGCAGGTTTATCCGTCCATGTTCCTGTCAAGTGTGGTGCTGATACCGTTCTTGTTCTCCAATCGCTGCCACATCACATGGGATACTTTCCGGAATCGGGATACATGGTTGTACTTGTTCTTGTTTGCTTTCCCGCTTGTTGCGCCGTTGGGTACCAACTGTGCTTTGGGTGGCAGAGTAGCGTGTTTCGTGGCGGGTTGGTTGTTCTTGTTGTTCGGGCGGGAATACCAGCACCCGACGGAGAACTGGAAACGGGTAACCGTTGCCGCATTGTTGCTCTATTGTCTGCCGTTGGTCAATGTGGTGAAAGCATATAGCCAACGTGATGATACCTACCATTTTACGCGGGGAAACAAGTACTTTGCGGAACTCGCCATCGAGGAACGGCAAAAGGTGTACTTGGATAGGGTATATGACATCCTTGAGCAGTACAACTACACACCTCACCAATCGGTAGTGTTTACCGCGGTATTTGACTACTGTTGCCTGTATGCTTTCGATGCTGTGAATGCCACGAACTTTCACCAGATTGAGAACTTCCACTACTTTGATAAATCGGCTATGTTGCAGCCGGACTTTATTTTCCTATGCAAATGGGATTCCATTGTGGTGGCTGACGAACTGCACCAGATGCCGTGGGGCTGGCCGGAGGATTTTGATGTCTATTATGTCGGCACTCCCGAGGACGAAAACAGCCCCGTTGTTTACAATCCCGAAATGGAGCGTCGTAAACTCTACTGCCGCAAGAAGCATAACAAATAGAATAGGAACCTTCTCTCGTTAGTCGCATAGCGAGAACAAATCCGCACGCGGATTGATGAGCATCACAGGTACAGGACTATGCAGTATAGCGTAGCGTTCAGGAGGACCAAACAGCCAATCGTCCAGACCATACTCACGGCTGGATGTTGAGAATGGCTCAACTATTTTTTATCATTGCTACATAGTTACCTTGTACAAATCGAATAATTGTTGTACCTTTGCGCCGTGTAAGTCTCGCAAATGTGCGCCAATGACGTAAACCTTTGTGACTGACACATATATGGTAAATCAAGGCGTTTATTGACGCTTGTTTTTGGTCGTTAGAAATCTGGTAAATTTCGCCAATCCAAAACAAGAGGCAATGAACGTCCATTGGTATGTATATTCGTGCCCTATGGTGCGTCGTACATATCTGCGTGGACGTTGTTGTTTATTCTTATTGGCAAGGCATTACCAGAGCCCCTAACGAGAGGATGAGCAGAAATAGGGTTCCACGCTTTGTTTTTTATGTACAGGGGCTGTTTGGAGCCGACTCCCCACAAAATCAGAATACGCTGTGACATAAGAGAAAAAACAAAACGCTTGCTACTTCCCTGCCTGTCAGCCCTGCACGGAGCACGCAAGCATCACACAACTATGCAAAGGGTTGACACAATTATTAATTACAAAACAATGAATAAAATGAAGAAAATCAATTGTTTAATGCTGCTTATGTTAGCAATCATGCTGCTCCCGTCTTGTGCTCATCATGTGTACCCAACAAAGACAATGTACACCAACTACAATCTGCGTATGACTTCGCAGAACGACCGTGAAATCAAGTCCAAAGTGCGGGTATATATGTCCGAGGCGGAGATTCAGGGAGAGTTCAAGGTTCTCAGTGTGAACCTTTATTCGCCGTTCTCTTTTGTATTCTTCCATGACCACATACTTAAAAAGAAATTCTTGGAAAAGGCGACAAAGAAGGCTTATGAAGAAGGTGGTAATGCCGTGCTTATCAGTGCTCCGGGATACTTCAAGGTCCTCAATATCATCGGTTGGGATTCTGACGATGCTGCCATAGAGGACTACAATAATCCTATTTTTGATACCGAAAGTATGGATATTGTAGGCTCTGGTCAACTCGCAACCATGAAACGTAGTGACCGCAAACGTCATGAAAATGAGTTTATGGACGAGATTAGTGCTCAGATTTCGTATGCTAAGGAATTGAAAGAGGTGGAGATGTTGCGTACAAAGGTAAAAGTCCTGAATGACTACAACCTAACGTTGAAACGCCCGAATAAGAGTATAGAGAAAGCAGTCAAAAAGGACACAAAAAAACTCAACCGCATGGAGAAAAAGATTAAGAAACAGGCAAGCAAAGCACAAGCCCCTGCAAAGACAAAGTAATCGGTATATACTTTGCAAATCAAAAGGCTATCTATTCATTTAGGTAGCCTTTCGTTTATTTTATCTACACATACCTTACACCTTGACAATGCCCACATAACAAGATATTCATTTCTTCAGTCGCACAGCGAGAACAAATCGGCACGCGGATTGATGAGCATCACGGGTACAGGACTATGCAGTATGGCTGCGCGCTCGGGCGGACCAAACAGCCAATCGTCCAGACCATACTCACGGCTGGCGGTCAGTAGCAATAGTTGATGGTCTGTGTCGGCACGCTGTGCGGCTTCCTGATTGAGGTGAAAACTGTCCTTTTGCCCCACCATTTCTTCATAGTGTATCTGTTCCCCCGTACGTTCAGCCACCGTTTGGATATGCGTGATGATACGTTGTGTGTTTTGGCGGGCATGTGAGCCATAATCATTCGCCCGAAGCAGCACAATGGTTGCCCCTGTTTTGCGAGCAAGATAGGTGCATATTTCCGCCTTATACACCTCTTCTTCCAGCATCGTTATGGGTACGAGAATACGGCGCAACTCACTCACAGCCTGCATCTTATCGGTCAGAAATACATACGGACGCCGTTCCTCGCGGAGGGCATCCAACTCATCTTGCACCACTCTGCGCTTTGCCTCACAATGCACCGCACATATATCCTCGTTACCGTCCCAAATCATTATTCAATCCCTCTATATATGCCAAGAGTTCGCCTTCGCCCATACCCTTTTCGGCAGAAGTCACGAATACTGGCGGCAACTCCACCCACGTCTCCAACATCTTCTGGCGGTAGGCATCCACGTTGAGTGCAAGACGGCTCTTCGTCAGTTTGTCTGCCTTGGTGAAGACAATCGCAAACGGCACCTCGTTCTCGCCAAGCCACTCCATGAACTGCAGGTCAATGGCTTGCGGTTCGTGGCGGCAGTCTATGAGCACAAACATACTGACCAACGGCTGGCGCAGCAGGCAGTACCGCTCAATCATAGCGCGCAGTTTCTCTCGTTGTTTCAGCCCCGCCTGCGCATATCCGTAGCCCGGCAGATCCACCAGATGCCATGCTTGCGGCGTGCCCGCATTGATAACAAAGTGATTGATAAGCAACGTCTTACCCGGCTTCTGACTGGTCTTTGCCAAGCGTGGGTTATGGGTCAGCATATTGATAAGGCTCGACTTGCCCACATTGCTCCGCCCGATAAACGCATATTCGGGCAGCGTGCTTTGCGGACACGACACCACATCGGGACTCGAAACCACAAAAGAAGCGGAAGTTATCATAAGCGTCAGCGTGTTAAGGGTTGTGTATTCTCTTTCTTATACCAAAGGCAAAAGCCTGTCAGGCAAGCGGTTGTAACAACAGCAGCAATCAGATATGCCGCCCAACTGATGCCCATCTGGCAGAAGCGGAGGCCCTCCGGCGCAATGAAGATATAACTGACACTGACCATCGTCATAAACAACGCCGGCACCATAGCGATGACAAAGCCATACTTGTCTTTTCCTCGCGTGCGCGCGTTCTTGTATAGGAATATCGTTCCCGCCCACAACGTGAATACCGCCAAGGTCTGATTGGTCCAAGCAAAGTATCTCCACACAATGTCGAAGTCCACGAATACCATACCGAACACGCAGACAAACAGCGGAATAGCAATCATCAACCGATGACGTATGGGACGCTGGTCGAGGTGCAGGAAGTCGGCTACTATCAGTCGTGCGCTGCGCAAAGCGGTGTCACCCGAAGTGATAGGCGCGGCAATCACACCGATAATGGCAAGCACACCGCCTACCATACCAAGCCATGAGCGGGAAATCCTGTCAACCACCAGCGCGGCAATGTTCTCCCCGGGGTGCTGTGCGGCAAAGGCTTGCAGTCCGTCAATGCCATACAGCCCTTGTTCGGGGTCAGCAAAGAACGTACCTGCCGCAGCAGCCCATATCAGGGCGAGAATACCCTCCGCTACCATTGCCCCGTAGAATATCCAACGTCCCTGACGCTCATTGGTAATGCACCGCGCCATAAGAGGCGACTGTGTGCCATGAAAACCGCTGATTGCCCCGCAGGCAATGCTCACGAACATCATCGGAAACAGCGGCAGTCCGTTGGTCTGGCGGTTATGCAAGCCGTCGGTCAGTTCGGGCATCTCGCCACTGTGCCAACCGAGCATCACGAACATAATGCCCAACCCCATAAACAGCAACACCGCCCCGAAGATAGGATAGAAACGCCCTATCAGTTTGTCCACGGGCAGGACGGTCGCCAACACGTAATAGGCAAAGATAATCAGCACCCACACGATAGGGATGAGGTGCTCATGAAACGTCATTGTACCCAGAGAGGCTAAGCCTTGCAGCAGTGTGGCAGGACCACTCAGGAACGTGGTTGTCAGCAGGATAAGCAACACCAGCGACAGCACACGCATAAACATCTTCACACCTTTCCCCAATTCGCTTCCGATAATATCTGGCAGCGATGCACCGCCTTTGCGCACGGACATCATTCCGCTCAGGTAGTCATGCACACCGCCTGCGAAGATAGTGCCGAACACTATCCACAGGAACGCCGCAGGACCATAGAAGATACCCATAATGGCACCGAAGATAGGTCCCAATCCTGCGATATTGAGAAACTGAACCAGGAAGATACGCCAAGGCTTCATAGGAACGAAGTCCACGCCGTCCGTCTTGGTGAGTGCGGGTGTCTTCGCCTGCGTATCAATACCGAAAATGCGCTCCACCAACGTGCCGTAGAGCAAGAAGCCCACTACTAAGGCGATGAGTGCAATGACAAATGTAATCATATCATTTTCTAATCAATCTTCATTTATAGTTCATATTTCGTAAGTTCTCACGATCCCCATCCTGCACTTGCCATTCTTGGTTACTCATTTACCGAGACCTTGCCGAGAGGATGCCGAGACCTTGCCGAGGTCATCTCCTAAACAATTTGCAAAGTTACAACAATTTCGCAACACCTGCAACTCTCCCCAGATAATTTCTCGTTCACTACTTTTAGGTATGTTTTTCGGATGATTTTCATGGAAATTTGCCACACTCATATATTTTTTGTACCTTTGCGCGGTGATTGTGGGGTTGTTGTGAGTCTTCTCGTAAAGAGGGCTGCTATGTGGTGTGAGGTATTGTGGCGGATGGGGCTGCGGATGGGCATGGATGGGGCGTGTGGGGGATTAGGCGTTGAGAACTAACAAATAAACAAATACAAATAAATCAACTAAAATCTATGTGGTTAAAAGATTCATCT
>DLLA01000194.1:3268-4627 GCA_002479035.1 Bacteroidales bacterium UBA7574 | reverse complement strand
ACACACGTGTAACCTTTTTACTACAAAAGTTGTGCCATAATGTACGAGAATGGCGGTTGCGGGTGTATTATATGGTCGTTTCGGAGTCATTCTTCGCTGAGGGCTTCGATGGGTTTGATGGCGAGGGCACGGGAGGCGGGGAGGAGTCCGGCAAGCAAGCCGATGAGTATCAGCAGGATAAGGGCACCTACCGCCACAGAGAAACTGACCTGCATGGTGCCGAACATCTCGTTGTCCTTCAGCAAGAAGCCTGCCAACTGCACTACGCCGACGCCTGCGACGATGCCAAGGACGCCCGCGAGGAAGGTGAGGAGGGTGCTTTCTGCCAGTATCTGGCGGACGATGACGCGCGGGCTTGCCCCGAGGGCGCGGCGGATACCAATCTCTTTGGTGCGCTCGCGGACCGTGACCAGCATGATGTTGCTCACGCCGACGGCACCCGAGATGAGCGTGCCGATGCCGACCAACCAGATGAGGAGAGTGAGCCCGAGCATAAGGGATTGGTTGGCTTTGAACATATCTTCCATATTCATGGACCATGTGGCGCGTTGGTCGTCGGGTGCGACGGAATGGAGTTGCTTCATAGCGGTGGTGAGTTCGGTTTCAACCTGTGCGGCGGTGGCTTGGGGCTTGGCAGTTGCCATGACTATGTCGATAGTCTCGCCGAAATTGTACACCTGTTGAAGGGTGGTGAGGGGCAGGACGACTTGCTCGTCGGGGCGTCCGCCGAGATATATGTCCATTGTGCCCTTGCGGCGCACACCGATAATGCGATACTGGATACTGCCCACACGGAGCATACGCCCCGTGACATCGCCGCCCTCGGGGAAGAGTTCGTGGTAAACACGATTGCCGATGACGCAGACTTTGCGGCGCTCGTCGAGGTCGATGTCGTTGACATTGCGCCCATAGAGAATGGGGATGTAAAAGATTTTGGGGTAGTCAGGGGAGACGCCGATGATGCTATAGGAGCCTTTGCGGTCGCCGTAGCGGACGTTGTTCTCCCACTCGCCTTTGATACTGACAGCCGAGACGACATCGGCACTCGGGGCTTCGCGGCGGAGGACGGGAAGGTCGCTATTGACGATGTCCCATTGGCGACCTTTCTGCAGGCCTTTGTAGGGCAGGCTCGTGGTGGAGGTGCCGATGAAGACGGAGTTGGTGGCGACCCCCTTGACGTGCGACCAGACGGCGGACTGGAGCGAGTCGCCCACCGCAACCAACGCCAGCAGAATCATCATACCCCAGAAGACGCCGAAGCCCGTGAGGAGGCTGCGGGAGCGGTTCTTGGAGATGGTAGCCCATATTTCGTTGAAGAAGTCCATTGGTTGTTTGTTGAGGGTTGAGAGTTGAGGGTTG
>DLLA01000194.1:0-3166 GCA_002479035.1 Bacteroidales bacterium UBA7574 | reverse complement strand
CTAATCTCTAATCCCTAACCTCTAATATCTATTTATCTCTCATTGCTTCTATGGGTTTGATTCTCATTGCTTTGCGGGCGGGTGTGGCACCTGCTATCGCGCCAATGACCATGAGTATTGCCAACGCCAGCAACACGGCACCGATGTCCACGGTGGGATTGATGATGAGTTGGTCGTCGCCTCCGTCCGGTCCTAAGATGCTGCTGACCAACGACATGACACCCATGCCGAGGAGCATGCCTATCACGCCGAAGAGCGTGGTGATGGCAAGGGCTTCGCCCACGACCGACGCCATGATGGTGCGGGGCGGTGCGCCGAGTGCCTTGCGGATACCGAGTTCGCGGGTACGCTCGCGCACCGACACCAGCATGATATTGCTCACGCCCACGGCACCCGACATGAGTGTGCACAGCCCTAACAGCAAGATAAACAGGCGGATAGCGTCCATTATCTTGTTCTGCTCCTCAATGGCTTCCTCCTGACTCCATACGCCCACCGCCTCGGGGTCGGTCTCGTCGAACTGCATGAGCGGGGCGAGGGTGTGCTTGATGAGGTGCTCGATGTTGCGCGTGCCGCTGCGCATGGTGACGCACATCTTGTCGAACCGGTGGTCGGTGCTGAAGATGACCTGGTGGGTGGAGAACGGGATATACACCGTTGCACCTCGCCAACGGTCGCCGTTGTAGCAGATACCGATGACGCGGAAGTTGATGTTGCCGATGCGCACAAACTGCCCGAGTATGCGGTCGGGCGTGGTGGCAAGCGACTCCACGGCGCGGGAGTCCAAGACGATGACCTTCTCGCGGTCGTCGAGGCTGTTGAGGAAACGCCCTGACTGTATGTCTTTCTTGAAGATACGGTAGTAGTCCTCCTCCACGCCCATGACATTGATAGACGCCGACTGGTCGCCGAAGACGATGTTGAGGTTGTCGGAATAAGTGTTGACGATACGCGAGAAACGCTCCACTTCGGGCAGGTTCTTCACGGCTTGCGCCTCGCGCTCGGTGAAGTAGAGACGGCGGTACTTGGGCAGACCTTTGTAGGGTACGGACGTCCACATCGTCCAGATATCCACGGAGTTACGGAGACTGGAACCGTAGTTCGCCATCATGCCGTTCTCGAGCCCGTTGCTGATGCCGAGTAGCACCACGAGAATGAAGATACCCCATGCCACCGCAAAGCCCGTCATGGCGGTGCGGAACTTATTGCGTCTGAGCGACTCCCATATTTCGCGAAGCAGGTCCACTATTCTATCATGCCGTCTTTGATGTGGATAATGCGGTTGGTGGTGTCGGCGACGGACTGCTCGTGGGTGACGATGACGGTGGTGATGCCCTCGGCGTTGAGTTGCTTGAACACCTCCATCACCTCCACGGTGGTCTTGGAGTCGAGTGCACCCGTCGGCTCGTCGGCAAGCAGCACTTTCGGTTGCGCCACGATGGCACGTGCGATGGCTACGCGCTGACGCTGACCGCCCGACATCTCGTTGGGCAGGTGCGTTGCCCAAGCCGTCAAGCCCATGCGCTCCAACTGCTCCATCGCCATGCGGTGACGCTCACGGCGCGGCACGCCCTTGTAGTAGAGCGGCAACTCCACGTTCTCGACCGCCGTCTTGAAGTTGAGCAGGTTGAAACTCTGGAAGACAAAGCCTATCAACTCGTTACGCAACCGTGCACCCTGCGTCTCGGTGAGGTCTTTGATGAGCCGCCCCGCGAGGTAGTAGTTGCCCGAATCGTAGTTGTCGAGGATTCCTAATATATTAAGGAGTGTCGATTTGCCCGACCCCGACGCGCCCATGATGGACACGAACTCGCCGTCGGCGATGTCGAGGTTGATACCCCGCAGCACGTGCAGCGCATTGGGCGTACCGGGGTTGTAGGTCTTGTGGATGTTCTCTAATCGAATCAAAGTAGTTTACTTTTATCAAGTCAATATCTTAACCAGCGGAGAAAGTCTCCGACAGAAGTAGAGAATGCGTATGGCTCACTGACAGGCGCACCCTGCGGGGAGAGTTGGATAAAGAACGGCTGTGCATTGGAGCCGTATTGCTCGCGTTGGATGCGGGAATTGTAGTCGCCAATGCTCTCTTTCTTTGTGTCTGCAGGTTGTGCATCATGAGTGGCAAAACCGAAAGCACCTGTGGTAGGCTTCATTTCATGGGGCTGCTTATCATCAACAAAAAGCGTGATTATCACATAATTACGTAGGCGTGCCTTAACAGAGTCGTCGTCCAAAACGTATGCCTCCATCTTGCGGCAATTGACACAACCGTAACCGGAAAAGTCCAGCAGCACGGGCTTGCCTGTTTGCATAGCGTATTGCAGCCCCTCTTCGTAATCATTGAAGACCTCGCGGCCCTCTATAGGCATCGGTGGTGCAAAAGCAGAAATCGCCTTGACTGGTGCGCCCCACAGACCGGGAACAAGATAAGCGGTGAAGAGCCATGAGGCAATGATGACGATACTGCGAATGACTTTGCGCGTAGTGGAAATACGTTTGATACCCCAAATCAGGTACACGCCAATGCCAAAGAAACATACTATCCACACGGCGATAAACAGCCATCGCGGCAGTATCCCCCAGCCATAAGCGAGGTCGGCGACGCTAAGGAACTTGAGCGAGAGTGCCAGTTCTACGAAAGCCAACACCACCTTCAGCGATTGCATCCAGCCACCCGACTTGGGCATCTGTTTCATCCATTTCGGGAACATCGCAAAGAGCGAGAAAGGCAGTGCCAAAGCGATGGCGAAGCCCAGCATACCGATGGCGGGTGCCAACAGACTATGCCCCGCTGCCTCAACAAGCAGCGTGCCGATAATAGGTCCTGTGCATGAAAACGACACGATAACCAAGGTCAGCGCCATCATCAAGATACTGAGCATACCACCTGTATTGCGGGCTTTGGCGTCCAACTTGGTGGACCATGACGAGGGCAGTTGAATCTCGAACAATCCAAAGAACGACAACGCAAACACCACCAGCAACGCAAAGAAGAACAGATTAACTACCGCGTTGGTAGCCAATGCATTGAGTGCGGATGCGCCGAAGATAACCGTGACGAGTAATCCCAAACCGACGTATGTAACAATGATTGCCAAACCATAGAGCAGAGCATCGCGTACACCATGTTCCTCGGAGCGTTTGAGAAAGAATGATACTGTCATCG
>DLLA01000128.1 GCA_002479035.1 Bacteroidales bacterium UBA7574 | reverse complement strand
TGGTACTTTGTCTGCTACTCGTATTGTGAAACGCGGGGACATATTGCAAGTACCCATCTCAGAGTCAGCGACTTACCGGTGGCTCTCACTGACAGGGCAATGCCTTTCCGAAAGCATCTTGGAGCCCCAATCCTCACTCACTGCCCCTGATGCAGAAGGCTGGTTCCTACTCCGCATCTGCACTTCCACCCGCACCATCACACAGCGAGTATTAGTGCAATAAAACCAAAAGCCCTGCCTGACCAACATCAAGCAGGGCTTTGTTTTTTACTCATAGCTGCATTTACACCAATGCCGCAAGGTTCGGATATATCAAATCGGTGTAATCCCGCACTTCGGCAGGCACAGGCTCATCGTTGGTCAGATAGATACAACGCATACCTGCCTGCCAACCGAACTGCATATCGCTCACACTGTCGCCAATCATCACGCTGTCGGTTAACTGCACAGCAGGATATTCCTTGCATGCCTGCAATGCCATACCGATAGCGGGTTTGCGGTTGGGACTGTTATTTTCTTTCAAATCCGGACATATATAGATGGCATCGATATGCCCGCCGGCAGCCTCTACATTCGCTTGCACGTGCCGATGAATATCGTCTGCATCTGCCATCGTGAACAATCCCTTGCCTATCCCCTGTTGGTTGCTGACAATAAACGTATGCACATACTGCTGCGACAAACGGGCTACCGCCTCTTGGGCACCCGGCAGCCATTCCCATTGCTGCCAACAGCGTACATAATCGCCCTCTATACGGCGGTTGAGCACACCGTCTCTGTCAAGAAACAGGTCGCTGTCTGCAGGAAACAGCCCTGCGAACTCCTGCTGCGCACGGTAGTAATCTTCAGGCACACCGATGTCAATGAAGTAATCACGAAACGCCATACCACAGAAACAGTGCATACCTACCATCGCCTGTAGCACCTCTTTTTCAAACGAGAACTTCTCGGGCATATTCAGCCCTTGCAGCCATTCGCGTCGGATAGCATAGATACCGCCATTGATTAGTCCGGCGCCGGCACTGGCATCCTTTTCCTGAAAGGCGACCACACAATCTCCTTCCGTCTGCACTGCCCCATAGCGTGCCGTATCGTTCACCTCGCGCAGAGCCATACTGACACACGCATTACATCGGGTATGAAACGCGCATAGTGCCTCAAAATCAATATCAAACAGTGTGTCCCCGTTCAGTACAAGAAAGTCATCCCCTTGTATCAGGCGGCTTGCCTGTAGTATAGCCCCGCCCGTAAAGAGGGGCTTGTCCTCGTGTGAATATGAGATACGTAATGACCGATACCGGCTACCGAAATAGCGTTCTATCGCCTCGTGCCTGTAACCCGTTGCCAAGATGATATGCTTTGCTCCTGCATCTTCCAGACGCCGCAATAGATATGTCAGGAACGGTTTCCCATACACGGGAGCCATCGGTTTGGGTACATTGCCCAATACGTGACTGAGCCGTGTGCCAAACCCGCCTGCCAATATGACTACCTCATCAAACATCGCCACCTATGCCTTGGGAAACATTTGTGCCTCCACTATCTCGCAGATGATATGCCCGAGCATAATATGCGACTCCTGTATGCGCGGCGTATCCATAGACGGTACATTCAGCAGGTAATCCGCCACCTGTCGCATTTCGCCACCTGTCTTACCCGTCATGGCTACCGTCACAACACCTAATTCTTTCGCCTTGCGAAAGGCATTCAGGATATTCTTTGAGTTGCCCGATGTGGATATGCCCACCAGCACATCCCCCTGCTTGCACGCACCGTCAATCATACGCGAATAAATCAGTTCGTAGCCGTAATCATTCGCTACGGCTGTCAGGTACGATGTGTTGCAATGCAGAGCCTCCGAGTTCAAGGGGGGGCGGTCATAATAAAACCGTCCTGACAACTCTGCCGCAAGGTGCTGCGCGTCAGCCGCACTGCCGCCGTTGCCGCACCACAGCACACGGTTGCCGCTGCGCAAAGCGGTAATCATAGTATCTGCCACCTCTTGGATGGTCTGCAACAACTCCGGGTTGTTCAATATCGCCTGCTTGGCAGCGATATTGTCTGATATGGAGCGGGTTATAGTGTCCATGTTCTTAGTCCTTCCTGTGTAAATTCGTATCGTTTCACTTGCCCTGCGAATTTCGCTTGCAGAGCCTTCTCTACATTATAGCGGCTGGTACCGGGGCAATAAAAAAACATAAAGCCGCCGCCGCCTGCACCGCTCACTTTGCCTCCCGTAGCACCGGCCTCGATGGCAGTAGCGTATATGTCATCCAACAGCGGATTGGAGATATTGCTCGCCGTCTTTTTCTTCTGCTCCCAGCCAAAGTTCAGTATCTCGCCGATACTGTCGATGTTACCCTGCAACAATGCCTCCTTCATCTGCACCGCTTGTTGCTTCAGCCGATGCATGGCTTCTATCGAAGAAGTGTTGTTTGCCTTCACGTTTCGTATCTGTCCCTCAATAATCTTTGCACTCACACGGCTGGTCTCCGTGTGGTAGAGCAACAAGTTGTGCGCCAGTTCTTCCTGATAACGTTGGCGGATACGCAACGGATTGACTATCACCTTGTCATCTTGCAAAAACTGCATGTAGTTGAACCCGCCGAAAGTGGCAGCGTACTGGTCTTGCTTACCGCCTGCCATACCTAAGTCGATACGTTCTATCTCATAAGCCAGGCGCGCCATATCATATTCACCCAATGGTAGTTTCAGCCACTCGGCAAATGCGCCTAATATACTGACCACCAGCGTACTGCTTGTTCCGAGTCCGCTACCCGCAGGAGAATCGACATGACTCGTAATGCGGAATGAGAGAGGTTTGTGTGCAAAGTCGCGCACTACCCTGTTATACACGCCTTTGGTCAGTACAAAGAACCCGTCGGTATCCAGCACTTCACGGCTGTCATACACTTCCTCCAAGTCGGCATCAGGGGAAGAAAAGATAATCTTCCCATTGTCCAGCGGCTCAATTGTCGTATAGGCATAGAGCGAGATGGTGGCATTGAGGATGGCTCCTCCGTAAAGGTCAGAGTAGGGCGACACATCGGTCCCGCCGCCCGCCAATCCTAATCGTAATGGGGCTTTGCTGCGTACTATCATAACAATGCGTAATTCTTAATGCGTAATGCGCAATGGCAGAACGGCATATTAATTATTAACTATTACTTATTATTGCTTCAGTCATTCTTGACCACGCATACTTCTTTTTCTCTTCTTCTATCCCTGTGCGGAAGCACTCCGCATCACCTCGCTCACAGAAGTCAAGTATCGCATCGGCAATGGCTTTCGGTTCCACGGCAGTTACATATCCCACCTTCCCGTTTGGCACAATCTCAGCCAGACCACCTACATTCGTTACCAACATCGGTTTGCAGAAATGGTAGGCTATCTGCGTTACACCACTCTGCGTGGCGGTTTTATAAGGTTGCACTATCAGGTCGGCTGCCGAGAAATAGACACGCACCTTGTCATCAGGTATGAAATTGGTGTGCCAATCTATCTTACCCTTCAAGCCGAGTTGGTGCTCCAGTTCGGTGTATTGCGCGCCATTGTTGTAAAACTCGCCCGCTACCACCAACTGTACCTTCTTCCCTGCAAAGCGCGGGTCGGCGTATGCCTTCATCAGCAGGTCAAGTCCCTTGTAATCACGGATAAACCCGAAGAACAACAGGCAAACAGCATCTTTGTCCAACCCTAATTGTTTCCGTGCCTCGTCTTTGGGCAGCGGAGTCCCGAAATTATCATACAGCGGGTGCGGGCAGAGCGTAATCGGTTGCGGGTGTTTGCGGTTGATGAACTTTTCACAATCGGCATGTACACTATCCGACATAGCGACAAACCGGTCCACGCTACCGATAAAATAGCGAATAAACCACTTGTCCCAGAAATGCGGTTCATGCGGTATCACGTTATCTAACACAGACACCACCTTTGTACCGCCTTTGCGGGCAATACGCGCTATCGTACCCAAACAGGGAGCCATCAGCGGAATCCAGAACTTCACCACCAGCAGGTCGGCTTTCTTTCGGCGTATCAGCCGCCCTGTGCGTACCCACGATACGGGGTTGACGGAGTTCATAACGCGTGTGATACGCAAGTCCTTAGGCTGCGGATCATCGGAGTATTGTGTCTTGCCGGGGAACAGAAAATCGGGATACTGCATAGTGAAAGTCAGTATCTCCACCTCATGTCCCTCTGCCATAAACTGCCGTGCCAGACGCTCATTGAACGCTGCCAGCCCGCCCCTGTATGGCCACGCCGTACCTAAAATGATTACTCGCATACACTCTTATCTGCAAACCGCACTTCTAAATTCCGTCTGCAAAGATACAAAATTTTTCGCGTTTTTGCAAATAATTATGCAAAAACAAGAGGTACACCCCGCGATAGACCCGCGAAAAAACCGCGACAGACCTGCGAAAACACAAAAAGTGTACATTTTACAAAAAACATTTGGTAGTTTCCGCAAAAAGCAGTATCTTTGCAGCCGCTTTTGAGGAAATACCTGCAGAAAACAGATGATTCTTCACAAGAGCAAAGAGACCTTATATAATATATGCGGCACGCGAGTGTGCATGATTTTGCCTAATGGTGTAATGGTAGCACTACAGATTCTGGTTCTGTCTGTCTGGGTTCGAGTCCTGGTTAGGCAACAAGAAAAGAGATTCCCTTATCGGAGTCTCTTTTTTGTTGGTGGTTCGTTAGAGGATAGTTATAGGTTGGTGTAAAAAAAGACCACTTGCCACAGCAAGCAGTCTTCCACTTTTCCATCTCCACCCGCTTCAGCGAAACGGGCTATGGTACAAACACAACTTACTTCACACGGCGCTCCGGAATACGAGCCTTCTTGCCGGTGAGGTTGCGCAGATAGTACAATTTTGCACGGCGAACCTTGCCATATTTGTTGATGGTAATTTTCTCAATGAACGGGCTGTCCATCGGGAAGATACGCTCAACACCTACGTTGCCCGACATCTTGCGAACCGTGAAACGCTTCTTGTCCTCGCTGCCGTGAATAGCAATCACATCGCCGCGGAACTCCTGAATACGCTCCTTGTTACCCTCCTTAATACGATAGGCAACGGTAATCTGGTCACCTGCCTGAAATGCCGGAAACTCTTTTTTCTCACCGGCGAATGCCNGTTCGGCAATCTTCATCAAATCCATTTTATTGACTTTTAATGGGTTACGGGCTACAGTATACACTACTGTTCGAGCCGCCAATGCACGCTCTACACTGATCGCCAGAGACTATAGCCGAAAAACAGGGCAAAATTACAACTTTTTCCTCATCCCCACAAGTCCGTGCGCACTTTTTTGCAATTTATTCACGTGCAGTTGCCCATATAGAAAATAAGTCGTACCTTTGCGCCCGATTTTGAGCGGCGGTCGTATGCCGATTGCCGCACCTTAAACAAAAAGATATTATGCAAAAACAAAATGTAGTGGTACGCTTTTGCGGCGACTCCGGAGACGGTATGCAATTGACCGGCAACATGTTCTCCTCACTTAGTGCCATTTTAGGCAATGAGATTAGCACCCTACCCGACTTTCCTGCCGAGATACGCGCCCCGCAAGGCACGCTGGGCGGCGTGAGCGGTTTCCAAGTGAACTTGGGTGCGGGCGTTTACACACCGGGCGACAAAGCCGATGTGATTGTGGCTATGAACGCTGCGGCATTGAAAGTCTGCACGTTAGGCTCCAAGTTCAACCAACCCGATGCAAAGTGGGAGGACAGCAGTTCGATGTACAAGAAGAACGCTGTGGTCATCGTGGACACCGACTCGTTCACGGACAAAGACCTCGAGAAGGCACTGTACAAGACCGACAACCCCTTCACCGAACTCGGTATCCCCGAGAGCGTGCAAATCGTTCCGGTGGCACTGACCGCACTCACCAAAGAGAGCCTGAAGGACTCAGGTCTGGACAACAAGGCTATCCTCAAGTCGCGCAACATGTTCGCGCTGGGTGTCGTTTGCTGGCTGTTCAACCGTCCTATCGACAAGGCTATCCACTTCCTCGAGGGCAAGTTCAAGAAGAAACCGCAACTCATCGCGCCCAACGTGAAGGTGCTGACCGACGGTTTCAACTACGGCAACAACCTCGCACTCAATATCCAGACCGTCAACGTGGAGAAGGCAGAGGACCTGCCTCACGGCAAATACACCTCCATCGCGGGCAACAAAGCCACCGCATGGGGCTTGATTGCGGCTGCCGAGAAGTGCGGCAAGCGTCTGTTTCTGGGTTCCTATCCCATCACCCCCGCTACCGACATCATGCACGAACTGGCTGCCCGCAAGGACATGGGCGTGATGGTGGTGCAAGCCGAGGACGAGATAGCAGGTGTCTGCACCGCTATCGGCGCAGCGTTTGCCGGCGACCTCGCGGCTACCAGCACTTCGGGTCCGGGCTTGAGCCTGAAATCCGAGGCTATCGGCTTGGCAGTGATGGCAGAGTTGCCATTGGTGGTTATCGACGTACAGCGCGGCGGTCCCAGCACGGGTCTGCCCACGAAGACCGAGCAGACCGACCTGATGCAGGCTGTTTACGGCCGCAACGGCGAGTGCCCCGCAGTGGTGATGGCGGCTTCCACATCGGCTAACTGCTTCGAGTACGCCTATATGGCTGCCAAAATCGCTTTGGAAAATATGACCCCCGTCATTCTGATGACTGACACCTATCTGGCAAACGGTACAGGCTTGTGGCGTATCCCGCAACTCAGCGAACTGCCCGCTATCCATCCGCAAGGGGTGCCCGAGGAACTCAAGGGCAAATACAACCCTGCGCTGCGCGACGAGAACAACGTCCGCTATTGGGCATACGCAGGCATGGAGGGCTACGAGCACCGCAATATCGGTCTCGAGCGCGATGCACAGAAAGGCAGCATCTCCACCAATCCCGAGAACCACGAACGGATGGTTCGTGCGCGTCAAGCCAAGGTGGACCAAGTGGCTAACCGTATCCCCGAACTCCGCGTACAGTGCAATGCCCAAAGCGACACGCTCCTCGTAGGCTGGGGTTCCACCGAGGGACACCTTCACGCGGCTGCCAACGAACTGAACTGCGCACTGGCACACTTCAACTATATCAACCCGCTGCCCAAGAACACCGCCGACGTCCTCCGCGCATACAAGCGCATCGTCGTTTGCGAACTGAACAGCGGACAGTTTGCAGGCTATCTGCGCTCCAAGATTAGCGGCGTTAACCTGCTGCAATACAACGAGATAATGGGTCAACCATTCGCTGTGGAGCGCATTGTGGAATACGTAAAGGGGTTAAATGACTAAAAAGAAAAATTATGGAAGCAAGTCAATTCAAAAGTGATCAATACGTTCGTTTTTGCCCCGGTTGCGGCGACCACGCCATCTGTGCAGCCCTGCAAAAAGCCATGGCACAAATAGGTGTGCCCACCTACGAAACGGTAGTCATCTCGGGTATCGGTTGTTCGAGCCGTATGCCCCACTACCTAAATACATACGGTTTCAACACCATCCACGGTCGCGGCGGCGCAGTGGCAACGGGTGTCAAGACCAGCCACCCCGAACTCACCGTATGGCAAATGTCGGGTGACGGCGACTGCCTCGCTATCGGCGGTAACCATTTTATCCATGAGATTCGGCGCAACGTGGACCTCAACATCTGTATGTTCAACAACCGCATCTACGGACTCACCAAGGGACAGTACTCGCCTACTTCGCCCAAAGGCTTTGTCAGCAAGTCCAGTCCTTTCGGCACGGTAGAGCGTCCATTTATCCCCGCCGAACTGGTGATGGGTGCGCGCGGCACATTCTTCGCCCGCACCTTGGATGTGGATATGCCCACCACCGTCGATTGTATGGTCAAGGCGCAGCAGCACAAGGGTGCCAGCGTCATCGAGTGCTTGGTTAACTGCGTGATTTTCAACAACGGGACCCACGCATGGATAGCAGACCGCGAGACACGTGCCGACCGCAGCATTGTCCTTCGCCATGGCGAGAAGATGATTTTCGGCAAGAACAACGACAAGGGTCTTGCTCTGGATTACAGCCAAGGTCTTATGCCACGTCTCATCGTAGTGCCGGCTGACGACCCGCGTGTCCTGACGCACGACGCTACCCTTGAAGACCCGACCTTACACCGGATGTTGGCTCTCATGGGTCAGGATATGGTCACCGACGTGCACAATGCCGAGGTTCCCAGCGAACTGCCTATCGCACTCGGCGTTATCCGCAACGTGGAGGCGGAGACCTACGACCAAGCCGTCAGCGCGCAAATCAACGAGGTGCGTGAGAAGAGCAAGGCACAGACCTTCGACAAACTCACTGCCACCCTCGAGCAGTGGGATATGTAGTCCCCCACCCGTTTAGACGAATTTATTTCAAGACTATTCCCAATCACCCAAAGTCCCAACCGGCTTTGGGTGGTTTTTTTATTTTTATATTGTGGTATTTCCCTGTTTTTTCCCTGACCCGCAATTAGAACTCCGTTTGCTTGAAGTCCATAGTGCTGTCTTTGGTTATTTGGGCAGTATGGTTGGTGTTGATGTCGCCCCAAGAAAGACCCTCATAATGCCCCGTGTAATTGACCTCTTTCCATTGGCGCACCAAGTCCACAATGACCTTGTTGGGGTAGCGTTGGAGCACATCGGCAAAGTCTTTCTCTTTGTTGGTTACGACGAGAACATCGCTGTTGGAACAAACGGCATCCAAGTCATCGCTGACAAAGTGCTGCAAGTGCGGTATCTTCGTCATAATGAAGTCCTTGTTGGTACCTGTCAATTCGCTGACTTTCACATTCTTGTCATAGATGCGTATTTCAAAACCCTTGCCGAGCAGGCTCTCCACAACGTCCACAATAGGCGAACAACGCAGGTCGTCGGTTCCTGCCTTGAAAGACAAACCAAGTATGCCTATCTTACGATGCCCTTGCGCCATAATCAGTTGTACGGCATTGCGTTTCTGCGCCTCGTTGGAAGCGTGAATACTCTCTATAACCGGCACATCAATATATAGGTCGTGCGCCAACGTGCGGAGGGCTTTCATGTCCTTGGGCAGGCACGAACCGCCGTAAGCAAAGCCGGGTTTGAAATAATACGGACTGATATTCAGTTGCTTGTCCTTGCAAAATATCTCCATCACCTTGTGGCTGTCGATGTTCAGCCCTTTGCAGATATTGCCCACCTCGTTGCCAAAGACAATCTTCAGCGCATGGTAGGTATTGTTGACATATTTCATCATCTCCGCCACACGGATATCCGTAGAGACAAACTCGGCATCGATGTCCTTGTAAATATCACGGAACACCAGTTCGGCATGCGGGTTGTCGGTACCGACAAGCGTCAAAGGCGGATTGAAATAGTCTTTCGCCGAGGTACCTTCGCGCAGGAACTCGGGGTTGCTGACAATGGTAAAGTCTTTGTTGCGCTCTTTGCCCGAGGCATCTGCAATGATTTCACCCACTTTCTCATTGGTACCCGGCAGCACCGTGGAGCGGATAGCCACGATATGGAAGGTCGTCTTATGACGTAGGGCTTCGCCTATCTGCTTTGCCACGGCGTAGATGTAGTTCAGATTGAGGTGCCCCTCTTTGCTTGAGGGGGTGCCTACAACGATAAACGATACGTCGGTATTCTGTACAGCCTCATTGACATTGGTAGTAGCCGTCATACGCCCTGCATCGTGCGCCTCCTGACAGAGTATCGCAATGCCTTCCTCTATAATAGTAGGTTTGCCCTCCTGTATCAGCCGCACCTTGTTTTCATTGACATCCACGCCGATGACATGATGCCCCAACTTAGCCAAACAGGCTGCGCCTACGCAGCCCACATATCCCAAACCGAAAATACTTATGTTCATATTACTCTTATATTCTTTGTTTATTCTATAGTCCATTTTTCAGGAACTCTCGGAGATGCAAATGGGTGATGCCATCTACATCACTGCGT
>DLLA01000086.1 GCA_002479035.1 Bacteroidales bacterium UBA7574 | reverse complement strand
GTGTTTTGGGAGCGAGAAAGTGCATTTGTGTGCATGAAAAATCGATAAATGGCTTATTGATAAGCAATTACATTTTTCATTTGTGTGCACCCTTTTCTTGGTACATTCGGAAAAAGGCAGTAATTTTGCAGTCGAAAATCATCGCGATGAAACAGTGTAACAACCAACTAAATGATTATGTATTATGAAACGTAATTTTTTACTACTTGCGATTTGCCTGTTGGGCATTTGCAATGTCGCTGCCCAACGCACGGGCGGGACAGATGTCATGCTACGCATTGTGACCAAGACAGATGACCCCGACCACGGCGATACTCCGCCAGACCCCCGCCGGTTCCGTGTGGTACAATATGGCAATGCCGTGACAGTGCTCGTAGGAACGGGCGAAGAGGCACAGGTGAGAGTGTATAGCGACCAAACAGGTGCCGCTGTGGCAGACGAGCAGTTCTCGGTTTCCACCGCACTCCATATCAAGGAGAAGGGGACATACCGTATAAGCGTCTATTCTGCAGACACGGAAGTGAGGGGGCAGTTTACTATTGACAACAGCACTCAGGATATGCAGGAAGAGGATGACACGCTGTTTCCCATGCTGTCAGGACTGTGCCGGACAATGGCAGAAAGGATGGAAATGCATATTGACGGGCGCGACTCAACGGACTACGAGATAAAGATGTATCTGATTACTGCCCAGCGCGATACCGTGATTAACGAGAAGCATTATCTGCAATACGGCGAGGATATATTCCTGCGCGAGGAAGACAACAAGGTGCTGCTATACAGCGGCGATTGCACGAAAAAGGACTTGGTGCTCTATGACTTCAATCTGAAAGTGGGTGACGGTCTCGCGTATATATTTAAGGTGTGGGACAACACGTGCGGCGCCGTCGTTTTTGCCAACAAGAATATGGAGAACTCGTCTGATTCTGTGCATGTTACCAAGATTGAGAGTGTGGTGTTGCAAGACGGCAAGGCGCGCAAGAAATGGGTGTTTGACAACGGCATGGAGTACGTGGAAGGCGTTGGTACATACGGAAATGATGCGTTTGCGGGCGATTTCTTCCAACTGATAGTGGAGGATATACCTCTCTGTCTGCGTGAGCGGCGCCTTGTGTGCGTGTGCAAGAATGGCAAGATGCTGTACGAGATGCCTTATGAAGAACGGGTAAAGAGAGGTGCGATATGCCTGTGCGAAGAAGAGGTGGAGGCACCCCAATGGTGCGACCAGTGGAATGTGTTTGAGTACAGGAGTGTTGCAGGTAGTGAGGATATGGAGCGACGGACATGGCTCTATACGCTGTCGGAAGACACGGTTATCGGTACGCAGAAATACAGGCAGATACTATGTCAGCCATCATGGAAGAGCGGTGATATTCAGTATGTTGGTGCGATGCGCACTACAGAGGATGAGAAGGTGTATTTCCACTACGAGGACAGCGAATACCTGCTGTATGACTTCGGGGCAAAGGAAGGTGACACGCTGACCGTGTTCGCCGGACTGAACTATGTGGCATACTTCAAGACGCAGCGCGTGGTGGTGGATTATATAGGCGGTGCACCCGGGGAGAGGACATTCGCGAGCATTCGCATTGTGCCCGACGAGTATCGCCCTGAGGGCGACAGCACCAACTGGATTTGGGGCGTAGGCACGCAACAAGGACTGCTGCAGACAGGCGGATATGGTCTGCCGGGAGGTTACTCGTATGCCCTCCTGTGCGCATACCAGAATGGGGAATGTGTATATACTGCTATGGGAGATTATCAGCTCTTATATGCGCGCTATAATTGTATGCACAATGATGCGAAGACAGATGTTGAAATGGTGCAAGAAAGCAGGTTCTTCACGTTGCATGGGCACACCCTGACGCTTGAAGCAGGGGCAGAGGCACGGTTGTACGATATGAACGGCAAGTGCCTGTTGCAGACGGCGGCACCTGTTACGGAGATAGGCACAGAACTGCAAGGCGTGTACGTGCTGCAAGTGGCTGCCGAAGGGCAGGTGGGGACATACAAGGTGGCACTGTAGCGTGCTAATTTTAGTTTCGACGACGCGAGCCGCGTCGTCTCCCAACAAAACAAGAGGCTGCCTACATTTGTCAGGCAGTCTCTCTTTGTGATTTATTACCTTATCTGCTAAATTATCTGACCTGTGTCAGGTGCCGCACGTGTGCATTGAAGGCATCCTTGTGCAGCAAGTCCTCGAGACAGAGGTGCATGCGGTAGTTCCAGAAATGGTGCGGGTCGGACGGCAGGTTGATACGCTCGGCATGTGCATCGGGCAGGCGCACCTCGCCATCGATAGCCATCCAATCCTGCAGCGGCAGGATAACCCACATAGCAGGGCTGTACATGTGCTGGTTGATGATAAACTCCGCAATCTCGGGCGTCATCTCGTGCGGTGCTTCGCCTTGCCAGCCCATCTGCTCGTTGTAGAAACGTTGGGTGACAGCGCGGTCTTCCTCCCACCATGCGCGGAGCGGGTTCATATCATGCGTACCCGTGGTGCAGACGCTCAAGTAAGGTGCATCGGCAG